>JBBRVU010000363.1:0-1505 GCA_038246575.1 Actinomycetes bacterium | reverse complement strand
GGAAGAAGCTCGTGTCGACGACGTAGAGGTTGTCCACCTCGTGCGCCTTGCAGTCCGTGTCGAGGACCGAGGTCGCCGGGTCGCTGCCGAAGCGCACCGTCCCGGCCTGGTGGGCGCAGCCCGCGACGGGGATGTCGTTCTCAGCGCCCTCCGAGCGGGTGCACAGGAGAGGGCTGGTGCCGCGCGACCGCGAAGGAGAGCAAGGCCATGCCAGCCGCGGCGACGGCAGTCCAGCCGTAGATGGTGGACAGGCTGGTGCCGTTGTCGACGAGGGGGCCGACGCCGAAGGCGGCGATGCCGTAGCCAACCTGGTAGAAGGCGATCACTCCGCCGGCGACGGCCGCGGACATGGTGGTCAGCGCGCCTTGTCCGAGGCTGATCGTCAGCGGAAGGAGCGCGGAGCAGCCCAGCCCGGCCAGGCCGAAGACGGCGACGCCGAGCCACGGCGTGTCGTCGGGCAGGGCTGCGGTCAGCGCGAAGGAGCCGACGAGCACGATGGGCAGGACGTGGAAGACGACCCGCCCCGGCATCCAGCGCACGATGGCCGCGAACAGCACCCGGCCGACCGTGACCATGGCCCAGAACGCGGTCAGTGCCAGCGATGCCTGTGTCGTCGAGGCGCCCATCGCGGACGTCATGTCCGACTGCGACCAGTTGCCGTTCATCGTCTCGCAGATCCCGTAGAGGACGGCGAACCCGGCGAACAGCCAGAACCGCGGCGGGATGCCCGCGGGCCGGGCCGACCCGCCTTCAACAGCCGCCGTCTCGGCGTGCAGGGGGAGCCGGGAACTGACCAGCAGCAGCAGGACCAGCAGGACGGTGGACAGGACGGGCAGGCCCCACCAGAACCCGAGTCCGACGAATACGGCGACGAAGACCGGCGCCAGCGCGGTGCCGAGCCCGAGCAGCGCGTTGAGGACGAGCACGGCGCGGTCGGCGCGCTCGGGCCGGAAGGCCGCTACGTAGGTGTTCAGTACGGGCGCGGTCAGCCCGAAGCCGGCGCCCAGGAAGGCGGTGGCCGCCAGCAGCACAGGGTAGGCGACGGCCTGGTCGGACTTGAACGCGGTCGTCACGACCAGAAGCACCATCGAGGTGATGTTCGCGCCCAAGCCGACGAGCAGGACCCGCTTGCTGCTGATCCGCTGGGCCAGTCCCGTGCCCAAGAGTGACGCGGTGATGGCCGTCACCACCTGCGGCAGGAACATCGCGCCGTACTGCGTGCCGCTCAGGTCGTACTCGGTCGGGTCGGTGAAGATCGAGCTGGCGGCGGGGAAGGTGACCAGGGTGATGCCCTGAACCAGCCCGGCCAGGTTGACGACCCTGATCTCGGCAGGCGACGCCATCGCTGTGGCTGGCTAGCCGAGCCGCGCCAGCAGGTGGTCGCCGACCCGCAGCGCGTTGGCCATTGCAGTGAGTGCCGGGTTCACCGCTCCGATGCTCGGGAAGAAGCTCGTGTCGACGACGTAGAGGTTGTCCACCTCGTGCGCCTTGCAGTCCGTGTCGAG
>JBBRVU010000362.1:0-1552 GCA_038246575.1 Actinomycetes bacterium | reverse complement strand
GCCAGCGCACTGCTCACGGCCGGGGTCGGGCCGTGGCTGCCGTTCCAGATGCTCGCCGCCGGCTGGGTGGGGTTCCTGGCCGGCTGCCTTCCCCCCGCCAAGGGCCGGGCCGAGGTCGCAATCCTCACGGCGTACGCCGTTGTCGCCGGCCTGGCCTACGGGGCGTTGATGAACCTGCAGCTATGGCCGTTCGCGCTCGGGCTGGACAGCACCATCTCCTACGTCGCGGGCGCACCGTTGGCCGACAACCTGGGACGCTTCCTCGCGTTCACCCTGGCCACGTCGCTCGGGTTCGACATCCCGCGGGCGATCGGGACCGCGGTCCTCGTCGCAATCGCGGCCCGACCCGTGCTGCTCGCGCTGCGGCGAGCAACTCGCAAGGCGGCGTTCGGCGCGGTCAGCGACTTCGACCCGGCCGGGGTCCCTGACCGGCCCTGAAAGGCGTGCTGGCACTGTGACGACCGTGCCCGACGAACCCGATGCCACCGACGACGGGTCGGAGGTCGTCCTCGACCTCGGCTCGTTGACGGCAAGGGTCGAGCGGCGCGACGACGAGGCGCGAGCGGCCGCCCTGGAGCGCCAGGACTCCCTGGTCCGGCCGCCAGGATCGCTGGGCCGGCTCGAGGAGCTCGCTGCCTGGCTCGCGGGTGCCCAGGGGAGCTCATCGACCCGGCCGCTGGACCGGGTGCGCGTCGTGGTCTTCGCCGGTGACCACGGCATCGCCCAGGAGGGAACGTCCGCCTACCCGCCCGAGGTGACCGCGCAACTGGTGCGCACCGTCCTGGCCGGCCGGGCAACGGTCAACGTCCTCGCTGACGTCGCGGGCGCAACAGTGCGGGTCCTCGACATGGCCGTCGACGCAGACCTCTCCGATCTCCCCGGGGACATCTCCCGGCACAAGGTGCGGCGGTCCAGCGGCCGCATCGACATCGAGGACGCCCTCTCGTTCGACGAGGCCATCACGGCCGTCCGAGCCGGCATCGCGGTCGCCGACGAGGAGATCGACGCCGGCGCCGACCTGCTGGTCACCGGTGACATCGGTGTCGGCAGCACGACGCCTGCCGCGACGCTCGTCGGGTTGCTGACTCGCAGCGACGCGTCGCTCGTCACCGGCCGTGGCGCGGGCATCGACGACCAGCGGTGGATGCGCAAGTGCGCCGCGGTCCGCGACGCGATGCGCCGCGGCCGGCCGGTGCTGGGGAACCAGGTCGAGCTGCTGGCCACCGTCGGCGGCGCGGATCTGGCCGCGACGACGGGCTTCCTGCTGCAGGCGGCCGCGCGCCGCACGCCGGTGCTGCTCGACGGCGTCGTGACGGCGGCGTGCGCGCTGGTGGCCCAGCGGGCGAGCTTCCGGGCCACGGACTGGTGGCTTGCCGGCCACCGTTCCACCGAGCCGGCCCACGTCCTCGCGCTGGACCGGCTGGGCCTCGAGCCGGTCCTGGACCTGGGGCTCTCCCTCGGGGAAGGGGCCGGAGCGTTGCTGGCGCTGCCGCTGCTGCGCGCGGCCGGGCGCTCCCTGGCGGACGTGGCGACCCACGACGAGGCCGGCGTC
>JBBRVU010000361.1:0-1660 GCA_038246575.1 Actinomycetes bacterium | reverse complement strand
TCGCGCCACGTTGTCTCGCACGGTACCGCAGATAAAGGGTCGTTGTCTGCGGTAAATCCTTAGCGCCGGATTCCGCGCGATTGTCCCTCGACCGCCGCTCAGCAGGCTCCCGGCGACCCGGGGCGCCGGGGAACGGCCGTCGGTGAGCATCCCCGGACGCTCGACCAACGCCTGGGCAAGGCGGCGCCGCACGTTCCGCCCAGGAGCAACGGCGGCCAGTACCCCGGCCACGACATCCGCGTCCAGGCCTGGCTCCACCTGGATGATCAACGCAGTGATCACCCCGTCCGGGTCGGTGACGGTCATCGCCGCTTCCGGTCCCACGCGTCAGCGCTCGACGCCGGTGATCCGAGCGCGTTTGGGGCGCAAAGCGCCGATCCCGGCGTCGCCGCCACCGGCCGCCTTGGCCTTTCGGGCACTCCCACCGGCAGCGACCGGTTCGATCAGCTCGCCCATCGAGCAGTCCAGGATGTCCAGCAGCGCCATCAGGATCTTCAGACTGAGCCGTTCGGGGCGTTCGACGACCAACCGGTAGACCTGGCTGGAAGACAGCCGGATCCCGCGCGCAGACAACGGGTCGATCAGGTCGGTGGTGGCGAACATGCCGCGGTCGGCCATCACCTGCCGCAGATGCCAGCGGTAGTCCAGTTTTCGAGCCATGGAAGCTTCTTACCGTCCAGTTGACTCTTGTGCCGCCGGCGGGTGCAGCGCCGGGCCGATCGCCCTGCGCAGCGCGGTGTTCATGAAGTCGCCGGACACGTGGGTGTAGATCGCGGTCGAGGTGTCGCAGCGGTGCCCGACCTGCTCCTGCAGGAACCGTCGATCGGCGCCGTTCTCGGTCAAGTGAGTGACATACGAGTGCCGAAGACTATGTGGCGTAAGAGCTTTGGGCAGGCCAAGCGCGTCGCGGTAGGCGACGAAGCGCGCGTTGATCTCGGCCGGTTTGATCCGCCCACCCCGCTCGGTCACCCACAGCGCCGGATGATCGACCGCGCCGAACCGCGGCCGGACGTTGTCGACCTAGTCGGTCACCGCCTCGACAGCCCAGCCCATCACCGACGCGACGTTGCGCCGTCGGGCAGGCTGGCCGCGCACCGCCTTGCCGTAGCGCACGTGCAGCATCCCGAACCGGCCGAACTCCATGGCCGCCGGGTTGCGACCCCAGTCGGTCAGGTCCAGCTTCGAGGTCTCGGTGCGCCGCAACCCCCAGCCGTAGATCACCTTGAACAACGTGGCGTCACGGTAGGCGGCCAACGCGCCCTTACGTTTCGTGCGGGCCGCCCGGTCGACCTGGTCGTCGGCGTAATCCAGGAAGCGTTGGAGCTCCTCACGCGAGATCCCGGTTGCTGGGGCGGGTGACGACCAGGTGACGACCAGGTGACGACCAGGTCCAGCGACAGGCTAGGGGTCTGGGCTCGGCACCCGTATGTTCCCCGCTCACGCGAGGGTTCGTCACGACGCGAATACAGGATTCCTCTCGTACGGACCAATCACTTGCTGCACCAACGCGCGGATCGTGGACTTTCTTTGTGGCCGACTTGGACACTTACTCGCATGCTCGACCTGTACCAGCGGGTCTGGGACGGGAAACCGTTCAGCCCGAACGAGTACGTGATCTCCGCCGACGAGAAGACCTCCATCCAGGCCCGCTGCCGCTGCC
>JBBRVU010000360.1:0-1676 GCA_038246575.1 Actinomycetes bacterium | reverse complement strand
GACGCGAGACCTGCTTGTACTTGCCGTTGGAGTTCTTCCGGTCGGTCGTGCTCCAGATCCCGACGACCGCGCGGCCGTTGGCAACCAGGTCGCGACGCTGGACCTTCAGGGCCAGCGTGTTGACGTTGAAGCCGGCCAGCGTGTCGTGCCCGGCCTGGCTGGCGCAGTCGCCGCCGTAGAGCACGTCGAAGACGCGCAGGTCGAGGAAGAACGGGTCCTCGGCCTGGCCCGCGAACGACTGACGGCCGCTGCCCTGGAAGTTCTTGACGGCAGCGTCACGCAGCGCGTTGTAGTTCGGCATCGAGGCATCGCCGACGTACGACGGTGCGACCGGTGCGTTGTTGAGCAGCTTCTTGACCTTGTCCTTACCCTTGCGCACCTTGATGCGGTACAGGTCGTAGGTCTGACGGAACAGCAGGTTCTTGTCCTTGAGGGACGTGACCGGGCCGTTGTTGTACAGGAAGGTGCCGTTGCCGGTGAAGCTGTCCTTGGCCTTCGGGACCCGGGAGTTGCGGAACTTCCAGCGATAGATGATGTCCGGCTTGGCGTCGTAGTTGTTGTCGATGTTGATGTCGAAGTGCGCGTCGGTGGCCCACGGGTAGAAGTTCGGGCCTCCGCTCGGCTCCGAGAAGGGCGACCAGTTGGCGACCAGGTTCACCATCGCGTTCTGGTTGGGATCCACGAACGCGTACAGGTCCGTGTTGTCGTACTGAGGCTGTCCGGCGATCGCCGGGGCCTCGCGGTGGCTCGAAGCGGTGGCTGCACCGGGCGCGAGGCCGGCGAGTCCGCCGCCTACGAGCAAGGTGCCCACGCCGAGCAGCGCAGTCGCGCGCGCCCGGGTGGCTCGTCTCGACTGAGACATGGTTCCCCTCTCAGGGTTCGAAGAGCAACGACGTGACGGTCGTCACGTCGGGGACGGTCCGAGTGGTATCCGGAGCAGCGGACACCGCGGATTGGAGCAACCGGTGATCGGACCGTCGACTGGGGGAGGCACAGGTCTGGGTGCTGACCAGGTCGATTGCATACGGTCACCGGCATCGTGATCACATCACGGGTTGTACCGCTGCACAAGGGCCGTCTCGCCGACAGATCTCACCCAGGGTGACGGGGTTGGGGTCGAGTCGGCGGGGTACGTCATGCGGTTGAAAAGGTGGCGGATCGGTCTGTCGATCAGCCCGACCCGATCCAGACCTGAGCTGGGCCGGTGAGCCCCGCGTTCGGGGGCAGCGGGGCTCACCGGCGTCCTGTGCGGTCCAGCTCAGCCCAGGGCCGGCACGAGCTGTCTCCGGGTGCGGCTCGCGATGACCAGACCGAGCAGGAGCGCCAGGCCGCCCAGCGACACGGTGAGCACCTGGGTGGCCGGGAAGCCGGTGTGGGCGCTGCGCCCGTCGCCACCGGTCAACAGGGTCTCTCCGATGCTGGTCGCCGGCGCCGGGCGCACCTGGGAGCCGGAGTTCGGCAGCCCGACGTACGGGAACGAGGCGCCGAACGCGACGTCGTTGCTGTCCACGGCATCGCCAAGGTCGTTCGGGTTGTCGGCGTTCCCGCTGTTCGGCCCGAGAGTGCCGGCGACCTCGCCGTCCACGACCTGCAGAGCGATGTCGACGACATCGTCCTGCAACCGCCGCCCGTTGGGGAAGCCGTTGTTGTCGCCGCCGATGACCCCCAGCCGGTTG
>JBBRVU010000359.1:0-1697 GCA_038246575.1 Actinomycetes bacterium | reverse complement strand
GGGTGTGGTCCTCGGCTCGATGGCTGATGTGAGAACCACCATCGAAACCTCAGGGACCACACCCGTCACACACGCCACGCCGCGAGCAAGCCGACGAACCCGCAGGTCACAGCCCTACCGGACGACTTTGCCGGGGCCCTGGTTCGCGGCCGTGCCGTCGTACGAGGCGGTGCCGGCGAGCCGGCCCCGCAGCACCACGACATCGATGTCCCCGTCGCGGTCGAGATCGGCAACCGTCGAGCCAGCGGTGCGAACCGACGGCCGACTGGACACCAGCCGGGGCGAGCCGAACCGGCCGCCGCGTTCGTTCGGGCGGTAGTACCAGGCGGCGTCGGTCCGGGTGAGGATCCCGGGCAGGCCGTCGCCGTCGAGATCGGTCAGGGTCGCGCCCGGCCGGCCAAGGCCAATGTCGCTGCCGGCCCGGTCTTCGGACAGAAGGACTTCAAGCCCGTCGCCCACCGCCGGCTGGCTATAGGTGAAGCGCAGTGGCGGCAACTCCTGCCACTCCCCGTTGTTTACGCCGCTGACGCGGACCGCACGGAGCACCGACCCGACTTGCGACAGGTCGTGTTCGAGAGTCGTCACGCCGATCAGCGTCCCGGTCGCGCCGAGTTCGTCGAAGTCGTGGAAGCGCAGGATGCGCCGGAGCAACCGGCGGGTTCGTACTTCGAAACCGGCGCGCCCGGTCATGAACGGATCAGGGCGTACGGGCCAGGCCCGGTCCGGCTGCGATTGCGGCGGGTCGCGGTGGTCGCCGTAGTCGAAGACCGCCTCCAGATGCCAGCGCAGCCCGGCCGGCGGTGCGTCATCGGGTGCCAGCGGCACGCTGTTGGCGTACCGGATCCGCTTCAGATAGCGCTGCGGTTGCCGGCGCCCGGCTCCGCGCCGCTCGACGGGGTCGGTCGGATCAACCTCGCGGGTGTCCTCAACGATCCAGCCATACGCAACAGCGTTTCCCACCGGGTCGTACGTCGTCTCCGGAAGCCATGAGGCGACCCTTGTCGCATCGTCGGGGTCGGTGATCCTCGTCGACCCGGACGGATCGCGACCCAGGACGGTGATCCGGCCCTTGCCGTCGTGCGCGCGCCAGTGGGTGGTCGCCGGGTTCGTCGGCGAACGCCACAACTCGCACCGCCAAGGTGACGAGGTCGCCTGCGGCCGGAAGTAGGCGACCGTGAACCCGCCGACCTGTGCAGTGCGCAGCGCGGCGCCGCGCGTCGGGCCGACCCGCTCACGGATCAGCAGCTCGCCAGCGAACGAATAGACCTCGCGCTCATCGTCGGGAAGCTCATCGGACAAACCTCTGGTGACGGCCGGCGCCCCGGCCAGAGTCCAGTCCATCCCGTACGCCGAAGGGCCGGCGCCACGCCGGAACTCCAATGCCAGCGACGGCTGCGCGCCGGCGCGGGCGGCGGTCATTGTCAGGAGTAGTCGAACAGAGCAACCACCCGTGTGCGAGTCGACGGTGACCTCGTGGGGCACCGTGAGATCGCCCGGGTCGACCGCGGCTAACTGAAGGCTTGGTTCTGTGGCCATCAGCATCGCCGCCCGACACTCAGAACGTGTTGGGAAAGCACTCGGCGAGCCTCCGTGACTGTTGTGACTGAGGTGGCCAGTGTGGCGGTATGGCGTCCACTTCCCCGCGCCCCTATCCCTCCGATCTGACCGATGAGCAGTGGGCGTTGATCGCGCCGATG
>JBBRVU010000358.1:0-1746 GCA_038246575.1 Actinomycetes bacterium | reverse complement strand
CTTCGCAGCAGGCATCGAACGGACTCCTCTCCAAGGCGATCATCGCCTCAGAACAGGTGTCCGGGAAACCGGGTCAGGCTCCCATCGAGCACGTGCTCACGAAGTGAGCGAAGCAGCGTGTCTGTCACATCCCTGACGCTAGTCGAGGGGTCCGACACGAAGGGTCCTGATGCTCCGGCTAGTTTTGGCTAGCAGACAATGGTGGGGCCTGGGCCCAGGCGGTAGGCCAGATCCTCCTGGGCAACGGGCTTCGGCCTTGGTCCGTCGCAGTGGGCGGTTAGCGCGCGGCTCAGTTCACCCGAGGCGGCGGTCAGAGGGCGCGCCCTGATAGCTCTTGAGTGAGCGAACATAGCCGTCTACCTGTTCACTGGCGCCAGCCCCGGCCGGGCCAGGCTAGGGGTCAGGTGATCGGCGGGTCGTTCTTGAGCCGTCTGCTCGCGCTCCGGCGTGTGGCTCCCTAGTGGCGTGCGTTCCGCCGGTCACCGTATTGGGCGGGAAGTGGCTCGAGAGGGGTCTGCTGTGCTCGAGGTAGACATGCCCTTTCCGTCGTCCATCCACGACAGGGAGGCACACAGTGTCGGCAGTGGTAATAGGGGTCGACCCGGCTAAAAGGTCGAACGCAATCGAGGTGATTGACGAGCGGGAGCGCACTCTGGCTGCTGCCGTCCTTGTGCACGACAACGATGGCTACCGACAGGTGCGAGAGATCGCTCGCCGGTTCCCTCGGCGGGTGTGGGCGGTCGAGGGTGCCGGCGGTGTCGGTAAGCAGCTTGCCCAGCGGTTGGTCGCTGATGGCGAGACGGTGATTGACGTTCCGCCGAAGCTGTCGACGCGGGTGCGGGCGATGACGACCGGGCACGGCCGCAAGACGGACCCGACCGATGCCCGCGCGGTCGCGATCGTCGGGCTGCGCAACCCGAGCCTCACGCACGTGACGGTCGACGATGAGACGGTCGCGCTGCGGCTGTTGTCCGAGCGCCGCCGTGACCTGGTGCGCTCCCGCACCCAGGCGATCAGCCGGCTGCACCAGGTGCTGATGGAGCTGATTCCTTCTGGTGCATCGAGGAATCTCACCGCATCCAGGGCGAAGCACCTGCTTACGACTGTGCGTCCTCGCGACGTGGCTGGCAAGGCGCGACGACAGCTGGCCGTCGACTACATCGACGACGTCGTCGCGCTCGACCGCAAGCTCAAGACCATCCAGGCGAGGATCACCCAGGCGGTTGAGGCCTCCGGCACCACCCTGACCCGCGTCGTCGGCGTCGGTCCGGTCACCGCAGCCATGATCCTTGGGGAGGTCGGCAACATCGCCCGCTTCCCGTCCAACAACCACTTCGCCAGCTACACCGGAACCGCGCCACTGGACGCGTCCAGCGGAGACATCGTCCGCCATCGTCTCTCCCGCGCCGGCAACCGGCAGCTCAACCACGCGCTGCACATGATCGCACTGGCCCACCGGCGCTTCGACCCCCGCGGCCGCGCCTACTACGCCCGGAAACTGGCCGCGGGGAAAGGCTCGAAGGGAGCGATGCGCTGCTTGAAGAGGCGACTGTCCGACGTCGTCTTCCGACACCTCATCGACGACGCGGCAGCAAGGAGTCCGGGAGGGCAATCGGGGGCGTCTCTTCGATCCAGCGCGGCCGACCTGATCCCCATAGTCGGCACTTCGGAACAGCCACTTCCCGGACTCACCACCGACCCTACGCCCGCCGCTGCAGCCATGTCTTGACACAGAGGGGAACCACT
>JBBRVU010000357.1:0-1822 GCA_038246575.1 Actinomycetes bacterium | reverse complement strand
GCGGTCTGTGGAACCGCAGCGACTACCGCTCCCTCGAGGGCTTCGTCTACGCCGTGACCCCGTTCAACTTCACGGCCATCGCCGGCAACCTGCCGACCGCGCCCGCGCTGATGGGCAACACGGTGGTCTGGAAGCCGTCGCACTCGCAGCAGCTCGCGGCCCAGCTGACGATGGAGCTGCTCGAGGAGGCCGGGATGCCGCCCGGCGTCATCAACCTGGTCACCGGCCACGGCCGTGAGGTGTCCGACGTCGCGCTCAGCCACCCCGAGTTCGCGGGGCTGCACTTCACCGGCTCGACCGCGGTCTTCCAGGGCCTGTGGCGCCAGATCGGCGAGAACCTCACCAGCTACCGGCACTACCCGCGCATCGTCGGCGAGACCGGCGGCAAGGACTTCATCCTCGCCCACCCGAGCGCCGACCCCGACGTGCTGCGCACGGCGATGATCCGCGGCGCGTTCGAGTACCAGGGCCAGAAGTGCTCCGCGGCCTCGCGCGCCTACGTGCCCCGCTCGCTGTGGAAGGCCATCAAGGGCGACCTCGCCGAGATCACCAACGGCCTGCCGATGGGCGACGTCACCGACCTGTCCAACTTCATGGGCGCCGTCATCGACGAGCGGGCGTTCGCCAAGCACAGCAGGGCGATCGATCGCGCGCACGCCACCAGCCACCTCGATGTCGTCGCCGGTGGCACCTACGACGACTCGGTCGGCTACTTCGTGCGGCCCACAGTCGTCGAGAGCAGCGACCCGACCGATGAGATGTTCAGCACCGAGTACTTCGGGCCGATCCTCGCGGTGCACGTCTACCCCGACCGCCAGTACTCCAAGGTGCTCGACCAGATGGAGTCCTTCGCGCCGTACGCGCTCACCGGGGCGGTCATCGCCCAGGACCGCGCCGTCATCGCCGATGCGACGCAGCGGCTGCGCTTCGCCGCCGGCAACTTCTACGTCAACGACAAGCCGACCGGGGCCGTCGTCGGCCAGCAGCCGTTCGGGGGAGGCCGCGCGTCCGGCACCAACGACAAGGCCGGCTCTGCGGCGAACCTGATGCGGTGGACCTCGGTGCGCTCGATCAAGGAGAACTTCGTCCCCCCGACGGCGCACGGCTACCCCCACATGGGCTGAGGGTCGCGGTCAGCGGGCGAGCCACTCCCGCAGCAGCCGGATCTCGATGGCGATGGCGGCGTTGATGGGCTCGGCGGCTGCCCGCTCGAGCTTGCCGCCGATCAGCGGGACGTTCGCCTTCAGGTCGGCCTCGAACAGCCAGAGGGTCGCGTCACCGTGGGGCTCGAGGCGCACGGTGCCCTTCACGGTGAGCGGCGCGCCCTTGATGTGGATGTCGACCATCGACGCACGCGAACCGTCCGGCCCCAGCGCGCTCCAGTCGAGCACCTCGATGATGGTGAGGTGGTCACCGACGAAGGACCGGGCCATGTCGGGCAGCCCGTCGGACGGCAACTGGCGCTCGGTGTTCACGCGGTGCCCATCGGAGCCACCGCCGATCTTCACGGTGTAGACGCCGTTGTTCGTGGTGGCGGCGCACTTGGCCTCCTGGAAGGCCGGGTCGATGAGCAGGGCGTGGACCTCGTCCACGGTCCCGTTCAGCTTCTCACGCGTCGTCAGTCGCACCTGGCGTCCTCTCGCTCGTCGGGTTCCGGAATCCTCTCACCCGCTGCGCAACCGGTGCGACAAGTCGGACAACCCGGTGGTCGAGTCGCGCAGCACGCCGAGCACCCAGTCGCGCCGGCGCACGTGCTGGGCCAGCACCAGGTCGAGCTCGGCCTGCAGGGCCAGCTGCGTCGCCGCGCGGGCCCGGTCGGCGT
>JBBRVU010000356.1:0-1823 GCA_038246575.1 Actinomycetes bacterium | reverse complement strand
GCCTTGAGGGCGTCCAGCTCGGTCATCAACATCGCCGGCACCTTGTCGGTGCCGATCTTGTCGAACCACTCCTGGATCTGCGGGATCTCTGCCCGCCACTCGGCCGCGTCGACGGCGAGGACCCGCTCGAGGTCCTCGGTCGTCATGTCGAGCCCGTCGACGTCGAGCGACTCGGGCGTCGGCACGTGGCCGATCACGGTCTCGACCGCGGCGGCGGTGCCCTCGATGCGCTCGACGACCCACTTGAGCACGCGGGAGTTCTCGCCGAAGCCGGGCCAGAGGAACCCGCCGTCCAGGTCGCGGCGGAACCAGTTGACGTAGAAGATCTTCGGCAGCTTGCTGGCGTCGCCCTCCTTGCCGACCGACACCCAGTGGTTGAAGTAGTCGCCGGCGTTGTAGCCGATGAACGGCAGCATCGCCATCGGGTCGCGGCGCACGACGCCGACCTCGCCCTTGGCGGCGGCCGTGGTCTCGGACGAGAGGGTCGCGCCCATGAAGACCCCGTGCACCCAGTCGCGGGCCTCGTAGATCAGCGGGATCGTCGTCTTGCGACGGCCGCCGAAGAGGATCGCCGAGATCGGCACGCCGCGCGGGTCGTCGTACTCCGGGGCGATGATCGGACACTGCGTGATCGGGGTGCAGAAACGCGAGTTCGGGTGCGAGCTGGGCTCGTCGCTGTCCGGAGTCCAGTCCCGGCCCAACCAGTCGGTCAGGTGGGCCGGCGCCTCGTCGGTCATGCCCTCCCACCAGATGTCGCCGTCGTCGGTGAGCGCCACGTTGGTGAACAGCGAGTTGCCCTTGGCGATCGTGCGCATCGCGTTGGGATTGGTGTCCCAGCCGGTGCCCGGGGCGACCCCGAACAGGCCGAACTCGGGGTTCAGCGCGTACAGCCGGCCATCCTCACCGAATCGCATCCAGGCGATGTCGTCGCCGAGTGTCTCGACCTTCCAGCCGGGGATGGTCGGCTCGACCATGGCCAGGTTGGTCTTCCCGCACGCGCTGGGGAATGCCGCGGCGACGTAGTGGACCTGCTGCTCCGGCGAGGTGAGCTTGAGGATGAGCATGTGCTCGGCCAGCCAGCCGCCGTCGCGGGCCATCACCGAGGCGATGCGCAGCGAGTAGCACTTCTTGCCCAGCAGCGAGTTGCCACCGTAGCCGGAGCCGAAGCTCCAGATCATCCGCTCCTCGGGGAACTGGGTGATGTACTTCGTGTCGTTGCAGGGCCAGGGGACGTCCTCCTGTCCGGGCTCCAGCGGGGCCCCGACCGAGTGCAGGCACGGGACGAAGTCGGCTCCGTCACCCATCTTGTCGAGGATGGCGCTGCCCATCCGGGCCATGATCCGCATCGAGCAGACGACGTAGGCGGAGTCGGTCAGCTCGACGCCGAACATCGGTGACTCGGCCTCGAGCGGGCCCATGCAGAACGGGATGACGTACATCGTCCGACCACGCATGCACCCGCGGTAGGCCTCGGTCATCTCGGCCTTCATCTCGTCGGGGTCGCGCCAGTGGTTCGTCGCACCGGCGTCGGCCTCGTCGCGGGAGCAGATGAAGGTGCGCTCCTCGACCCGGGCGACATCGCTCGGGTCGGTGGCGCACCAGAAGGAGTTCGCCTTCTTCTCCTCGTTGAGCTGCACCAGCGTGCCTGCGTCGACGAGCTCGCGGGTGAGGCGGGTCCACTCCTCGTCCGAGCCGTCGCACCACACGATCCGCTCGGGTTGCGTCAGCTCGGCGACCTCCTGCACCCAGGCGTTGAGCCGGGCGTGAGAGGTGGGGGAGTCGATCACAGGTGCCGTCATCGGTGCTGGGTCCCTTCCGCGGTC
>JBBRVU010000355.1:0-1952 GCA_038246575.1 Actinomycetes bacterium | reverse complement strand
CCTGCCAGCCTCCCAAGGTTTGCCTAGGGTGGAGGCGTGATCTACCCAGGCGTCGAGCCCGTCTCCTCGGAGGCGCCGGAGATGACTGGCCCGGTGCTGATGAACCAGAGCTGGCGGGACCTGACGTTCCTGCACTGGGCTGTGGACCCGCGGCAGGTCGCGCACCGGATGCCGCCCGGGGTGCGTCCGGACACCCTCGACGGTGTCACGTACGTCGGGTTGATTCCGTTTCGGATGGTCGGTGCGGGGATCGGGCGCGGTCCCGCAGTCCCCTGGTTGGGGTCGTTTCTGGAGACCAACGTTCGGCTGTACTCGGTCGATGACACCGGACGCCGCGGCATCGTGTTCCTCAGCCTGGACGCCGACCGGGCAGCGGTCGTGGTCGGTGCGCGCGCGGCTCTGAGCCTGCCCTACCGCTGGGCGCGGATGAGCCACCGGATCAGCGGTGATGTGCACTCATATCAAGCGCGCCTGCGCCGTCCCGGGAAACGCACGGAAAGCCACGTCGTGGTCCGCGCAGGAGCCAGACGCCAGAGCACCGAACTCGACGACTTCCTGAGCGCACGGTGGGGGCTGCACGTGCGCTGTTGGGGCCGAACGTTGTACGTCCCCAACCGCCACGAAGTCTGGCCGGTGCACGACGCGGAGGTGCTTGCGCTGCGCGACGACCTGATGGAGTCGGTGGGGCTGCCCAACCTCGCTGCCCGTGCGCCCGACCACGTGGCATTCAGCCCTGGAGTGCGCACTGAGTTCGGGTTCCCCGGGGACGCGACTCGTCCCCGGCCCCCAGGACCGTAAACCGGGAGGGAACGGCAACCCGTTGGGCGCGTACTGCGGCGGCTCAGCTGCCGCGCGGCCGCTTGTCCAAGGGATTCAGCGACCTCAGAGCGCGAGTTCCGCTGGCGCGCGACGGCTTGGATCCAGCTTTGCTGTCTCGCCCCGTTGCGCGAAGACGACATCTAACCAGGTGCTCGAGCCGCCCGGTGGGGATCACTGGCGACCCACCGTCAGCGTGGCTGTAGACAGCCGACGGGTGCGGCCGGCATGTGAGTTACGCGATTGCTCAGACCACGTCGTCGGCAGAACGGAACGCAGTCGCATTGGCCCGGGCCGACGAGGATGCCCCGCGACAGGCGCTCCGGCGCGCAGCGGCGAATAGGGTTTGATACGGCCTTCTGGCTACTGAGCTGCACGAGGGGAACACCATGGACAAAGACACGGCACTCATCGTCGCGACGGTTCACGACTACTTCGACGGATGGTTCGACGGTGACGTGCCGCGTATGGAGCGAGCCCTCCACCGCGATCTCGTCAAGCGATCGCCGCCACACGGCCAAGCCTCCCGGCTCCCATCCATCACAGCCGAGCAGATGATCGCGTGGACGGGCGAGGGCGAGGGTGTCCAGGTCGCCAGCGGCCTCGCCGACCGCACGATTGAGGTCGAAGTGCTCGACCTGAAGCACGACATTGCTTCTGTGCTCGTCCGCTCCGAGCCGTACCACGAGTATCTGCACCTGGTCCGCACCGCCAGCGGTTGGAAGGTCGCGAATGCGCTGTGGTGTGCCCCTTGAACCTCAGCGCTGAACGCATCCGTATACGCCGCACAGAGGGAGGCGGCAGGCGGCATTAGGACGCAGCGACTTGGCCGACTCGCGCTCGATGTGGCTGATCGCGAAAGGGACGTCGCGGCAGAGGGCGAGCCGTGACGATGCTGGTCGACGACGAGGTTGCCCTGGCCGGGGTCGTGGCGGCTACCTCGAGCGAGGCGCGGCCCGGAGGGGGGCGTATCCGCCTCGACCTCCGGGCCGCTAAGGGCTTGTGACGAATTAACTTAGTTCGTTGCGGGCGTGTCGGGTTCGGGGTGCATTGTGTAGTTCCATTCGCCGTGCCAGTGGTGGCGTTGGATCGGTAGGGCGTCCATCTCGGTGTCGCTGGTTCGGATTCCGGTGGGG
>JBBRVU010000354.1:0-2013 GCA_038246575.1 Actinomycetes bacterium | reverse complement strand
GCCCTGCGCGACGAGCTGGGCCTCGACCTCGGGGTTCTTGACCTCGAGGATGTTGAGCTGCACCTGCTTGCCGGTGAGCTTCTCGAGCTCGCCGCGGATGCGGTCGGCCTCGGCGCCGCGGCGACCGATGACGATGCCGGGGCGCGCGGTGTGGATGTCGACGCGAACCCGGTCACGGGTGCGCTCGATGTCGACGCGAGCGATGCCGGCGCGGTCCATGCCCTCGGACATGAGCTTGCGGATCGCGACATCTTCCTTGACGTAGTCGCGGTAGCGCTGACCCTCCTTGGTGGAGTCGGCGAACCAACGGCTCCTGTGCTCCGTCGTGATACCCAGACGGAAGCCGGTCGGGTTGACCTTCTGGCCCATCAGCGATTGCCTCCGTTCGTGGCCTTGGCGGGCTTGGGAGCGACGACCACCGTGATGTGGCTCGTGCGCTTGTTGATGCGGCCGGCGCGGCCCTGGGCGCGCGGGCGGAACCGCTTCATGGTCGGACCCTCGTCGATGAACGCGGAGGCCACAACGAGCTCGCGCTCGTCGAACCGCTCGGCGGTCTTGTCCGCCTTGACCCGGGCGTTCGCGATCGCGGACTCGAGCACCTTGCGGATCGGCTCCGCAGCGCCCTGGGGGGCGAAGCGCAGGATCGACACCGCGTCGGTGGCGTTCTTGCCACGGATGAGGTCGATGACCCGGCGCGCCTTCTGCGGCGTCACCCGGACGTGGCGGGCGACCGCCCGCACCTCGGTGGCAGGGTCTTGGGGGTTCACGCGGGCGGAGCCCGCGTGGGTGGTTTTCTCGGTGGCCATCAGCGACGACGCCCCTTCTTGTCGTCCTTCACGTGACCCCTGAAGGTGCGCGTCGGTGCGAACTCGCCGAGCTTGTGGCCGACCATCGACTCGGTGACGAACACCGGGACGTGCTTGCGGCCGTCGTGGACGGCGAGGGTGTGGCCGAGCATGTCGGGCGAGATGACCGACCGGCGTGACCAGGTCTTGATGACGTTCTTGGTGCCCGCTTCGTTCTGGACATCCACCTTCTTCTGAAGGTGGTCGTCGATGAAGGGGCCCTTCTTCAAGCTACGAGGCATTCCAGGCTCCTATCAGCGCTTCTTGCCAGTACGACGGCGACGAACGATGAGCTTGTCGCTGGGCTTGCCCGGGCGGCGGGTGCGGCCCTCCGGCTTGCCCCAGGGAGACACCGGGTGGCGTCCACCTGACGTGCGGCCCTCGCCACCACCGTGGGGGTGGTCGACCGGGTTCATGACGACGCCACGCACGGTCGGGCGCTTGCCCTTCCAGCGCATGCGGCCGGCCTTGCCCCAGTTGATGTTCGACTGCTCGGCGTTGCCGACCTCGCCGACGGTGGCGCGGCAGCGCACGTCGACGTTGCGGATCTCACCGGAGGGCATGCGCAGCTGCGCGTAGGGGCCGTCCTTCGCCACGAGCTGCACGCGCACCCCGGCCGAGCGGGCGATCTTCGCGCCGCCACCGGGCTTGAGCTCGACGGCGTGGATGACCGTACCGGTCGGGATGTTGCGCAGCGGCAGGCTGTTGCCGGGCTTGATGTCGGCGCCGGGGCCGTTCTCGATCGGCATGCCCTGCTCCAGGCCCTTGGGGGCCAGGATGTAGCGCTTCTCGCCGTCGGCGTAGTGCAGCAGCGCGATGCGGGCGGTGCGGTTCGGGTCGTACTCGATGTGCGCGACCTTCGCCGGGATGCCGTCCTTGTCGTGCCGACGGAAGTCGATGACCCGGTAGGCGCGCTTGTGGCCGCCGCCGATGTGACGAGTGGTGATGCGGCCGTTGTTGTTGCGGCCACCGGTCTTGGTCAGCGGACGGACGAGGGACTTCTCGGGGGTGGAGCGGGTGACCTCGGCGAAGTCGGCCACGCTCGACCCGCGACGCCCAGGCGTCGTCGGCTTGTACTTACGGATACCCATGTGTTTGTCCTCAGCCTTCTCAGACGCCGGCGCTGCCGAAGATGTCGATCGAGCCCTCGCGGAGGGTGACGATCGCG
>JBBRVU010000353.1:0-2020 GCA_038246575.1 Actinomycetes bacterium | reverse complement strand
CGTCTGGACCGCGGCGGCGCCGACGAGCTGTGGATCATCGAGGACTGCTTCTTCACCGGCGGGATCAGCCTGGCCGCCGCCGCACTGACCAGCACCGAGCGGCTGACCGTCGGGCTCGGGATCCTCCCTGCCGTCGCGCGCAACCCGGCGATCACCGCGATGGAGATCGCGACCCTGTGCGCTCTCGCGCCGGGCCGGGTGCTGCCCGGCATCGGTCACGGGGTGCAGGAGTGGATGGCGCAGATGGGCGCGAAGACACCGTCGCCGCTGACCACGCTCGAGGAGGTCATGGTGGCCGTGACCGCGCTGCTGCGCGGCGAGACCGTCACCAGCCACGGCCGCGAGGTGCACCTCGACGAGGTGAAGCTCGACGCACCGCCGGACCAGGTGCCGCCGCTGCTCGCTGGCGTCCGCGGGCCCAAGTCACTGGCCCTGGCCGGAAGGGTCGCCGGCGGGCTGGTGCTGGCCGAGCCGGCCAGCCCGTCCTACGTCCGGCTGGCCCTGGACCAGGCCGGTCACCCGGAGCCCTTCCACGTCGCGGTCTTCGCGCCGCTGTGCGTGACCCGCGAGCGCGCCGAGGCGCACCGGGTCATGGCGCCGTGGCTGGCCGAGCGCGTCGCCGACCCGACTGCGGGCATCACAGCGCTGCCGTTCTACGACGAGCTGGTCGCGCTGCACGCCGAGAAGGGCGCGGGCGGCCTCGCCACGATGCCGGCCGACTGGTGGGCCGAGATCGGCCCGATCGGCACCCACGACGACGCTGCGGCGCATCTGGTCGCACTGGACGAGGCAGGCGTGCACAGCGTCGGTCTCTTCCCGGCGCCCGAGGTCGAGATCGCCCGCTCGCAGATCGACGACGCGCTGCGACTCGCCGACCGCTGACGCTGACGCTGTCGCTGTCGCGCGCAGCGGCCCCGGACGCACGACGTCCCGCCGACCCGTACGGGCCGGCGGGACGTCGTTGTTGCCTACCGATCAGCCGGTGGTCAGGGACACCACCGTGTACAGGTCGATCGGGTTGCCGTCCTGCTTGTACTGGACGCGACCGAGGTACTGCATGGTCGGGTCCAGGGTCCAGCTGGCGGCGATGCTGAACGGCTGGTTGATCGCCACCGGCTGCGACGCCGGGTTGAGCGTCAGGTTGCCCTCGTCCGTCGCCGGCACGGACAGCCCGGCGAAGGAGTACTCACCGTTCGACCCGGTGGTGGTGGCATAGCCGTCAACCACGGCGACATAGCTGCCGGCGTCGGGCTGCTCGAGGCTCACCTGCTCGTCGGCCGAGCCGGTCGCCGACTGGCCGACCGCGGTCCGGCCGTCCGGGTCGACGCGGTAGACGGTCAGGTCGAGGTCGTCGGCGTTGTTCGCCGCATCGACATCGAACCTGGCGTAGTCCGTCCCTTCCGGGACGGTGACGGTGTACTCCTGGCGGGCGCCGGCGGCAACCGCCCCCTGGTCAGGGACGACCCCGACGAGACCGGTCACCGCGGTGCCGAGCTCGCCGTTGAAGCCGGAGGTGCCACTGATCGTGAGGCCACCGTCGCTGACCTTGGCCGTCACCTCGCGCGGAGCGGCCGCCTGGGTGGGCCGCACCGCGACGGGGATCCGGACCACGTGGCCCTTGTCCCCGGTAAAGGTGATGAAGCCGGAGCCGTAGCTGCCGTAGGAGGACCCAGTCGCCGACACCGTGATCGCGACCTTCGCCGATCGGTAGCTGCCCACGGAGTAGCTGTTGCTGTCGAACTCCACCGTGAAGGCGTCGCTGCCCGTGTACGAGGCCTTGTACGTCTCAGACCTGCCGGAGACGTCGGAGAGCTCGCGGGTCACGGTCTGCGACCCCGCCAGCGAACCGATCGCGAGCGAGGGCACGTTGAGGTCACTCGCGTCGATCGGCTCGAACCCGATGTTGTAGCCCTGGCCGGCGATGTAGCCGTACCAGTCGTCGATGCCGGTCTCGAACACGACGCCCGGGTTGAGGAACTTCGTCGGGTCGACGTGGCCGGCGCCCTGGGCGAACGGGTTG
>JBBRVU010000352.1:0-2032 GCA_038246575.1 Actinomycetes bacterium | reverse complement strand
TGGCGGCCTGGCTCGCCGGCGTCGCAACCATCGCGGTCGCCCTCGTTTCGGCGGTCGACGTCTACGCCGATAGCGTCTTCAGCGTGCACATGGTGCAGCACCTGCTGCTGGCGATGGTGGCTCCCCCACTCCTCGCCCTGGGCGCACCGATGACGCTCGCCCTGCGCGCTGCGACGCCGCGCGTGCGGCGGCGATTCCTGCTCCCCATCCTGCACTCGCGAATCGTCACGACGTTTTCCTGGCCGCCGGTCGGCTGGGCCATCTTCGCGATCGTGATGGCGGCGACCCACTTCTCGCCACTCTTCAACACCGCCCTCGAGAACGAGGCACTGCACAGCGCGGAGCACCTCCTCTACCTGGCCGCGGGAATGCTGTTCTGGTGGCCGGTCATCGGCGCCGACCCGGCCCGCTGGCGCCTGCGGCCCATCGGTCGTATGGTCTACCTGGCGGCGCAGATGCCGTTCAACACCGCGGTCGGCCTCGTCATCTACTTCGCGCCGACCGTCCTGTACGCCCACTACGCGACCCTGGACCGGACCTGGGGACCGGACCCCTTCACGGATCAGCAGTTCGCCGGCATCGTCATGTGGGGCGCCGGCGACATCATCCTGTTGGCGGCGCTGACCCTGGCCATCGCGGCCTGGCTGCGGGCCGACGAACAGCACAGCCTGCGTACCGAGGAACGAGCCGCGCGCCATGCCGAACCAGCACCGATCGACAGCCGCTAGCGCACGCGGGCTGGCCGCTGCCATCGCCATCGGCCTGGCGCTGGCAGCCTGCTCGAGCGGGTCCAGCCCATCAGCCTCGACGGCGGAGGGCCAGTACCCCGGCTGGCCGGGGAGCGGCACCGTGGTCACCGACAGCGACTTCATCCCCATCGTGGTGAATGCCGAGATGGCAACCGATTCCACCCGGCTCATGATCGCGCTGCAGGACCGGGCGGGGCGCGAGCTGGCGACCGCCGACCTGACGACGCAGATCTCGTTCTACGACCTGGCCACCAGCCCCGCGACCGCGGTGAGCACCGATCAGGGCAGCTTCCGCTGGTTGATCCCCGACAGCAAGGGGATCTACACCGTGCCGGTCACCTTCCCGCATGCCGGCGATTGGGGGGTCGAGGTGACTGCACAGGGGGCCGGCACCCCGGATCGCACGGCGCGCGTCACGTTCTCGGTGCGCGACACGACCACCACCCCGGCCATCGGCGCTGATGCACCCCCGTCGGACACACTGACCGCCAGCGACCCCACGACCATCGTCGCGATCTCGACCGACACCGACCCGGACCCCGCCTTCTACACGCTCTCCGTGAAGGACGCGATCGCGGCCGGCAAGCCGTTCGTGCTCGTCTTTGCCACGCCCCTCTTCTGCGTCAGCGGCACCTGCGGGCCGGCGCTCGACCTGGTGCGAGAGGTGGCCCCCGACTACATCGGTCGCGTGAACTTCCTGCACGTCGAGCCGTACGTCCTGCAGGTCGTCGACGGCCGGACCCAGCCGGAGGTCGACCTGACCGGCCATCCCAAGCCGATCCGCGCGATCGTGGAGTGGGGGCTGCCCACCGAGCCGTTCGTCTTCGTGGTCGACGCGCACGGCAAGGTGGCGGACAAGTTCGAGGGGCTGGCCTACCCCGATGAGCTCAGCGCCGCGCTGGACACCGTCCTGCGCTGACGGCCGGCGGTCAGTTGACCGTGAAGGCGGTGTGCAGGCCCTCCGCGTAGTGCGACGTAGTACCCACCAGCAGGTTGCAGAAGATGACGTAGTGACCGGGGGTCAACGTCACCGCCAGGGTGTTGTCGGTCGAGCCCGCGGCGATGTCCTCGAGCTCGTCGACGGCGGTGAGCTGCGAATCGGTCTGATCCACTGTGCCGTCGGCCTTGGTCGGCAGCGCGTCGTCCGCCAGATCGGTCTTGACGACAATGAATTCGTGCGTGAACGAGCCGTTATTGGCGATGTTGAACGTGACTGCACCCGCGGCCTCCGAGGTGGGATCCAGGGTGATTTCCCACTCCTTCATCGCCGCGGCCACGGTCGC
>JBBRVU010000351.1:0-2048 GCA_038246575.1 Actinomycetes bacterium | reverse complement strand
ACCTCGGGTCCGGCTACGGCGGGTTCCGGCATCTGCTCCGGCTCGCACCCGACATCATCAAGCTCGACATCTCGCTGGTCGCCGGGATCGACCGCGACACCGGACAGAAGGCGCTGACTCGTGCCCTGCTGAGCTTCGCCAACGAGGTGGGTGCGCAAGTCATCGCAGAAGGCATCGAGCAGCCCGACGAGCTCACCGCACTACAGGACCTCGGGGTTCCCTGGGGACAGGGCTACCTGCTCGGGCGACCAGGCGAATTGAGCGATCTGCCCCGCTCCTGAAGGATCAGCGGTCGGCGGCGCCGCCATCGGCTCGCCAGGAGTCCTGGGCCGGCGGCCGGCATCCAGCTACCCCTCGGGGTCGTGGACTCGCACGAGGTTCCTGCCGGCGTCCTTGGCCTCGTACAGCGAGAGGTCCACGGCGTGGAAGAGGTCGTCCATCGACCTGCCCGACGCCGGGTATGTCGCCACGCCCGCACTGAGCGTGCAGGAGATCATTCGGCTCTTGACGACGATCGTGCTGAGCTCGCACCGGCGGCGTAGGTCATCCGCGAAGGCGAGCCCTGTCGCGAGGTCGACCCCAGGAATGGCCACGAAGAACTCCTCCCCGCCCCAGCGGGCGACCAGTGCTCCGGACGGGGCGCACTCCTGCATCAGACGGGCGAGCCCGACCAGCACGGCGTCGCCGGCCTGGTGTCCGTGGTCGTCGTTGACGGCCTTGAACCTGTCGATGTCGAGCAGGATGACGGCGAAGGTCCCGCCGGTCCGGTCGGCGGCCGCGATCATCGAGGTGACTTTCTCGACCAGGTGGCGTCGGTTGTGCAGCCCCGTCAGGTCATCGCGACTGGCCAGCTCGGCCAGGTCCGCCCGAAGCAGCTCGATCGTCTCGACCTGCCGGACCAGCTGCGCGTGTGCGGCGGCGAGGCGCCGGATCTGGTTGTTGGCCTCGGTCACGTCACGCGCCACGAGCACCGTTCCCAGGCCACGGTTGTAGCGGTCGATCAGCAGGGACGCTCGTACCTGGAACTCGAGTCGCTCGGTGGCGAGCTCGACCACGATCTCCTTCTCCCCGCTGCCGGAGGTGTCCAGGCTCTCGCCGAGCAGGGGTCGGGCCGCTTCACCCACCAACCTTGGGGGCGCTTCCGGGTTCATGCCCCGCAGCAGGTCGACAGCGGCCGGGTTGAGATCCAGCACCTTGCCGGCCGGGCTGACGACCACGACCGCCTCACCGATCTGGTCGAAAACGAGGGTCCGAGCCACCGGGCTGACTGTGATGAGGTCCTGCCGGAACATCGCATAGAAGATCACCAGGCCCGCCACCGCGAAGCCGAACGGTGTCGGGTCGACGAGCTTGCCCAACCCTCGGCTGAGATAGACGACATTGGCGACGCAGGCGATGAGGGTAGCGAGCAGGATGCTGAGTCGCTGTTGCCGGAAGCCCGTCGGCGCCCTCCACGCACCCCAGGCAAGGAAGCCGACACCGACGGCGAGCATGAGGTAGCAGTACGCGGTGTGCCACCAGAATGCTGGCCCGTACCCCCACTGCGCCGACCCGGTCAGCTGGTCGGCGCCAGCCCCGGAGTAGACCCACAGGTGAAGGGGGTTCGTCACGGCGGCAACGGTGATGAGCGCCGGCTCGATGACCAGCAGGGCCACGAGCCACCGCGCAGGCGCCCACTGCGGCCGTGCGATGCCGAAGGCCATGCAGGCGAAGGCGCCGCTGGCGACGCCCACCCCCGGCAGGATCGCCAACGAGGCGATCGCCGAGGCCCTTTCCGTGGTGGACGCCACCGCCACAGCATCGGCGAGAGATGACAGGCCGAGCCCCAGCATCACCACGACCAGCGAGAGCGAGACCGTCGGGTTGTGGGCTCGCCGCTGCCAGGTCACGACGGCGATCCAGGCGAAGACCGCCGCGGCCGCGCTATACGCGGCCACGGTGGCCGCACGCAGCACCATCGAACAACTCCCGACGGGCGGCACAGACGCACTCACAGCCCCCGGCGGAGACTACCGGCAGGAGCGCCTGGCCGGTCTGGGTGTTTGGGT
>JBBRVU010000350.1:0-2071 GCA_038246575.1 Actinomycetes bacterium | reverse complement strand
GACCGCGGCGTGCAGCTCGACCGCACCTACCAGCTCAACGTCGGCGGCAACATGGACTTCAAGAACATGCTCGAGCGCGAGCGCCTGGAGTCCAAGAAGATCTCCAAGACTCAGTCGGTCACCTCGAACCTCACCGGCGCGCTGGCCGGCACGACCGACAACCGCAACGTGCACATCGGCCCGTCGGACTACGTCGCCTGGCTCGACGACCGCAAGTGGGCCTACGTGCGCCTCGAGGGTCGCGCCTTCGGTGACGTGCCGCTCAACCTCGAGTACAAGCTCGAGGTCTGGGACAGCCCGAACTCGGCCGGCATCATCATCGACGCCATCCGCGCGGCGAAGATCGCCAAGGACCGTGGCATCGGCGGCGCCTTGCTGTCGGCGTCCTCCTACCTGATGAAGTCCCCGCCGGAGCAGCGCCCCGACGACCTCGGTCGCGCGAAGCTCGAGGCCTTCATCCGCGGGGAGGAGGAGCGCTGACCGCGCTCTGACCCCTCACCGTGAGCGGGCGGCATCCGGACTGGGTCCGGTTGCCGCCCGCTCCGGCGTGTCGCGGATGCCGCGTCGGGCACCCTGAGCTCTCCGTAGCGGCGCGACGTCACGGTCAACCTCTGCCACGAGTAGGCCTCCCGTGCTCCTACTGGCCGCTCTTCGCGCTCGGGTCAGTAGGGGTGACGGCCGATCTGTTTGCCATCGAGGGCGGACCACCGCGATGAAGACCCTTGCCACCGTGCTCGCCGCGGCCGCCGCGCTGACGTGTGCGGCGGTGCCCGCGCGGGCTGCCACGAGCCCGCCGCCGTCGGTCCCGGGGGTGCCGGTGCTGGGGCAGGCGTGGATGGGCGACACCACGGACGCGCGGCTGGCCGTGCTGACCGTGCACGGGGTACGACGCCTGCCCGGGGCCACCGCGCTGTACTACTCCATGGGGCTGCGCGCGCAGGACCAGAACGGGGATGACGCGTAATTCGGCGCCTACGGCAACGGCAACAACTACGTGCTGAACCAGAACGGGTCGAGCGGGACACAGTGCACCGCGGCGGCCATAGACGTCGCCTCGGGTCTGGCCTACGGCGGGCTGCGGACCGACGTCGTCGGTCGCTGCCTGTCGACGGACATCCTCGACCTGCAGGCCGACAAGGACGCCCTGGGCCGGGCGGTCGTGGGATGGGTGCTGCTCGCGCCGGTGCCGCAGGGCGTGGACCGGGTCGACGTCTTCATGGGCAGCTGGATCGTGCAGGACCGTCCCTGTCGAGGATGGGCTGCTGGAGCCGGTGGTCGAGGATCCCGCTCCGGCCGTGGGCACCGGCTGGCCGCGGGTCGACACCTCCCGCCTGCCCGACGTCGTCGACCCCGAAGGCGCCGTGTTCCCCCTGCGCAGCCAGGTGCAGGACGTGAAGAAGAAGGTCACCCAGGCCAACCGCAAGGGCAGCGCCGAGCTCGACCTGGACGCCTCGGTGCTCTTCACCGCCATCGCCGGCACGGCCTTGGCCGCCACCGTGGTCGGCGGGTGCACCTTCGACCCCGGCGCCCCCGACCCCACCTCCTCGGGCAGCGCCTCCGGCGCCCCGGGCGCCAGCCCGACCGCCAGCACCTCACCCACCCCGCAGGACCAGTCCGCCGCCGTCGTCGGCGCCGCCGCCCCGCTGACCCAGATCGCGACGACCCGGGCGCGGCCGGACTCCAGCTTCGCCGGTGGACCTTCACCTTCTACCAGCTCACCCGCACCGACGCCTCGACCCTGCTCGTCTGGCGGGTCACCGGCGGCACCGGCCATAGCAACTCGAACGACGCCAACGTCCGCGCCTGGGAGAAGTACCCGGTTCTGGTCACCGGCGGCAAGAAGTACTCCGTCATCACCTTCGACGAGCAGCTCGACGGCTGGTCAGCCGTGTCCAACCCGGCCCTGAAGATCGACTCCGGGCAGGAAGATCCACGGTCCGAGTCGGCCGGTCGGGGTCCACCCGGCAGGGCCGAGCGCCCGCGCTCACCCCGGCATCTCGTAGCTGAGCACCACCTCGTCGGCGAGGCTCACCACGCTTCCGGGTTCGATCTCCAGCGGCTCGCCCGGCCG
>JBBRVU010000349.1:0-2118 GCA_038246575.1 Actinomycetes bacterium | reverse complement strand
GGACGGTCGAGCACCGACGCGGGCGCGGAGCCGGTGCTCCTGGCCCTGCTGGACGAGCTCAACGTCCCGGGCGCGCTCGATCTCGCCGAGGAGTCCGGCGGCCGAGCGGCCGAGGCGGCGCTCCGCCTGCTGGCGTTGGAGCCGACCGCCGGTTGACAGTTGTACGGACAAGACGCGACACTCGTGGTACCTCCCCCGGTATTAGGAGCAGCCATGGAGATCACGCCGTTTCGCACGCCCGGACTGGGCGACCAGACCTACGTCCTCGCCCACGCAGGGCAGGCGGTCCTGGTGGACCCCCAGCGCGATGTGGACCGGTTCCTGGCAGCCGTCGAGGAGCGGGACCTCGAGCTGAGGTTCGTGCTCGAGACGCACCTGCACAACGACTACGTCTCCGGTGGTGAGCAAGCGGCCCGCCGGTCGGGCGCGGAGCTGGTCATGCCCGCCGCCGCGGCAGCGGCCTATCCGCACACTCCGGCCTTCCATCTCGAGGACCTCGGCGACCGTGGCCTGACGGTGCGACCCATCCACACCCCCGGGCACACGCCGGAGCACACGAGCTACCTCGTCCTGGTCGACGGCGAGCCGGTTGCGCTCTTCTCCGGTGGCAGCCTGCTGGTCGGATCCGCCGGCCGGCCGGACCTGCTGGGCATGGTGCGGGCCCGGACCCTGGCCAAGCTCCAGCACCAGTCGCTGCACCGGTTGGCCCAGCTGCCCCGGGACCTCGAGCTGTTCCCGACGCATGGCGAGGGGTCCTTCTGCACCGCCTCGGGCGCCGGCAGGTACACCTCGACGGTGGGCGACGAGATCGACACGAACCCGCTGCTGGAGCCCACCGACGCGGAGACGTTCGCTGACCGGTTCCTCGCCGGTCTGATGCCGATCCCCGCCTTCTACGAGCGGATGGGGCCGACGAACACGCTCGGGGTGGCACCGATGCCGCCGACCCGCGTGCCGGAGCTGACCGTCGCCGACCTCGATGGTCTGACCGAGGAGCCGCTGGCGCTCGTCGACATGCGACCCCGGGAGCATCAGGCCGCCGGACTCATCCCCGGCAGCACCGCGATCGAGTTCGGTGACGACTTCGGGAGCTGGGCGGGCTGGCTGGTGCCTTACGGCACGTCCATCGTCCTCATTGCCGACAGCGACCAGGACGTGGAAGCCGCTGTGACCCAGCTCGCGCAGATCGGTGTCGACACCGTCCGGGGAGTCATCCTCGACGTGGCGCAGTCGGAGGCGACGAGCACGTTCCCGCTGCTCGGGCTGGCGGAGTTCCTGCGCCTCCTCGACGAGGAGCAGCCCCAGCTGCTGGACGTCCGGATGCCCAACGAGCGGGCCGCGGTGAGCTGGGACGGCGCCGTCGAGCGGTTCGCCGCCGACCTGTTCACCGACGGGCTGCCGGCCGAGCTCGATAAGGACAAGACGGTGCTCGTCGCGTGCGGGAGCGGGCGGCGGGCCACCATCGCCGCCTCACTGCTCGTCAGCGAGGGCTTCCGCCCCGTCGTGCTCGACCGGGCCGGCGTCGCTGACCTGGTCGCTGCCGGCGAGCGAGTGGCCTGACCAGCTTCGCGGTCGCCGTCACCTGCATGGACGGCCGCATCCAGGCGCACATCCGCGACTGGGCCCAACGGCAGTTCGGCACCGACTACGTCGATATGGTCACGGTGCCTAGGCTTGGGCTGGCGCGGGACGTTGCCCTGTCCCGTGACGCGCATGGCAGCCGCCAGGTGGTTGTTGCCTCGCACTCCGACTGCGCCGGCAGTGCGGTCACGGACAAGGAGCATGAGCAGATGGTGCGAGACGGGGTTCGCTGGCTGGCCGACCAGCTCCCGGACATGACGGTCGTCGGCATCCACGTCGACGTCGACCCGCCGAACGTCCGCGTCGTTGCGCGGTGCCCTGCCGCGACCACCGCACCCCAGTGATCGAGGGTCGGCGAACCGGTCTGACTGCACGGGTTGCGGGGGCGATCCCCGCCACGCGTTGGCTGTCGGGTTACCACCGCGGGCTGCTCGCGGCCGATGCGCGCGCGGGTGCGACAGTCGCCGTCCTGCTCATCCCGCAGGGGATGGCCTACGCGGCCCTGGCCGGGATGCCGCCGATCACCGGCCTGTACGC
>JBBRVU010000348.1:0-2130 GCA_038246575.1 Actinomycetes bacterium | reverse complement strand
CGGCTTCTTCGGCTCGCTGTCCAACAGTCTTCAGCGCTATCACGTGGACAACGTGAACGCCGCCAAGACGCCAGAGACGCGTCAGCGGCGGATCGACAAGGCTCTGGCCTTGTTCCGCGACGGTAAGAAGCGCTGATCCCGCTCTCGCCGCACCGAAGGTAAGTGCCGTCATGCTTATCCGCTTTGCTCCGCTGCCGTGGGAGGCGGAGCCAGGGCCCCGGCAAAGTCGGGATCTTGGGCGTGTCGCGGGGTGACACGCCGGTGAGGGTGTAAAAGCAGGACGAACACGGCCCCCGCTGGTGATCATGACGGTTCTCTACGCCTTCGTGATCACCAGGACGGGTGCCGTGTCCGTGTTCGTATCTTCCCTGATCGACCGTGCTGCTGACCAGCCCCATCTGTCGGGCGGTGATCCTGAACCGGTCCCGGCCGATCTGCTGCTGGCGTTGCGGGCGGTGAACGATCCGCGGGCTCGCCGCGGTCGTCGTCATGATGTGGTGGCCGTGCTGGGCGCGGCAGTGTGCGCGGTGCTGGCTGGCGCCCGGTCCTACATCGGGATCGCTGAGTGGGCTCGTGACCTGACGCCGACGGTCCGAGCCCGGCTCGGATTGGGACGTCGGCCGCCGAGCGAGGCCACGATCCGCCGGGTCCTGCAAGGCGTCGATGCCGCCGAGCTGGATCGGGTCGTCTCGACCTGGTTGGCGGCACGGTCGGCGCCCCACTCCGCGGTCGGTCAGCCTGCTCAGCCGCGTCGGGTGATCGCGCTGGATGGCAAGAGCGCACGCGGTGCCCGGCACGCCGGTGAGCGGGCGGTGCATCTGCTGGCTGCGTTCGACACCGGCAACGGCGGTGTGCTCGGGCAGACGGTGGTGGACGGTAAGACCAACGAGATCAGCGCTTTCGGCCCGTTGCTGGACCGGATCGACATCGCCGGGGCGATCATCACTGCGGACGCGTTACACACTCAGCGCGCTCACGTCGCCTACCTGGCCGGGCGCGGCGCGCACTACCTGCTGACCGTCAAGGCCAACCAGCCCACCCTGCTGCGTCAGCTGAAGGCGCTGCCCTGGAACGACGTCCCGGTCGCCGACACCACCACCGACAAAGCTCACGGCCGGCAGGAGCAGCGCACCCTGAAACTCACGACGGTCGCCGCTGGGATCGGCTTCCCAGGCGCCGCACTGGCCCTGCAGATCACCCGCCGCAGCCGACCGCTGCGCGGCGGCCGGTGGCGCACCGAAACGGTGTACGCGATCACCGACCTGACCGCCGAACAGACCACCCCGGTCGAACTCGCCGACGCGCTGCGAGCGCACTGGGGCATCGAGAACCGGCTGCACTGGGTCCGCGACGTCTCCTTCGGCGAGGATCTGTCCCAGGTTCGGACCGGACACGGCCCGGCCGTCATGGCCACCCTGCGCAACCTGGCGATCAGCCTGCTCCGCAACGCCGGCGCCACCAACATCGCCGCCGCCTGCCGTCACCTCAGCCGACATCCCGCCCGCGTCCTCCCCATGATCATGTAACAGACAGATCAACTATGCCGGGGCCCTGCGTCTGCAACGAAGTTGCGGATGGCCTCCGACTTGAGGTCGAGAGCTAGCAGCCGCTCACCGATCTTGGCGACGGCGTCGATGCGGCTGAACGAGTCACCATGCCGATCGGCGTAGGCCGCGAGACCTCGCATTTTCGCTGCCGCGTCAGCCAGGTGGTATCCGTGCGGGTCGACGATCGAGGGGCGCAAGCCGCTGTCGGTGTTGTGGAAGAAGACGAAGTCGGGGTACATGGCGCGGTCACGCTGCTCGCCCTGCCAGGGGATGCGGACGGCGTTCGGGCCGCTCGTCGGGTTGCGGTACCAGGCGACGAGGTCGGTGTCGCGCAGTTCACGTCGTAGGACGTCCTCCTCCCAGCCTCGCAGGGCGCACGGGTATTCGCCTTGCTCGGTCGCGAGCACGTGCAACGGCCAACGAGCGAGGGCGTCGCTCACGACCTGGCTGCCGGGGGCTACAAGGTCGGTTAGCTCGGCGTCGCGGGCCTCGCGCTTGACCGGCTCGTAGGCGACGCGACGCGCGTCAGGCAGTGCGGTGATCGACCGCTGGTGCTGCTTGAGCCAGGCGCGGACCTGCTGCT
>JBBRVU010000347.1:0-2171 GCA_038246575.1 Actinomycetes bacterium | reverse complement strand
CGGCGAGGGTCATCGCCGCCACGGATGCGAGAGCCGCGGCACGCAGACCGATGCTGGCCTTGCCCATGTCACTCCTTCTGGTCTCGGCCGGGATATCTGTCCCGGACCGCGGGCGACACCGGTCCAGTGCTCCGGTGCCGCTTTCCCCCCGGCCAGGCCGGGGAAGTCTTGTGTTGTGTCAGGTCATGCCCGGCCCGCACGCGGGTCGAGAGCATCGCGGATCGCGTCGCCGAGCAGGTTGAACGCGAGCACCACGATGAACAGCGCAGCGCCGGGAATGAACAGGAACGACGGCACCGTGTAGAAGAACGACACAGAGTCGGCGAGCATCGCTCCCCAGGACGGTGTCGGCGGCAGCAGGCCGACGCCGAGGAACGACAGCGCCGCCTCGGCCGCGATGTACTGCGGCAGCAGGATCGTCACGTAGACGAGGATCGGGGCCCAGAGGTTGGGCAGGATCTCCTTGAACAGGATGCGGGGCGTCCCGGCGCCCATCGAGACCGCCGACTCGACGAACTCCCGTTCGCGAAGGCTGAGAACCTGACCGCGGATGATCCGCGCGAGATACGGCCAGCCGAACATGCTCAGGACCAGCACGATGTAGAGGACCCGCGAGGTGTTGGCTCCCAGCCCGAAGGACTGCTCGAGGCGCTGGGTCAGCACCGGCGACATGGCCAGCAGGATCAGCAGCAGGGGGAACGCGAGGATGAGGTCCATCAAGCGGCCCAGTGCGGTGTCCAGCCAGCCCTTGGAGTAGCCGGCGATGATGCCGACCGTGACGCCGATGGAGGTGGTCATCACACTGGCGGACAGCGCGATGAGCAACGAGATCCGGGAGCCGTAGAGCAGCCGGGCGAAGATGTCGCGGCCGGTCAGCGGCTCGACGCCGAGTGGGTGGGCGAGGCTGATGCCGCCCCAGGTGCCCTTCGGGAGGCCGCCGGTGTCGGTGACGAGGCTGCTGTTGAAGTCGTAAGGGTTGACCCCGATGAGCCGGACGACGAGCGGAGCGGCGGCCGCCACCACGATGACGAGCACGATCGTGGTGAGGCTGACCATGGCGACCTTGTCGCGGCGCAGTCGCGTCCAGGCGATCTGGCTGAGGGAGCGGCCCGCGATCTCGGTGGACTCGACGCTGGGCCCGGTGGGAGTCTCGACCGCGTGGTCGGATGCGAGCGACATGTACCCGGCGCTACCTCTCCTCGGTCAAAGCACAGCGTCCCGAACCCGGTGACTGGCAGCTCGTCATCCCCGTGCCTGATTCTCGGCGCTGCCCAGCGCAGGACTCTAGGACACATCCCCCCATTCACCTATGGCAGAGTCGCTCTGTTGCAGAATCGTGACCGCCCCGAGACAAGCCGTCATACGAGCGGCTCTCACCAGGCGCGATCAGCGACAGCGCAGGCCTCGCAGCCAGGAGTCAGCTGTCAGCCGCGCTTGCGCCGGGCCACCAGCCGGGCCCGGTCGTTGGCGGCCAGGGCCACCTTGCGCAGGCGCACCACGGCCGGGGTGACCTCGACGCACTCGTCCTCACGGCAGAACTCCAGGGCCTGCTCGAGCGAGAGCGAGCGGTGTGGGATCAGCGGCACCAGAATGTCGCCCGAGGACTGGCGCATGTTGGTGAGCTTCTTCTCCTTGGTCGGGTTGACGTCCATGTCTTCCGACCGGGAGTTCTCGCCGACGATCATGCCCTCGTAGACCTGGGTCCCGGGGGCGACGAACATCGTTCCGCGCTCCTGCAGGTTGGCCAGCGCGAAGCCGGTCGTGGCACCGCGCCGGTCGGCGACCAGGGAGCCGCTGGGCCGGGTGCGCAGCTCGCCGTGCCACGGCTCGTACCGCTCGTGCACGTGGTGCAGCAGCCCGGTGCCCCGCGTCTCGGTGAGGAACTCCGTTCGGAAGCCGATCAGGCCCCGGGCGGGCACGATGTACTCCATCCGTACCCAGCCGGTGCCGTGGTCGACCATCTGCTCCAGGCGCCCCTTGCGCAGGGCTAGCAGCTGGATCAGCACGCCCTGGTAGTCGGTCGGGGCGTCGATCGTCAGTCGCTCCATCGGCTCGTGGACCTTGCCGTCGACCAGCCGGGTGACGACCTGCGGCTTGCCCACGGTCAGCTCGAAGCCCTCGCGGCGCATGATCTCGACCAGGATCGCGAGCTGCAGCTCGCCCCGGCCCTG
>JBBRVU010000346.1:0-2221 GCA_038246575.1 Actinomycetes bacterium | reverse complement strand
GGCACCGTGGCGGCCGGTGTGAGCAAGGCGCACGCCGACGTGGTGCTCATCTCCGGTCACGACGGCGGCACCGGCGCCTCGCCGCTGACCAGTCTCAAGCACGCCGGGGCGCCCTGGGAGCTCGGCCTGGCCGAGACCCAGCAGACGTTGCTGCTCAACGGGTTGCGCGACCGGATCGTGGTGCAGACCGACGGTCAGCTCAAGACCGGCCGCGACGTCGTGATCGCGGCGCTGCTCGGCGCCGAGGAGTTCGGCTTCGCGTCCGCCCCACTCGTCGTCAGCGGGTGCATCATGATGCGGGTCTGCCACCTCGACACCTGCCCGGTCGGCGTCGCGACGCAGAACCCCGAGCTGCGCAAGAAGTTCAACGGGCGGCCGGAGTTCGTCGAGACCTTCTTCACCTACATCGCCGAGGAGGTTCGCGAGCACCTCGCCGCCCTGGGCTTCCGCAGCATCGAGGAGGCCGTCGGCCAGGCCGAGAGCCTGGACACGCGGCGGGCGGTCGAGCACTGGAAGGCCGCGGGCCTGGACCTCGCGCCGATCCTGCACGTCCCCGACCTGCCCGAGGGCACGGCCCGGCGCTGCGTCACGGTGCAGGACCACGGCCTGGAGAAGGCGCTGGACAACGAGCTGATCGCGCGCTCGGCCGATGCCCTCGAGCACGCCAACCCGGTGCAGTTCGCGACGGCGGTGCGCAACGTCAACCGCACCGTCGGCACCATGCTCGGCGCCGAGGTCACCCGGCGCTACGGCGGCACCGGGCTGCCCGACGGCACCATCGACATCACCCTGACCGGTTCCGCCGGTCAGTCCTTCGGCGCATTCCTCCCGCGCGGCATCACGATGCGTCTCCTCGGTGACGCGAACGACTACCTCGGCAAGGGACTCTCGGGTGGCCGGCTCGTGGTCCGACCGGTGCCCGGCGCCTCGCTGATCGCCGAGCGCAACGTCATCGCGGGCAACGTCGCGCTGTACGGCGCCACAGGCGGTGACGTGTTCGTCCGCGGGCTGGTCGGCGAGCGCTTCGCGGTCCGCAACTCCGGCGCGACTGCCGTCGTCGAGGGAGTCGGAGACCACGGCTGCGAGTACATGACCGGTGGCCAGGTCGTCGTCCTTGGGCCGGTCGGGCGCAACCTCGCCGCCGGCATGTCCGGCGGGACGGCGTACGTCCTTGACCTGCGTGAGGAACGGGTGAACGCCGACATGGTCGAGCTCGAGCCGCTCGACGAGGAAGACGTTGACCTGCTCCGCCACCTGGTGCATTCCCACGTCGAGCTGACCGCTTCGTCGGTGGGCCAGCAGCTGCTCGACGACTGGACTGCGGCTGCCGAGCGCTTCACCAAGGTGATGCCGCGCGACTACAAGGCGGTGCTGCTCGCCCGGGCCCAGACCTTGGAGGCCGGGTTCGACGCCGACAGTCCGCAGGCGCTCAAGGCGATCATGGAGGCCGCTCGTGGCTGACCCCAAGGGTTTCCTGACCACGACTAGTCGCGAGCTGCCCGTCCGGCGGCCGGTCGACGTGCGCATCATGGACTGGCGCGAGGTGTACGAGGACCAGAACACCCCTGTCGCCCGCGAGACGTTGACTCGTCAGGCCGGCCGCTGCATGGACTGCGGCATCGCGTTCTGCCACGACGGCTGCCCGCTGGGCAACCTCATCCCCGAGTGGAACGACCTCGTGTGGCGTGACGAGTGGCGTCCGGCGATCGAGCGGCTGCACGCGACGAACAACTTCCCCGAGTTCACCGGCCGGCTGTGCCCGGCGCCGTGCGAGGGCTCCTGCGTCCTCGGCATCAACAGCGAGGCCGTGACCATCAAGCAGGTCGAGGTCAGCATCATCGACCGTGCCTGGGACGAGGGTTGGGTCCGGCCACAGCCACCGCAACGCCAGACCGGCAAGCGGGTCGCGGTGGTCGGCTCCGGCCCCGCGGGGCTCGCGGCCGCCCAGCAGCTCACCCGCGGCGGGCACACCGTCGTGGTCTATGAGCGGGCCGACGCCATCGGCGGCCTGCTGCGCTACGGCATCCCCGAGTTCAAGATGGAGAAGCGCCACCTGGATCGTCGGCTGGCCCAGCTGGCGGAGGAGGGCACCCAGTTCCGGACCGGCATCGACGTCGGGACCGACATCAGCGCCGACCAGCTGCGCGCCCGCTACGACGCCGTCGTGCTGGCCATCGGCGCGACCGCTGCCCGCGACCTGCCGGTCCCGGGCCGCGAGTTC
>JBBRVU010000345.1:0-2279 GCA_038246575.1 Actinomycetes bacterium | reverse complement strand
GAGCCGCGGCTTGCCGGTCCGCGCCTCCGCGGCCTTGCCTGCGACAGCGACGGGTTCATCACGACCGACGCGCATGGCCGTGTGCCCAACCTGCAGGGCGTGTTCGCCGCCGGGGACGGAACCAGGTTTCCTGTCAAGCACGGTGGTCTGGCGGCGCAGCAGGCCGACGCCGTAGCGGAGGCGATCGCGGCATCGGTGGGCGTGGAGATCGACCCGCAGCCGTTTCGGCCGGTGCTGCGTGGTGTGCTGCTGACCGGGGGACTCCCACGCTATCTGCGCTCCGACATCAGCGGGCAGGAAGGCGCTGACTCGACCATCTCCGAGCAGGCGCTGTGGTGGCCGCCGAACAAGCTGGCCGGCCGCTACCTCGCTCCCTACCTCAGCACCCAGGTCGGCGAGGCCAGCGACGTCATGCCCCAGGACGCCGACGCAGTCCACGTCGAGACCGAGCTCGACCCGGTGTCGCCCCACGCGCCGCCGGTGCTCACCGACCGCTCGGACACGAGCGCGAGCTGAGCGGCTGGGCGGTGGCTGTCAATTCGGCTCATGGGGTGCTCGGATTGCCGACGGGCGTGAGGGCGTGCCTGTTTGACCTTGACGGGGTGCTGACCCAGACCGCCGGGGTTCATGCCGCGGCTTGGAAGGAGATGTTCGACGGCTACCTCCGCGCACGGTCAGAGCGGACTGGTGAGGAGCTCGTGCCGTTCGACGCGGCCGGCGACTATGGCGAGTACGTCGATGGCAAGCCGCGCTACGAGGGGGTGCGGTCGTTCCTTGAGTCGCGTGACATCGAGTTGCCACAGGGCGAGCCGAGCGATTCCCCGGACGCCGAGACGGTCGACGGGCTCGGCAACCGCAAGAACGAGATCGTGCTGCGAAGGATCCAGCAGGACGGTGTGCGGGCCTATGACGGGTCGGTGCGCTATGTCCGCGCCGCGCGGGAGGCCGGGTTGCGCCGGGCGGTGGTGTCGTCGAGCACCAACTGCCGCGATGTTCTGGTCGCTGCGGGCATCGAGGATCTGTTCGAGCGGCGCATCGATGGCGTGGTCGCGGACCGTGAGCACCTGAAGGGCAAGCCCGCGCCGGACACCTTCCTCGCCGGAGCGCGCGCGCTCGGTGTGGAGTCCTCTCAGGCCGTCGTCTTCGAGGATGCGCTGGCGGGCGTGGCCGCCGGGCGGGCGGGCGGCTTTGCCTGTGTGGTCGGGGTCGACCGGGCCGGCCGGGCCGACGCGCTGCGCGAGCACGGCGCCGACATCGTCGTGGCCGACCTGGCCGAACTGGTTGGCGGCGACGCGTGATCGGCCACCGAGCGTTTTCCGTCGAGCCGTGGGCGCTGCGCGAGACCGAGCTGGACTTGGACGTGCTCGACCAGGCGGGCTCGGTGTTCGCGCTGGCAAACGGTCACATCGGGCTGCGCGGCAACCTCGACGAGGGCGAGCCGCCCGGCCTGCCGGGCACCTACTTGAACGGCTTCTACGAGCAGCGGACGCTGCCCTACGCCGAGGCTGGCTACGGCTATCCCGAGGCGGGCCAGACGGTGGTCAACGTGACCGACGGCAAGGTGATCCGTCTGCTGGTCGACGACGAGCCCTTCGACGTGCGCTTCGGGCAGCTGGACAGCCACGAGCGGAAACTGGACTTCCGCGCCGGGCTGCTGCGCCGACGGGCCGAGTGGGCCTCTCCGGCCGGCAAGCGGGTGCGGGTCTCCTCCGTGCGGATGGTCTCGCTGGTCCAGCGCGCGGTGGCCGCCGTCGAGTACGAGGTCGAGCCGCTGGACGCTGCGGCCCGGCTGGTGGTGCAGTCAGAGCTCGTGGCCAACGAGCCGATGCCGGCCGTCGAGGGAGATCCTCGGGCGGCGGCCCAGCTGGGCGCGGCGCTGCGCTCGGAGCAGTTCTCGGACCACGACGCCCGCGCCGTGCTGGTGCACGTCACGAACAAGAGCGAGCTGCGGATGGCGGCCGCGATGGATCACATCGTCGACGGTCCGGCCGGCACCGACCTGACGGCCGAGAGCAGCGCGGATCTGGGCCGCGTGACCGTGACAGCCGACGTCGAGCCCGGCGAACGCCTGCGTGTGGTCAAGCTGCTGGCCTACGGGTGGTCGAGCCAGCGCTCGACGGCGGCGCTGCGCGACCAGGTCGCCGCCGCACTGGCCGAGGCGCGCCACACCGGGTGGGACGGGCTGCTCGCGGGCCAGCGTGAATACCTCGATGACTTCTGGGAGCGCGCCGACGTGGAGCTGGAAGGCGACGCCGAGCTTCAGCAGGCGGTGCGCTTTG
>JBBRVU010000344.1:0-2289 GCA_038246575.1 Actinomycetes bacterium | reverse complement strand
GTCGCCTCGGCCTCGCTCGGGCACCTGCTCTTCGGCGACTTCCAGCTCGGCCTGACCGCGTCGTTGCTGATCGGCGCCCTGCCCGGGGTCTACCTCGGCGCCCGGGTCTCCAGCAGCGCCCCGGGCGGCATCGTGCGCCGGGCCCTGGTGGTCGTGCTGCTCGCGTCCGGACTCAAGCTGCTCGACGCCAGCGCCGGCGTCGTCGTGCTGGTCCTGGTCGCGGTGGCGATCATCGGCCCGGTCCTGTGGGCGACCGTCTATCGCAGCGCGCGGCCGGACCGGGCCGGCAAGGTGACCCCGCAACGACTGATGCGCGGGGCCGTCACCGGACGCTGGCCGTCACGGTCCAAGCCGCAGTCGAAGGCAGACGCCGACCGCACCCCCGACCGCCGCTGACCGCGTACGACGAGGTTGACCGGGCTACCAGCCCCGGGCGCGCCACTCGGGCAGGGCTGGCCGCTGGTCGCCCAGGGTCGAGTCGTCACCGTGGCCGGGGTAGAACCAGGTGTCGTCGGGCAACCGGTCGAACACCTTGTGCTCGACGTCGTCCAGCAGCGAGGCGAACGCCTCCGGGCCGGCGGTCTTGCCGACCCCGCCGGGGAAGAGCGAGTCGCCGGTGAACAGGTGCGGGTGACCCTCGGGGTCCTCGTACAGCAGCGCCACCGACCCCGGCGTGTGGCCCACGAGATGGATCACCTCGAGGCTCACCTCACCGACGGCGACCCGGTCGCCGTCGCTGAGTGCCTCGTCGGTCGGCACCGGGATGCCGTCGGTGTCGTCGGTCCCGGCGGCCGTGCGGGCGCCGGTCGCCGACACGACCTCCTGCAGCGCCACCCAGTGGTCACGGTGCTGGTGGGTCGTCACGACCCTGGCCAGCGGTCGGTCGCCCACCAGACCCAGCAGCGTCGCGGCGTCATTGGCGGCGTCGACCAGGCAGAGCGTGCCCGTGCTGCGGCACTCGAGCAGGTAGGCGTTGTTGTCCATCGGGCCGACGGACACCTTCGTGATGGTCAGCGCCGACAGCTCGCGCACCGCTGCCGGACCGCCGGGGGACACTGCACCGCTGTAGGCCATCTCGCTCCGTTATCCGTCCGTTTGGTCTAACTTCGGCGCGCCTGCCACGCGGCGCCCAGTCCCAAGGCTAACTTTCGTCCCATGTCCACAGGTGGAGCGCTCTATTACCACCTCATGCTCGACCAGTCCAGGCGGGCCCACGAGTTCGAGCGGCGCATGCGCTGGATGTGGATGCGCAACATGCTGGCGGAGGCCGAGGACGCCGAGGTCGCTGAGGCCACGGACGCATGCCCGAGCACCATGACCGGGGCCGGGCAGATCGACCTCACGGGCGACTGCCCGATCGTGCTGCCCGATGTCGCGGCCGTCACGGTGCCCAACATCAGACCCATCGCGGTGCCGGAGGTACCTGTCCAGCGGGTCTGAGCACCAAGTCGTCGCTGCCGTCGTCGCTGCTGCGGCCGGTCAGCCACGCGGCCAGCGCCGCGGTCGGTCCGCTCAGCTCGGGGCCGTCGTCGGCGACCTGCCAGCGCCGGTCGGTGTCCGTCGCGGCGAGGAAAGCCACGGGGCACTCGCGCGCCTCGCGGAAGAACCCGCCGAGCTGGTCGAGGGTGCGCGTCGCGAACTCCAGCGACCAGTCGCCCGGGGTGAAGCCCGAGTCCAGGTCGACATGGTGGATCTGGACCTCCCGCACCCGCAGCACCGGCAGCTCCCAGCCGTACGCCGAGGCGCCCGACGCGAACGTCACCTCACGGTGCAGCGCCTCCTCGGGGAAGCCCACGAAGGCGTCGAGCAGCCGCTCGGCGGAGTCGGCCACGTCCAGGCGAAGGTCGCCCAGGTGCCGGGTCGCCCCGGCCTCGATCTCGGCGTCGCGGCCCTGCTTCCCGCCGGCGTACATCGGCCGGTCCTCGCCGGTGCGTGCCGCCAGCGCCAGGTTGATCAGGCCGTCGGCGTTGCGCGCGATGTGGGTCAGCACGTGGGCGCGCGACCAGGCCGGCAGCAACGACGCGCCGGCCGGCGCCCCCTCGCTCATCGCGTCCACGGTGTCCAGCAGCCGGTCGGTGCAGGCCACCATCTCGTCCAGCCCCGCCTCGAGCGCCGCGCCGTGGTCATCCATGCCGCCGAACCCTAGTTCCCCCCGATGACTGTCGGTCCAGGCCTGTGCCAAGACTCAGCCACCCGACCCAACGGCCGGTCCCGCGTCAGCGGTGCGAGCTGCGGCGACGCGAGAAGGCCACCAGGGCGACGCCCAGCAGCAGGACCGCGATGCCAGCC
>JBBRVU010000343.1:0-2309 GCA_038246575.1 Actinomycetes bacterium | reverse complement strand
GGCCCTGATCGATCTCCCGCAGTGGGCGGCGCCCTGTGATCAGGGTCCGTGGGAAGGCACTCCGTCTGAACAGGAACCATCACATTCGACCTCCGGGCCTGACTTCCGCAGCTATGTGATCTTGGTAGGCATGAACATGCCCGTGACCTGGGCAAACGCGGGCATGATCGTTTAGGTGTAGTGCCTACGAGCCGGCGGTTTGGGTCAGTCAGCGGCGGTGAGCTGCAGGAACCGCGGTGGTTCGGCGACCTGCAGGGCGAGCAGGATGTCGTGCTGGGCCGGGGTGAGCTCGGTGCGCTGGTGGACGTGGCCGGCGTTGCCGGTGAACTGGCCGACGTGCAGGGTCTGGAGTTCCTCGCGGAGGCGTCGCCAGGTGTGGGTGGGGATCTCGTTCTCGGCGATGCGGATGAGCAGCAGCGCCAGCCAGCACAGCAGGACGTGCGCCCGGATCCGTTCTTCCTTGCGGTGGTGGACCGGGCGAAGATCGAGGTGGGTCTTCATGTCCCGCCAACCGCGTTCGACCTCAAGCAGCTGCTTGTAGCCGGCGGCGATGTCTTCAGCGGTCAGCGACGGATCGGAGCTGCGCAGCAGCCACTTGCCGTCCAGGTGGGTCTCGCGGCGGGCCGCGGCGGCGTCCACGCGCAGCAGCCCGGACGCGGTGACGCGCAGGTAGCGGTTCAGACCGGGCATCGTGGAGATCTTCCCGCGCAGCTCGGCGCGTTTGGTCTTGCTCAGCGTGTCGGAGGAGTCGATCCGCTGGGCCAGCAGGACGAGCATCCGCTGGCGCACGGTGGCGTCCCGCTCGGCCTGTTCGGGGTTGTGGCAGACGATGAACCGGTCGGCCATCACGCCTTGCTCGTGGCGGGGCTTGACCTCTTTGATCCGCAGGTTCCCGGCGACCGTGCGGTAGCGGCCGGGACGGGCCAGCGCCGCTTCACCTTCGGTGCTGCCGCGCAACTTCTCGGCCTGGATGTAGTGGCTGCCGCCGCGCTGCAGCAGCCGCCGGTTCTCGGCCGAGGCGAAGCCCCGGTCGGTGACCCAGACCACCCGGGTCAGTTTCCAGTCCCGCAGATCCGCCCGGACCTGGCCCATCACCGAGGTGTCGGCGGTGTTGCCCGGCCAGCACCAGGTCCGGATCGGGATGCCGGTGCGGGTCACGGCCATCCCGATCACGACCTGCGGCAGATCATCGCGGGAGTCCTTGGAGTGCCCGTAGGTGCGGAAGCCGACCGGCTCACCCGTCCCCCCGCCGCCGTCGGCGACCGGCTCGCCGCGTTCGTCGCGGGCGACCGGGTCATCTGCGGTGTCACGCTCGAAGTAGGTCGAGCTGGAATCGAAAAAGACCAGATCGACCTCCAGGTCCAGGAGTGTGGCGGTGGCCCAGAACACCTGCTCGGCCAAGGTGTGTTCGACCTCGAGCAGCAGGTCCATCGCCCGGTAGCAGGCGTCCTCATCCAAGGCGGGCAACCCCGGGACGTGCGCGACCTGCCCGACCCAGTGGCCCGCGGCCAGCTTCGAGCACGGGTCCAGCGCCCGGTTCGCGACCAACGCGAACAGCACCCGCTCGACCGCGACCGGGTCGCAGCGCCGGCCGCGCAGCGCGTCCCGCACCAGCTGATCCAGGCCCAGGCGGCGCCACAGCCCGTCCAGCGCCCACGTCCCGCCCAGGCTCTTCGACGACACGAACGACAACCCGTCGTCGGCGCCGTCCCCGCCGGCCAGCGCAGCGGGCTGCTCCACGCCCAGGTAACGCGACAACGACCCGATCAGCCGCGCCAGAGCGTCCCGGTCGAGCCGATCCTCGCGGCCGAAGCTGTGCAGCACCTGCGCCACGGCATGCCCGGACTCCGGATGCCGCACGTTGTGGGCCAGCTGCACGTAACGGACAACGGACCCGTCCTTGTTGCGCCGCTGAATCGTCCGCAAGTACATGCCTGCCGTTGTAGCAGCAACCCGGCCAACTTGAGAGAAGACACGCCCGAATCCGTATGCCTACACCATTTCAGGTTTCACGCACTCAGGCCATGCCTGACAAGTCTCTCACCTGCACGAACACGCCGATGCATGCCCATCAAGATCGCCTATCTGCGGAACTCAGGCCAGGCGAGAGCCTGCGACCAGGTGATCGACCACCAGGGGAACGATATTGACATCCACCGACAGCCACCAGGGCAGGAAGCGTCGTTCCGGGCTAGTCCTCGATGACGTCGAGACCCTGCTCACGGAGCTGCGCGAGGCGATCCAGCATGCCTTTCACCACCTCGGGGGCGTGGCCCTGCCAGCTCTCCAGCTCGGCGACGATGCGCAGC
>JBBRVU010000342.1:0-2382 GCA_038246575.1 Actinomycetes bacterium | reverse complement strand
GACGCGAGCATGAACTGGTCGGCGAGGATGTGGCCCCACCCACCGCTGTTGTGGTCCACGACCTGGATCTGGGCGGCCTTGCCCTGCAGGTCCGAGAGGTCCCACGAGGCCCAGTCGAGAGCCTCGCTGTCGGTCCCGGTGCTGGAGCGCACCACCGCACCGTCGACGACCAGGTTGACGGTGGTCTGGGTGTCGCGCGGGCCGGCGGCGCTGTCGGAGAACCGGATGTCGTCGACCATGAGGTGACCCCAGTCGCCGCCGCTGTGGTCGTCACGCACGACGATCCGGGCCTGCTGGCCCACCACCGAGCGGGCGTCGATGTGGCGCCAGTCCATCTCACCCGAGCCGTTGCCGGTGGCCGACCCGACGACACTTCCGCCCGAGACGAGCTCGACGACCGTGGGGCCGCTGGTCCCCAGCGGGTGCGAGCCTCCCGCGATGAGGAGGTTGACGTAGTCACGCGTCACGGTGAACTCGGGTGACACGAAGGTGCCCACCGCGGGGTCGCACTTGTCGGGCACGACGCAGGTGTCGAGGACGTTGCTGCCCTGGTGGTTCGGCAGCGTGGACGGTGTGGCGCCGTAGCCGACGAAGTCGCCGGTGGCGCTCCACCCGGTGGGCAGGTGGGTCGCCGGGTCGAGCGTCTCGAAGTCGGTGAACACCTCACCACCGGGGTCGGCCTGGGTCGCTCCCGGCACGGCGGGGTGGTTGCCGCCGCCGATGAGGAAGTTGAGGTGTCGCTGGTCGATGGTGAAGCTCGGCGAGGTCAGCTCACCCTGGGCGCCGTCGAAGTCGATGAAGCTGTTGACCAGCCGGTCGCCGACGAAGCCCGTGACGGACTGCTGCCCGGGCAGGGCACCGCTCGCAGGCTCGGAGCCGAAGGCGGTGCCGGTGGCGGTCCATCCGGCATAGCCGCTCTCGAAACCCTGGATGAGGGTGCCGGCCGGCGGCTCGTAGGTGGCAGGCCCGTCGGCCGTGAACGTGGTGCCGTCGAAGTCCCCGACGAAGTACTGCGTGCCCGAGCCACCGGCGATCCCACCCGGGTTGAGGCTGACGAGCATGACCCACTTGACGTGGCGACGGTCCCCGTCGACGGCCAGCGGGAACAGGTCCGGGCACTCCCACAGGCCGCCGGTGGCGTTGCGGGGGCCGAACTCGGAGAGCCGGGTCCACGCCTTGAGGTCGGCGGAGCGCCAGATGAGGACCTTGTGCTCGGTGGCGATCACCGACACCATCCGCCACTCCTTGGCCGGGGCGTACCAGAACACCTTGGGGTCACGGAACTCCCGCGAGCCGATGTCGATCACCGGGTTGCCCGAGTACTTGGTCCAGGTCTGGCCGTCATCGGTGGAGTACGCGAGTGACTGCGCCTGGATGCCGTCACGACCGCTCGCGGGCGTGTAGGCGCTGGTGTACATCGCCACCAGCGGGGGGTTCTTCGTCGTGCCGAAGCCCGAGCTGTTCGTCGTGTCGACGACGACCGACCCGGAGAACACGCCTTCGTTGGCGTCGAACGGGATGGCGACGGGCTGCTCCTTCCAGTGCACGAGGTCCCTGCTCGTCGCGTGCCCCCAGGACATGTTGCCCCAGACGTCGCCGAGCGGGTTGTGCTGGAAGAAGAGGTGGTAGACGCCCTTGTAGTAGACGAGGCCGTTGGGGTCGTTCATCCAGTTCTTCGCCGGGCTGAAGTGGTAGGCCGGTCTGTGCTCCGGCGTGTCCGCGGCCGCGGGCGCCGCGCTCAGGCCGGCAAGCACGGCAACGACCAGCAGCACCAGGCCGCTACGACGGCGCGGGCGGGCGGTGTGAAACATGGTATTCCCCCTCGGATGACAACGTTGTCAGTCACCATGAGACCTCACGGTGTCCATCGTCGCAACCCGAGGAGCCGCGGATGAGATCCGTCGCCCGCCACGTCGCTCGCGGTCGTCCCGCAGCGCGTCGGTCCAGGGCTCGTGCCCCGGCGCTCGGGTGTCGGACAGCACCGAAGAGGCCCCTTGACGCTGTTGATCAGCAGGTCAAGGGTCGGCCCAAGTGGCTGCGCCCCTGGTGCGCCCGCGATGAGCCTGCTCCGTGGCGCGGAGCCAGGCATGAAGCGCGGTTGAGGTTCGGGTGTTCGACGAGCCGCCGCCCGAGGGCTGAGCCGTATGCGGCGTATCAGCAGCACATCCAGAAAGTCGCCTCACGCTGATGAGCGGGCGGGATCGGGACATGCCTGGGCACCCGCTCCGCCCGGACCGCCGTCCCGCTCACACCCGTTCGACGCGGTCGGCCTGTGGTCCTCGATCGCTCTGTCGCACCTGGTACCGGACCCGATCGCCCTGGTACAGCGCCTCGGCGCCTCGAATGACCGACACGTGCACGAACAGGTCCGCGCCTCCCGCG
>JBBRVU010000341.1:0-2383 GCA_038246575.1 Actinomycetes bacterium | reverse complement strand
TGTTGAAGCTCCGTGATTGTGTCCGGTTACCTGCCGCGTGACTTTGTCCGGGATGCGACGGCTGGGAAGGCGCGCCAGGGGTGGAGGGGAGCGGATGGTGTGCTTCCCTCGCCACCCGCCGGTCCCGCCCTCGTCGCGGCCGGGGTGCCATCGGAGGCGGGACCGGCGGGTGGCGAGGGAAGGGGGGACGCGGGCGGGCGGGGCGCCTTGCGCGCCCGGAGTTGGGGTGCGGTCGGTGGCGCCGCTTGAGTGGCGAGACACTGGCCGCGATAGTACACCGCCACACTGCCATCGAGTCGCTCGTGCATTTCGACCTGGACCCGCGCGTGGCTTGCCCGCTCCCGCGTCGGCAGCAGTTGCAACCGATGCTCACCGAGTTGCACGGTGTTGTCGGCGGCGACTACCCGCAGGTATTTGAAGCAGATCACCCGCGCCAGCACCATATCGGCCGGCACCGGACGATAGACGGCACCGGGTTGGGCCGGTGGGACGGCAAACCGCCGGCCGGGCGCGAGCAGAAAGCCCTCCAGCACCTGCTGCGCCTCGCCGATGGTCGTGGCCCCGGCCAGCCGGAGTTCGCTCACCAACCGGTCCTGGAACGTGCCCCACAACCGCTCGACCCGGCCCTTGGCTTGCGGGCTGCGGGCGGGGATATGGGTGATGCCCAGTTCGGCCAGCACCCGGCCGAACTGCGTGGTCCGTGGACCACCCGTCATCTCCTCGGAGAGAACGAGCGGATCCTGCGCCCGCCGCTCGTGGATGCTGTGGCGGTCCACGTACAGGGCCAGGGGAATGCCGTGGGTCTGCACCACTCGTTCCCGCCATAGCATATAGCCGTGGGCATCCTCCTGCGCGCGGAACACCGCCCACGGCACCGTCCCGGTGGCATCGTCGATGCCGCCCACCAGCGTCAGATATGGCCCGTCCGGACCGAACCACTGGTGGCGGCTCCCGTCCGCCTGCAACACCATGCCCTCCTGCGGCATCCGCTCCCGGCGACCGCGGTGCTTCGGCGCCCGCCGCTTACGGGGACTGGTGATCCCCGCGCCGCGCAGGAGGCGGCGCACCGTTTCCCGCCCCAGCACCAATTGCTCCTCGTCCGCCAACTTCTCGGTCAGGTGCTGGTCGCCCAATCCCACGTACTTCTCCCGTGCCAAAGCCACCACCCGGTCCCGCGTCGCGTCGGACAGGGCATGGCGTGGAGCGCGGCCCCGGTTCCCATGGGCAAGCGCCGCCGGTCCCACCGTCTGATAGGTCCGCACCAACCGCCGGACCTGCCGCTCGCTCAGTCCCAGGCTCATCGCCGCCTCCGCCTGGGTCCACTCGCCCGCCACGACGCGGGTGAGCACCATCGCCCGCTGCTGCTCGCGTTTTGTCAGAGTAATTCGCTCCTCGTTCATGAGAGGACACAATCACGGAGCAGTTAGACTGGACAGAGTTTCGTGGCATCAACAGGCGATACATCTGTCTGTTGCGACAGGTATGACTGTTGGTGCATACTTCCGCTGCAACAACTTTGATCGGCAGGGGGTGGGGCTGGCCACGCGGCGCAACCCTCTTTGCCTGACGCTCGGGAGCGGTGGGTACGGTGAACAGAGCGGAGATCGGCGAAGTAGGTGAGTTCGCCGGTCAAATCCCGGTCGTGGAGGTTGGCCATTTCAGGGCTTGCACGGTAGCATCGGTGCGCCTCTCACTCCCGCCCTGTCCGTCACTCGCGGCGAGGTCGATGGACGGTAGCCAGAGTACAGGCCAGGGAACCGGCGCACAGAATGGCCTACACCTTGGAGGATGCGATGGCGACCGAGGTGATGATGCCCAAGCTCGGCATGACGATGGTGGAGGGCACCGTCGAAGTGTGGTTGGCGCCTGACGGAGCAACGGTTACCGCCGGCCAGCCGCTGTACCGCCTCACCACCGATAAGGTCGACTTCGAGGTGGAGGCAGACACGAGCGGGGTGGTGTGTCACGCCGTCACCGCCGGTACGGTGGTGCCGACCGGGGCAGTCGTCGCGTTCCTGCTGGCGCCCGGCGAGGCGCCGCCCGTCACCGTCGGCGCCGCCATGACCACGGCTCAGGGTGCACCGGCGCCCACACCCAGCGGGCGCTCGGCCACGGTGGCGCCCGCTGGCGGGTCTGGTCCGCGGGTCCGCGCGTCGCCCGCGGCCCGCCGGTTGGCGCGCGAGCTTGGTGTCGATCTCGCGCTCGTGCCCGCGGGCGCTGACGGCTCTGTCCACGAGACGGATGTGCGCTCCTTTCGCGAACGAGCGGCCGCCCGGCCGGCAGCCGGCGAGGTGCCGCCGCCACGCGCGGACGAGGTCCGTATCTCGCCGCTGGCGCGGCGGCTGGCGGACCAACACGGGATCGACGTGCGCTGGCTACGCGG
>JBBRVU010000340.1:0-2386 GCA_038246575.1 Actinomycetes bacterium | reverse complement strand
TGTGTGCACGCCTGCTGAAGCGATCACCAGGGTGCTTTACGTGGTCGACTGCGCGGGGGCCTCGTCGGACGTGGTCGGCTCGGCCGGCGCCGGTACGGCTGGGGCGGCCGGGGCTGCTGGGTCCGGCGCAGGGGCCAGGTGCGCCTTGAGGTCGTGCAGCCGGGCCAGCAGGCCGTTGACGAACGCCGGCGAATCGTCGGTCGAGAGGGATCGCGCCAGGTTCACGGCCTCGTCGATGACCACGGCGTCGGGAACGTCGTCGCGCCAGAGCAGCTCGTAGGTCGCCAGCCGCAGGATTGCCCGGTCCACGGCCGGCATCCGGTCCAGCGGCCAGTCCTTGGCGTACGTCGTCAGCAGCTCGTCGATGCGCTCGGCGTTCCCGACCACGCCCTCGACCACCTCGACGGTGTACGGGGACACGGGCGGGTCGAGCAGCGCGAGCCGGACCCCGAGGGTTTCCAGCGGCGGGACCGAGCGCTGCTCGGACTCGAAGAGAACGTCCAGCGCCCGCTTGCGGGCCTTGCTGCGGGCGGACACCGGCTCAGGAGCCCGTGACCCGGCCGAGGTAGGACCCGTCGCGGGTGTCCACCTTGACCTTCTCCCCCGTCGTGATGAACAGCGGCACCTGGACCTCGGCGCCGGTCTCCAGGGTGGCCGGCTTGGTGCCGCCGGTGGAGCGGTCGCCCTGCATCCCGGGCTCGGTGTAGGTGATGGTCAGCTCGACCGACGCAGGCAGCTCGACGTAGAGCGGAGTGCCCTCGTGCAGCGCGACGACCGCGTCCTGGTTCTCCAGCAGGTAGCTGGTGCCGTCGCCGACGGTCGCGGCCGGCACGTGGATCTGGTCGTACGTGCCCATGTCCATGAACACGAAGTCCGGGCCCTCCTTGTAGAGGTACTGCATGTCCCTCTTGTCCACGATCGCGGTGTCGACCTTGGTGCCGGCGTTGAAGGTCTTGTCGACGACCTTGCCGGAGAGCACGTTCTTGAGCTTGGTGCGGACGAAGGCGCCACCCTTGCCGGGCTTCACGTGCTGGAACTCCACGACGGCCCACAGCTGGCCGTCGAGGTTGAGCACGATGCCGTTCTTGAGGTCATTGGTCGTGGCCACGGGTGGTTCCTCGCTCAGGCAGGTCTAGAGGACCAGCAGGTCCTTGGGAGTCGTCGTCAGCAGTTCCGGCCCGCCGTCACCCACGATGAGGGTGTCCTCGATGCGGACTCCACCGCGACCAGGAAGGTAGACCCCCGGTTCGACGGTGACCGGCGTGCGGGCGGCGAGTCTACCGTTCGCCTGGTAGCCCATCATCGGCGCCTCGTGGATCTCCAGCCCCACTCCGTGACCGAGTCCGTGCGGGAACGCATCGCCGAATCCGGCATCGAGCACCACCTGCCGCGCGGCGGCGTCGACGTCGCGGACGTCCGCGCCGGGCAGCAGCGCGTGCCGACCGGCGCGCTGGGCGGCGCGCACGACGTCGTAGATCTCGCGCTGCCAGTCCGCGGGTTCGTGCCCGACGACCACGGTGCGCGTGCAGTCGGCGTGGTAGCCCCCGTACAGCGCCCCGAAGTCGACCTTGAGCAGGTCGCCCCGCTCCACCTCGCGGGTGGTCGGCCGGTGGTGCGGGATGGCGCTGTTCGGACCGCTGGCGACGATCGTGTCGAAGGCGATCCCGTCGGCGCCGAGCTCGATCATCGCGGCGTCCAGCCGCCGGGCGATCTCGCGCTCGGTGTGACCTGGGGCGATGGTTCCCAGCGTCTCGGACAGCGCCCGGTCACTGATCGCGCAGGCCTCGCGCAGCAGCGCGAGCTCTCCCTCGTCCTTGACCGTACGCATCGACTCGACGGCACGGCCGAGCACCACGAGCTCCGGCGCCTCGTCGATGCCGAGCAGGTCGCGATGATCCTCCACCGTCACCTGGTGGGCCTCGAACGCGAGCACGCCGATCCGGTTCTGCGCCGCGAGCTCGACCAGCGCGCCGGCGCACTCGCGTTGCATCAGCAGCTCGACGTCCGGCGACTGCTGGACCGCCTGCGTGGTGTAACGACCGTCGGTCGCGAGCACGGCATGGCCGTCGGTGACGAGCAGCGCCGCGTTCGACCCGGTGAACCCGGTCAGGTAACGCACGTTGAGCAACGTGGTGACCAGGGCAGCCTCTGCCCCGGCGACCCGCGTCAGCTCGAGCAGCCCTTGGCGGCGAGCCTGATGCGACGCGGACATGCCGGGAGCGTACTGACCGATGTGTCAATCCGTCGGTTCGTGCAACGCCTCCGGCGTGTGCACCGCTTGCCGACCGCTCTTCTCCGAGGTCACGAGGTACTGAGGGCTCTCGGTGTCGGCGCGCACCTGACGCCGCGCCTACCCCGAGCGGCGCAGGTCACTCCTCGCCACGAC
>JBBRVU010000339.1:0-2406 GCA_038246575.1 Actinomycetes bacterium | reverse complement strand
TAGATCGTCAGGACCGCTCGGTCTGCTGCATCGTCGAGCTGGTCGGGCCTGGCAAAGATGGATGACACCGCGGTGAGGATCAAGGTCTGCGCCGCGATGACGGCGGCCAAACACAGCATCACTTGGGGCCCAGTGGATCCGGGCCGTACCTGTCGTACCTGTTGGGCGAGGGCAGCCACGAAGGTGACCAAGAGGATGAAGGAAGCCAGGGCTGCCAGCGTGTTGATCTGGATGGTGCCGGTGTTGTCGATGGCGAAGCGGCGGACGTCCGTCGCCGAGGCGGTGCCGGGGTCGGGCGCCGACTCCGGCGCGAACGTGGCCAGGCTGACCAGGAACAGTGCCAGGCCTAGAAGTGCTACGTGGCCGAGCAGTTTGCGGCTGCGCGTGGGACTGTCCTGCACTGCGAGAACGGGTCGTGGGGTCGTCGTCATCGGTGTTCCTCCTCGTGCTGAGCGGTCAGTCCACCGTGCTCCACGCCCTCGTCGCAGGGCGTCCACCTTGAGTCGCGATGCGGTCAGCCTCAGGTCGCGGTCCCGGTGGGATATCTACGCCCGGCCGTGGGGCCTGAGTACCGTCGTTGGGATGAACAGTTGGCGCGGTTTTCGTCCCACGCGAGCCGAGTCAGTGCTGGCGGCTGTGTTCTTGTGCGTGGCGCTGATCGAGGCGGTGTTCTCTGAAGAGCAGCCGGCTCCCACGCTGGTGCGCCTTCTTGCCGCGGTGGTGCCGGCGATCGCGGTCGCGTTCAGCCGGACCTGGCCCGAGGGCGCCGCAGGTGCCGTGGTCGGGGTGTTCCTTCTGGAGTCCCTTGTGCCGTCACCGGCCGGGACACTCGGTGCCGGACTCGCCTGGTTGGCCGTGGCGTTCGCGGTGGCGGCTTGGTCTCGTCAACCAGGGCCGTGGCTCCTTGCGCTCCTGGTTGCCAGCACGACTCGTGACCTCCGCACCACCGACTTCGAGGCCTCGAACGTGATCGTCGACTGTGCCTTCTTCGCCTTCGCGGTCGGTGCAGGTCACCTCGTGCGACGCCGCACGAACCACGCCGAGATGCTGGCCAGCCGACTCGAGATCGCCGACGCCGAGCTTGAGGCTCAGACCACGCAGGCGATCACCCGTGAGCGAGCCGCCATCGCCCGGGAGCTGCACGACGTCGTCGCGCACGCCGTGAGCCTGATGGTCCTCCAGGCCGGCACGGCAAGGCCGATGGCTCAGCGGGTGGACCAGGAGCTTTCCGACGTGCTGGAGACCATTGAGAGCACCGGGCGCGAGGCCCTGACCGAGCTGCGCCGTCTCCTTCACGTCCTACGGACCACGGACGAGGCAGACATGGCGCCACTGCCGGACCTGAACCGGCTCGACGAGCTCGTCGACGGCATCCGCCGTGCCGGCGTCGAGGTCCGCAGCACCATCGCCGTCCCCTCCGATGTTCCCGCCGGCGTCGGGCTGTGCGCATACCGCACGGTCCAAGAGGGGCTGATCAACGCGATGCGCCATGCTGACGGGTCTCCGATCGACCTGGAGGTGAGTAGTGGTCCCCGGACCCTGAGGGTTCGGGTCCATAGCAGCGGCCGCACGCAAACGGCCGAGGAGCTCGGGACCGGCACGGGTCTGATTGGCCTGCGCGAACGGGTATTGCTCTGCGGCGGACGTTTGACCGCCGGCCCCGATGCCTCTGGGTACCTCCTCGACGTCACCTTGCCGCTGTCCGCGGACTCGCTCCCGGCCGACGACCTGCGATCGCCACCCCTCGGCGCGCCCTCATGATCCGGGTCCTGCTGGTCGACGACCAGCACCTGGTCCGAGAGGGCATCGCCCGACTGTTGCGCGACGTCCCCGACATCGACGTCGTCGGCGAAGCCGCTGACGGCATCTCAGCGGTCAAGCAGTCGCTGCATACCCTGCCGGACCTGATCCTGATGGACGTGCGAATGCCGGGAATGGACGGCGTCGACGCCACCGCGCACATCGTCCACGACCGCCCCGACTCACGAGTCCTCATCCTCACCACCTTTGACCTCGACGAGGCCGTACACCGCGCCCTCCAAGCAGGAGCCAGCGGCTTCCTCCTCAAAGACACGCCCTACGACCAACTGCTCCACGCCATCCGAGTCGTCGCGGCCGGCGACTGCGTCCTCGCACCGTCGGTCACCCGTCGCCTGATCGAGCACTTCACCCCCAAACCCACCCTCACGGCGCTGGACGGCGCGCTCCTCGACCGGCTCACCGACCGCGAGCGAGAAGTCCTACGCCTCATCGCGCAGGGCCTGTCGAACGCCGAGATCGGTCGAGCGATCTTCCTCAGCGAGGCCACCGTCAAGACCCACGTCGGCCGAGTCCTAACCAAACTCGGTTGCCGAGACCGAGTCCAAGCCGCCATCTTCGCCCTGCGCACCGGCTTCACGGCACGGG
>JBBRVU010000338.1:0-2466 GCA_038246575.1 Actinomycetes bacterium | reverse complement strand
CGATCAACGCCCACTGCTCATCGGTCAGATCGGAGGGATAGGGGCGCGGGGAAGTGGACGCCATACCGCCACACTGGCCACCTCAGTCACAACAGTCACGGAGGCTCGCCGAGTGCTTTCCCAACACGTTCTAAGACACCGATCAGCGTGGGAGGCCGCCGCTCGCTCAGCCGGCTACGACACGCCCGGTCTCACCATCCACCGCGAAGAGCCGCATAACGAGTCCATGAACAACGCCGGAGCACCTGCTACGGTCGGGGAGAGTCGAAGGAGGACCCGCCGTGGCCGCGGACAATCAGCCGGATGTCTCCGTCGACGTGTTTGCCCAGCTGCGCGGCGCTCTGGAGCACCTCAACGCGGTTGTCACCCGCGTGCCCGGCGTGGCACAGGCGGCCGCCCTCGTGCCGGACTTGCCTACCATCCCGGCCCCCGGCAAGATCACGGCAGCGCAGGTCTCTGCCCTGGTTGGCGCAGTGCGGGCGCAGCGCAGCACCATGCAGGCGCTGCGAAGCAGCCTCGATGCATTCGATCAGCAACTGGAGGTTTTCGAGCGGCTGCTCGAACCACTGGAGTCGGTGTACGCGATGTGGGCACAGATCGAAGGCAGGGTCACCGGCGGGTAGACGGCACCAGGGAGCGACGTCCCTGGGCCTGGCACAAGCGGAACGTAGGTCCTCCTCGCTGCTGGGACGCCGTCGGAGACGCGGCGAACCCGCGACGATCCTGTCAGCCGACGACTTGCCGCGCGGTTGGGGGACATGCAGCGCGGCGAACGTCAAGGTCGATGAGTCCGGAGCGAGCCGGCTCGAGAAGCAGGAGTGAACACGAGATCAGTGAACTGGGGGTGACGAGGTGCGCCTGAGCGAGCAGGAACCCGAGTCCGCAGTTGATGGGCACATGAGGGCTCTTGGGCTCTCGGATGGCTCTCGGAGTCCTCGGAATGCGTGGGCACACGACTTGTCGTGTTGGGCTTGATCTTGCTGCTCGGGAGCGGTCGAGTGGTGCGCATGTACCTGCCGCCTGGGGCGCACGAGTCCCGCTCGCGCCGTCGGCGGGCGCCCCCGCGCCGTACAGACGCCCCCGCCAGGCCTCCCCTGGCCCGTCACCTGTGGATGGCCGGAACGGGCGCCCCGGCGACTGAGGCATCATCGACCCGGGCGAGGCCATGCCAATGCCGGTACGCCGGCCCGGCACCAAGCGAGCCGGGGGCGATGCGGAAGGCGAAGGCCCACTCAAGCTGGGCGTCGCTGCCCGGTTCGAGTTCATGCGGCCCGGGTGGCACGCCCTTCCCGCATGAGGAGAACGGATGAGTGTCAGCCCTCCCCGCTGACGGCAGCCCCGACGGCAACCCGGCGTCGCACCAGGCACACCGACTCGACGAGTGCCGCAAGCCGACAACCGGTGACGGACGCTCATGGACGTGCTGCCCGGCGCTTTTAATCCGCGGGTTGTGGGTTCGAGCCCCACGGGGCCCACGCCGTGACCTGCACCTTTGCGAGCTCTTCGCGGGGGATGGTGAGCCCCGGGCGTGTCGTAGCCGACTGAGCGGGCCGGTGGCCTCCCACGCTGATCGGTGTCTGTGTCCGATCGGCAGGAGGCCGCCCGGTGAGTGACGCTACGTCGTTGTTGTTCGACCTTCCAGGGGTCCGCATCCTGTCGTGCGAGCTGACCGCTCTGGGGTTGCGGCAGGTCGTGGTGATGCGAGGTCGCCGACGAGCACGCCTGCCCGAGTGCGGGGTGCTGGTCGGCGGGTGGCGGCGTGCCGGTCCATCCGTTCGCTCCGGGATTCCGCAGAACCGGGCCGGACGCCCGGTTGCCGACGGCCCGGTCGACCGCGCGCCATACCGCCGGCGGCAGCGGGACGACGAGGGCTTGAACCGGCGTGTCTCCTGCATCCATCGGACGTACAGCTCCAGCTGCCGCCGCTCGGCTGCCAGCGGCTCGATGCCGCGGGGCCGCGGTCCGTGCACCAGCGGAAGAACGCGCGGAGGTCCGAGTCCGTGTGCTCCCGCGACAGCCCTTGAACCGGGCCAGGTACGCCGACATGGCCAGCAACAGCGGGGCGTCGTCGAGAGGACGATCTTCGCCGGGGCCGACACGGTAGAGGTACTTGTCATCCCTCACCGTGCGCCGATCCCGGCGCCCTCACCACCACGACCGCTCGCCCATCGGTGACGAAGGCGGCATGGTCGGGCTGCGCCAGCACGGCGGCACGAGCGCGATTTGCCGGCGTGGTGTTGGAGGCCGAACTACGCTGGTGGGCGTGGCGCCGCGGGAGAGAGCGCTGTGCCTGTACGGCGCCCCCAGCGACCAAGCCCCGCTGGCCTGGTCGTGGGTGGAGGAACAGCTCGAGGCGGCCGGCACCTATTGGCTGGTGGCCCAGACCCCGGGCCATCCTCACCCTCGCCCGGTCTGGGGGCTCTGGCACGGCCAGCGGCTGCACCTGAGCGTCGGCAGCCCGACCCT
>JBBRVU010000337.1:0-2518 GCA_038246575.1 Actinomycetes bacterium | reverse complement strand
TGGCCACGCTTGCCCGCGACCATCGCCGCCTCCAACCCCGCGGGACCGCCACCGACCACGAGCACCCGGCCGGTCGCTGAGCTCCGCGTGTATGTCTCCGGGTGCCAGCCCCGGCGCCACTCCTCACCCATGGAAGGGTTCTGCGTGCACCGGATCGGCGTCATGGTGAAGTCGCCCGAGACGCAGATGTTGCAGCCGATGCACTCGCGGATCTCGGCGGCTCGACCTTCGGCGATCTTTTTCGGCAGGAAGGGGTCAGCGATCGACGGCCGGGCCGCCCCGATCAGGTCGAGCACCCCATCCCGGACCATGCGCACCATCGTGTCGGGCGAGGTGAACCGCCCGACCCCGACCACCGGCTTGGACGTGAGGGCCTTGAGCCCGCGGACGTACGCCTCCTGTCCGCCTTCCGGACCGAACCGCGAGGTCACCGAGTCCTCGCTCCACTCGCCGAGGGTGAAGTCCCACAGGTCAGGCAGCTCACCGATGAGCCCAAGCAGCTCCTCGGTCTGCTGCCGGTCGAAGCCGTCCGGCACCAGCTCGTCGACGGTGAGCCGACAAGCCACCGCAGCGCGCCCAACGACGAGCTCGCCCGTCTCCTCGAGAACCTCGCGCAGCAGCCGGGCCCGGTTCTCCAAGGTCCCGCCGTACTCGTCGGTCCGCTGGTTGTAACGCGGCGACAGGAAGTGGTGCAGCGTCGAGAGGCTGTGCCCGGCGTACACGTAGACGATGTCGTAGCCCGCCTCGAGCGATCGGGAGACAGCGTCGCGATGCCAGCGCCGCAGATCGCCCAGGTCACGGGTGGACATCCGCCGCGCCTGGATCGGGGCGCCGTCAGTGCGGGCCAGCGCCTGATGGCCAGGACCCATCGGAGGTACGCGGGTGTAGAGGTTCGGGTGGCCCATGCCGCTGTGCACGAGCTCGATGGCGGCCAGCGAGCCGTGCCGGTGCACGGCATCGACGACCAGTCGGTGCGCAGGAAGGTCGGCGTCGTCCCACAGCCGTCCTTCGACGTGCGGCGAGGTCTCCGACGAGGGGTGGATCTCCACCTCCTCGGTCGACACGACCGCCCAGCCGCCCTCGGCCTTGACCCCGCGCATGGCAGCCAGCGCCGACGGGTCCCGGTAGCCCATCCCGTTGCAGTGGGGCACCTGCACGAACCGGTTGCGTGCCGTGACCGGCCCGATCGGCACCTGCTCGAAGAGGACGTCGAAACGCGGGTCGCGGGGCACGGCCAGATGCTACGGCCGCCGTGCTGCGGGAAGCCGCGGCGAAGCTGCGCGGGTACCAGGTGAGGCCCGTGGCTGCGTAGGCTGCTCGGATGTTGCGTCGACGTCTTGCCATGCATGTCCGCGACGATGCCGCCGCCCATGAGCTGACGGCGGGATTCGGCCGGATCCGCGACGATCTCGGCCTCCCGAGCGCCTTCCCGGATGCGGTGCTCGCCGAGGCAGAGGAGGCTTCCCGGTCGCCGCGCCTGCCGACGTACGACCTCACCGAGCTGCCCTTCCTCACCATCGACCCGCCGGGGTCCACCGACCTCGACCAGGCGATGCACCTGGAGCGGCGCGCTGGTGGCTTCCGCGTGCGGTACGCGATCGCCGACCTCGCTGCTTTCCTCCGGCCAGGGGGAGCCGTGGACGAGGAGGCGAAGCAGCGGGTGGAGACCTACTACAGCCCCGACCTGCGCACACCTTTGCACCCCCCGGTGCTGTCCGAGGACGCGGCGTCGCTGCTGCCCGACCAGGTCCGGCCCGCCCTGGTGTGGACCCTCGACCTCGACGCCGAGGGGGAGCAGACGGGCGTCGAGGTGCAGCGTGCCCTGATCCGGTCGCGGGACCGGTTGGACTATACGGAGGTTCAGCAGCGGGTCGACTCCGGTCAGGCGGACGAGCGGTTGCAGCTGCTCGCAGAGGTTGGGCGGCTGCGCAAGCAGATCGAGACGCAGCGCGGCGGGGTGAGCCTGCCGATCCCCGAGCAGGAGGTCGAGCAGGTCGACGGCACCTTCCGGCTCGCCTACCGGGTCCCGCAACCGGCCGAGTCCTGGAACGAGCAGATCTCGCTGCTGACCGGGATGGCGGCCGCTGACCTGATGCTGCACGGCGAGGTCGGTGTGCTGCGCACCCTGCCCAAGGCGCCGGACGAGGCGGTGCGGGTCCTGCGCCGGGCCGCGGGTGGGCTGGGCATCGCCTGGCCGGCGGAGAGCTCGTACAGCGAAGTGATCGATAGCGTCGACCCGACCAACCCGAAGCATGCGGCGTTCCTCGAGGAGGCGACGTCGCTGCTGCGCGGGGCCGGCTACACGGCCTTCGACGGCGCGGTTCCCGAGCTGGCCACGCACGCGGCGGTTGCTGCGGCGTACGCCCATGCCACCGCGCCGATCCGCCGGCTCGTGGACCGGTACGTCGGTGAGGTGTGCGTGTCGCTCTGCTCCGGCGAGGAGGTGCCGTCCTGGGTCAGCGCCGAGCTGCCCGAGCTGCCGAAGCGGATGGCCGAAGGTGACCGGCTGGCCGGTTCG
>JBBRVU010000336.1:0-2542 GCA_038246575.1 Actinomycetes bacterium | reverse complement strand
GCCGAACCCATCCACGACCCGCGCGTCGACGATGCCATGACCATCTCCGAGCTCGCCGGCGCCCTCGGTGTTCGCGCCTCCGCCCTGCGCCACTGGGAGCACGAAGGACTGCTCACCCCCACTCGCTCCACCACAGGGCGGGCGCGCACCTACAGCCCGGTCGACGTCCGAGACGCACGCGTCATCCACCAGCTTCGCCTCGCCGGCCACCGAGTCCCGGCCCTCCGACAGCTCCTACCCGCGCTACACAGCACCGGCCAGCACGGCGACATCAACACGGCCCTCGCCGCTCGACACGACAACATCACCCACCGCTCCCGAGCGCTGGTCCGCGCCGCCTACGTCCTGGAATCGCTGATCACGGCCACACACGACTCCGACCAAGGGGCCGCGCGAGATGACCTCAAGCTGTCCCGATAGACCATCGTCTACTGACCACGGCACCTCGCTCACATCAGGGTCCGCACGTCCGCGACGTCGTACTCCGCCACCGAGGCGGCGAGCATGGCCGCTCCCTGCTCGTCGCTGAGACCGCTGCCGCGGAACGTCTCGAGAGCCGCCTGCGACTCCCAACGTTCGAAGATGTCGATGCGGCCGGGATCGACGAGATCCGCGGTGATGGCGAAGCCGAGGCAGCCAGGCGATGAGCGCGCCTGCTCGACGACGCTTACGCAGCCGTGGAGGTACTGCTCCCGCTCCTCTGGCCTGACGAGCAGGTGTCCCGCAACGATGATCATGAGCTCCTCCTTGTTCGACCGACGGTCCCTCTCTGTCAGCATGGGGTGATGCACCGACCGGTGCGTAATCACTGAACGAGGGCGGGGAGACGAGTCCCTGCAATGACTGTCCTGACGACGATCTCACGATCGGGCGCCCATGCTGGTGCCGTGAACGATGACCACCCGAGCGGTGAGGTCCCTGAGCGGGCTCGCCGCCGGACCTTTACTGCCGCCTACAAGCTCAAGGTCCTGGCTGAGTACGAGGCGGCCGAGCCTGGGCGGCGCGGGGAGGTCCTGCGCCGGGAGGGCCTGTACTCCTCGCACCTGGTCGAGTGGCGCAAGACCCGGGACGCCGGCGCGCTGGCCGGTCTGGCGGCGACCCGAGGACGGCCGCCGATCGACCCGGTCGAGCGGGACAACGCCCGACTGCGGGAGCGCAACGCTGCTCTCGAGCAGGACCTCGAGACGGCGCGGCGGGTGATCGAGGTGCAGGGAAAAGTCTCGGCTCTCTTGGAAGATCTGTCCAAGAGAGCGCACGACGCGTCCGCAACCCCGAGCTCCGGGCCGAGTTCACCTCCGCGGTCGAGCAGGTGACCGACGACGCGGTGCTCGAGCTCGTCCCGCTGGTCGGTGCGGTCGCAGCGTGCACCGCCACGGGTCGATCCCGGGCCACGCACTACCGCCGGCACCGGCAGAGCCCAGCGCCCGAGCGGCCGGCGCCGGTCGCCCACGTCGACCGGCACCAACCGGCGGCGCTGACAGCGGAAGAGTGCGCGGAGGCGCTCGCGGTGCTGCACAGCGAACGGTTCGCCGACGCTGCGCCGGCGCAGGTGTGGGCGACGCTGCTCGACGAGAACGTCTACCTGGCAAGTGAATCGACGTTCTACCGGCTGCTGCGCGGCGTCCACGGCGACGTCCGGGAACGACGCTCACAGGCCACCCATCCCGCCAAGGTCAAACCCGAGCTGATCGCGACCAAGCCGAACGAGGTCTGGTCGTGGGACATCACCAAGCTGCACGGCCCGGCGAAGTGGACCTACTTCTACCTCTACGTGATCATCGACATCTACTCGCGCAAGACCGTCGGTTGGATGCTCGCCACCCGCGAGTCCGCCGCCCTGGCCGAGGAGCTACTCGCCGCGACCATCGCCGCCGAGAAGGTCCCGGCCGGTCAGTTGACGATCCACGCCGACCGGGGCAGCAGCATGGCCTCCAAGCCGGTCGCGCTGCTGCTGGCCGACCTGGGCGTGGTCAAGAGCCACAGCCGACCACGGGTCAGCAACGACAACCCCTACAGCGAGTCGCAATTCAAGACCCTGAAGTACTGCCCCAGCTTCCCCGGCAGCTTCGCCACCATCGAGGACGCCCGGGCGTTCTGCGCCGACTTCTTCGACGCCTACAACCAGCACCACCGTCACGCCGGACTCGGCCTGCTCACCCCCGCCGTCGTCCACGCCGGCCAGGCCGAGACCGTCCGCGCCAAGCGCGCCCTGGTCCTCGATGCCGCGCACGCCCGCCACGGAAACCGATTCCGCCGCCCACCACAGCCACCACGCCTGCCCGAACCCGCCTGGATCAACAGACCAGCAGCGACAGAGGACGCCGCTCAGAAATAGTTAAGATCAACTGCCCCGAACAGGTTGACAGGTTCCGCCCTCGCGCACGCCCGGGGTGGCTGGTCAAAGGAGCAACTACGGCAAGGACCTCCCGCTGGCCGACCAGGCCGTCATCGCCGACGCCGTCCAGGACTTCAACCGCAACCCGATCACAGCCGACCCCGCGTCGATGAGCCTGACCCTCGGCTCGCTGGGCTGGGTGGTAGT
>JBBRVU010000335.1:0-2548 GCA_038246575.1 Actinomycetes bacterium | reverse complement strand
CTGGTCCGGGTCGGTGACGATTCGCGATGGAGTTCTGCGGCAGAGCGGCTTCCGGCGTACCCGCGAGATCGCAGCGGCGAAGCGGGCCGCCGAGGACGTGGCCGCAGAGCTCCCGCTGCCCTCGGCCCTGCACGTCATCCCTGTCGTCGCGCTGGCCGGCGCGATCGTCGGGCGTCCCCAGAACTGCGACCACGTGGCGGTCGTCGACCACGAGGACCTCGTGGGGTGCGCGACGGACCTGCCCCACCAGCTGACGCCAAAGGACGTCACGAGAATCGCCACGGCACTTCGGCGAGCTCTGCCGCCGGCGTCGCAAACCGCGAGCCTCGGCAGCGGCCGGCCGAAGACATGGTCGGCGTACTCATCCTGGCGCTGCCGATCGCGCTGGCGTGGTGGAACGCGCGCGGGCCGGGGATCGTGGCCGCGGCCATGCCTATCCCGACCCCCGCTATGCCGACGAGCAGCCCCAGCGGCCCCAGCGGCCCGACGGCGACGCCGGCTGCCAACTGCCGGTCGTTGCGCGGCGTCTACCCGCGCGGGGTGAAGCGCCCCGGTGCCGACAATGCCGGCGCCAAGGTGCAGCGCGGGATCTCCGTGGACCGCATCGCTTACCAGGCGAACAAGGCCCTCGACCGTGACCTGGACGGGATCGCCTGCGAGGTGCCCCGGAAGAGGTCGTGACCTGAAGCGGTCCTTCCTGCCGCCCGGCAGATCCATCCGACCCACTGGTGCGTCGGCGTCGCGGGTTCTACGGTGTTCGGCATGACGGGGACACAGACGACGACCGACCTGCTCGACGACGTACTTGCCGACCTGAGTCGCGTGGTCGGCGCCATCACCGAGGATCAGCTGCACGACCCCACGCCGTGCACCGACTACGACGTCGGTCGGCTGCGCAACCACGTGGTGGCCTGGCTCGAGAACTTCGCCGCCGGGTTCGCCGATCCCGACGGACAGGCGCCGACCGCGACCATCGACGATGGCGTGGTCCCGTCCGACCCGGCGGCAGCCGTCCGCGAGGCGGCGGAGCTGCTGGTGCGCTCCCTGAACGCCGGCGCGGCGCAGCGACCGCTGAAGCTCGGCGAAGCGGCGATGCCGGGCGAGATGGCGCTGAGCATGATCCTGTGGGAGTACCAGGTGCACGGCTGGGACCTGGCCCGGGCGACCGGCCAGGAGTGGCAGCCACCGAAGGCAGCCGCTGAGGAGTCCTTGGCGTTCGCCCCCGGCATGCTGACGCCCGACTACCAGGGCGAGGGCAAGGCCTTCGGCCCGCCGGTCGATGTCGCCGACGATGCCGCTGCGCTCGATCGGCTGGTCGCACTCTCGGGTCGTCGGCCCGACTGGCCAGGGGGCAAATAGGTCACCGGGCCGGTGGCTCGCTCGGCGCGTGCAGGCGGTTCGCGTGCGGAGACCAGCCCCGCGATGAGTTTGCCGAACCGGTCCGGTCTACCAGGCGTACCTTCACCACCCCGCGAGGAGCAGCGCAATGGCCAAGATCGTCTCGAACTTCTTCATCTCCCTCGACGGTGTCGTCGAGTCGCCGGACAAGTGGCACTTCCCGTACTTCGACGATGCGATGGGCGCGATCATGGGCGAGGGCATGTCGACCAGCACCGCGTTCATGATGGGCCGCAGGCTCTACGGCGAGTGGTCGGAGTACTGGCCGCAGCAAGGCCCCGAGGTCCCGTTCTCCGAGTTCATCAACACCATCCCGAAGTACGTGTTGTCCACGACGCTCACGGAGCCGACCTGGCAGAACACCACTGTCATCTCCGGTGACGTCGCGGCCGCTGTGAGGTCCCTCAAGGAGACCACCGACGGTGACATCACGATGTCCGGCAGTGCGACGGCCGCACGCTGGCTGCTGGCCAACGGCTTGCTCGACGAGCTCGCGTTGCTCGTGCATCCGATCGCCGTCGGGTCCGGCCAGCGGCTGTTCGAGGACGCGAGCACCTACCCGCTCACGCTGCTGTCGTCGGCGACCCTCGACACCGGAGTGGTGCACCTGCGCTACGCGCCGGCCCCCTGACGCCGACGAGGTCGAGGCGGCCGCAGCGTGACGCGCAGACCGGCCCGCACTCGGCGTCCCATCTGGCGGGGCTACGACACGGTTATCGTGTCGCAGGTCCGCCAAAGGCGCATGTCAAAGGTCAGCCGGCTGTGACGAAGAACCCGTTGACGTCCGTGACGAAACGAAGACTCAGTTGCGCCCCTCCATCGGACGGTCGAAGCGGGTGAGTCTCAAGGCATCCACACCGCGGAGTCATGGGCGAAGACGACGCGTTTGGGGTCGAACTGCAGGACGCGTTCCATCCAGGGGCTGGCGGGTGGCACGGGGTCGTCGTGGCCGAGGCCGCGTGCGCGAGCCGAGAGGACGTCGGAAGACCATTGGGACGCACCGTCGTGGGTCTGACCCGCGAGCACGATCGAGCCGCCGTCACATTCCAGAACGACCGACTGGTGCCCGTCGACGTGTCCCGGCGTGGGAATCACGTGCACCCCTCGGGCGAGCTCGGCCTCGCCGTCCAGCAATTCCCAGCGCGCGCCG
>JBBRVU010000334.1:0-2555 GCA_038246575.1 Actinomycetes bacterium | reverse complement strand
GCGTCGATCGGCTCGAACCCGATGTTGTAGCCCTGGCCGGCGATGTAGCCGTACCAGTCGTCGATGCCGGTCTCGAACACGACGCCCGGGTTGAGGAACTTCGTCGGGTCGACGTGGCCGGCGCCCTGGGCGAACGGGTTGGTGGCGGCGCCACCGTTTGCGTTCTTCAGGTCGTAGGCCGTGGTCATCATGGCCGACTTGACCGCCATCGGTGACCAGTTCGGGTGCACGCCGAAGTAGTACGCCGCCAGACCCGCGATGTGCGGAGACGACATCGACGTGCCGGAGTAGAAGTCCCAGTTGCGACCCGAGTTGCTCGGGGGTGCAACCGCGGCGATGACGCTGACGCCGGGCGCGCTGATGTCGGGCTTGAGCAGGTTGCCGCCCGCAGCGATGGCCGGTCCCCGCGAGGAGAACGGCGCGATCTGCGGCACCGGAGTCGGACTGCCACCGGTGAGGTCACCCTTGGCGAGGGTGGCCGTCGGGTTACCCCCGCCGTTCACATAGCCCTTGATCGCCGCACCGGCGACCTCGTCCACGTGGACGGTCGGGACGGTGTGCAGGTCCGCGTCCAGGCTGGACGGGCTGGTGTTGGCCAGGATCATGCCGATGCCGCCGGCCGCCTTGACCGCCGCCGACTTGTCGACGCGGGCGATGACGCCCCGGTCACAGACGACGATCTTCCCGGTCGCCTTCGCAGCGTCCAGTGTTCCGGGGAAGCAGAGCCGCGCCTCGTCCGGGTCGGCCCCGCCTGCCGCAGCGTTGCTGCTGAGGACCAGTGAGCCGGTGGTGCCGTCGGCCGTGGTGCTGGCGCCCTTGTACTGGCTCCCGTTGCCGAGAACGACGGTGCCCTCGTAGGCCACGTGGGTGCTGGCAGCGACCGTGGTCAGCCACGGGCTGTTGTGTGCCACCGTGGATGAAGCCGGACCGGAGTTGCCCGCCGACGCGGCGACGAAGATGCCGGCCGCCGCGGCGTTGAGGAAACCGATCTCGACCGGGTCGGCAACATTGCTGAGCGTCCCGGAGATCGAGTAGTTGATGACGTCGACGCCATCCTCGATCGCCTGGTCGATCGCCGCAGTGGTGTCCGAGCCGTAGCACCCGGTCTGGGCCTCGTCCGCAGCCTCCCAGCAGACCTTGTAGACGGCGATCTTGGCGGCTGGGGCCATGCCCGAGGCCTTGCCGAAGCTGCGGCCGTCGATGGTGACGTCGACGTCGCTGTTACCTGCTGCCGTCGAGCCGGTGTGGCTGCCGTGGCCACCACCGTCACGTGGGGAGTCGAACTCCGTGTCGCCCCACTCGCTGCGCGGCACCGACGACCGGAAGCCTTCGCTGAACGCGCGCGCCGAGATCACCTTGCTGTTGCAGGTCTTCGCGCTGAACTGCTCGCCGCCCTCACAGACGCCCGAGAAAGTGTCGCCGTCGGCCTTGAAGAAGGCGGTCGTGTTGTCGGCCGGCTTGCCCTTCTGGCCCTTCTGCTTCTTCAGTTTCACGAAGACCGGACCCGGCCTGGCCGCCGAGACGCTCGACTCCTTCTTCATCTTGCGGCCCGCGAACGACGGGTTCTCGGGCCAGTAGCCGCTGTCGATCACGCCGACCACGACGCCCTTGCCGGCACCGGTCTTCGACCACGGTGCGACGGCCTGACCGTTCTTGGTGAGCCCGAGGAACTCCGGCGACGAGGTGGTGTCCATCTTGTTCAGCCGGTCCTTGACGACCGCGAGCACGCCGGCCGTGGAGGCGAGCTTGGTGGCCTGCGACGCGGTCAGGTCCGCGGCGAAGCCGTTGTTGGCCAGCGTGTACCGCTGGGTGAGGTCCGCGCCGACGGTGTTCGCGACCTTGTTCTGCCGGGTGCGCAGCAGCGACCGGTAGTCCTTGGCCGCCTGGCTGTCCGGCTTGAACTTCTCGCCCTTCTTGGCCCTGGTGGGGGCGTAGCCGGAGATGCCACCGGTGTAGGTCGCGGTGGCCGGCTCGTCCAGCAGCACGATGTAGCTGCCGCTGGGCAGGGGCTTGGCGGAGTCAGGCTTGGCCGAAGCGCCGGGGGCGCTCGCGAGACCGGTGAAGGCGAGAGCGGCCACTGTTGCGGTTGCAACGAGGCCGCGGACACCTGGCATGAGTCGACGTCGGATTGACGACACGCGGTGGTCCTTTCTGGACACGGCTGGGAGCGTGCATCCGGAGTCAGTCCCCCCGCTGACGCGGACGTGACCAGAAACACAACCGGACGAACCCGGCGATCTTTACCCCTGGCTGTGTCATCGGTCAAGCACGGTCGCGATGTTTTGCCACAGACATACTCAGGCCCCGCTGCCGTTGCCACCGTCTGTCGTCAACCCGAAACGACTTCGTCCGGACAAGCGAAAGCCCCGGACGGCGAACCGCCCGGGGCCTTCGGTCGTACGTCGGTGTGTCAGCTCTTGGGCGACAGCACCTGGTCGATCAGGTAGACGGTGGCGTTGGCGGTCTGCACGTTGCCGCAGACGACCGTGGCGTTTCCGTCAACCGTGAAGTCCTCGCCAGAACCCTCGACGGTGACCTCTCCACCCTGCAGGGTC
>JBBRVU010000333.1:0-2630 GCA_038246575.1 Actinomycetes bacterium | reverse complement strand
GCGGACGAGGCGCCTGCCGCTGCGCGGTGGCACGCTGTTCTGTATGCATCTGCGACACCTGTCGGAGGTCGGCCTTGTGGCCGTGGCCTTCGCTGTCGCGGCGGCGGCCGCAATCGATGCCGAGCGCACCTGGGCCGACCTGCTGTTCCTAGGTGTCCTGCTCTCGTTCCTTCTCCTCCTCGGCCGGCTCGTCTGGCGCTCGGTGGTTGGCTCCCATCGAGCTCGTCACCACGAGCGGCGGGTCCGAGCAGTACGGCCCAGCGAGGCCGCCAGTCACGCCGTCCAGGACGAGCGGGTGCGCCTGTCGACTGAGATCGACCGCTCGGTTCGCCGGTCCCTCCACGCCGTCAGGTCCCTGGTCGCCAGCGCTAATGAGGCCGCCGACCCTCGGCCAGGTCTTCGCGCGATCCAGGCCGAGTCGCGCACGGCGATGGCCGAGCTGCGCCGTCAGCTCGGGCTCATCGGCGCCGACAGCGACTCACGGGGTGAAGACCTCTTCATCGGCGTGCCAGGCACCAGCACCAAGTCCCCTCCATGGCATCTGCTCGGGCGCGGGGACGTTGCCACGGTGATCGCACTGTGGGTGTTGATCGCTGCCGAAGACGTGCTGATCGCGGAGATGGAGCGCCCGGCCTCGTGGCTGATGAGCGCGGTACTGGCCCTGACCGTTCTCACGCGTCGCCTCGCGCCGGTCCCCACTGCCCTTGCCGGTGCAACCATCCTGATGCTCGGCGTGGTCCTCGACGCGCCGGTGGGTGACGGGTTCTCGTTCCCCGTCGTCGTGGGCCTACTGCTGTGGAGTCTCCTCGAGCGGCCGCCCACGCCCCTGTCTGTTGCCTCCGCCGCGCTGCTGCTCGGCTGCGCCGTCGGCAGTCGCTACGCGCACGACCCCGCCAACGGCCCCATCAACATCGTCTTGCTGGCCATCGTGGGCCTGGCCGCTTACGTGTTCGGCCGCGCTCGTCGCACTCGCGCGTGGTCCCAGCACCGCGCGGACAGACACCAGGAGCAGCTGGCCACCGCCAGGGAGGCTGCCACGAAGGCCACCCGACGTGCCGTAGCCCGCGAGCTCCACGACGTCGTCTCCCATGCGGTGAGCCTGGTCGCGGTTCAAGCCGGCGCCGCCGAGCTGGCCTGGCCCCGCCACCCCGATGCGGTGCGAGCCGGACTACGGGCCATCGACGAGACCGTCTCGGCCGCGCTCGCCGACCTCAACGCCGAGATGTGTAGCGAGGGGCCGGCACCGGTGTGGGCCGATGTCGCCCAGACCGTCGGGCGGCTGCGCCGTGCCGGCCTCACTGTCTCGCTGGAGACCTCGGGGCGGCCACCCGATCACCTGCTGCCAACAGTCCACCGCCTCGTGCAGGAGGCCCTGACCAACGTGCTCAAGCACGCGCCGGGGGCGACCGCGGTCGTCCTCGTCGCCAGCGATGCCGAGCGCACCCGGGTCGAGGTCACCGACGACGGCCCAAGGCCGGCGCCGGCTGTCCTCGGGTATGGGCTGGTCGGCCTCGAGGACCGGGTCACCGCGGCCGGGGGCACCCTCAGTGTCGGTGCAGGCCCGCCAGGAGGATTCGCGGTCAAAGCGGTGCTGCCGCATGTCGCAGCAAGCGCCAGGCGGGAGGAGGTTGCGTCGTGACGGTGAGGGTGCTCCTCGTCGACGACCACGCGATGCTGCGGGCCGGGCTGGCCAGCGTGCTCGGGTCGGACGTGGAGATCGAGGTGGTCGGCGAGGCCGGCGACGGGGCCGCCGCGGTCGCGGAGGCCCGTCGGACCCGCCCCGACGTGGTTCTGATGGATATCGAGATGCCCGGCGTGGACGGCATCACCGCGATCACCACACTGGCGCAGACCGTCCCCGAGAGCCGTGCGCTCGTCCTGACGACGTTCGACGTCGACGACTACGTCCTCGGAGCACTGCGAGCGGGGGCGGCGGGGTTCCTTCTCAAGACGACACCACCACGTGAGCTGATCCGCGCTGTAAAGGACTGCGCCGGCGGCGGAACCGCGCTCGGACCCACCGTCGTGAAGCGTCTCGTCGCGTCCTACGTCGGCCAGCGACCAGCTACCGTGCCGCAGCTCGAGCAACTCACCGAACGTGAGCTCGAGGTGCTCCGAGTCATGGCCAGAGGCCTGTCCAACGTCGAAATCGCGGCCGAGCTGTATCTCACCGAGAACACCATCCGCACCCACGTCGCACACATCCTGCGCAAGCTGCAGGTGCGCGACCGAGTCCAGGCGGTCATCCTCGCGCATCGAGCTGGCGTCGCCTGACAACCGTTCGACGCCAACACTGAATGAGTCGAACCACCGAATGCGCCGGCATCATCTCCGCGGCCCCGTCCTTGGGACCGCAGGGCGAACACGCTCATCAGCGCGAGGCGCTTACGAACGTCCCGCTATCAGGACGATCGACTTGCCGAAGTGACGGAGCTCGATGTTCGATCTCATGCCGCAGCCGGCTGCCGTCGGGGAGCACCGCGTCGACGAACGGTGAGCTGAGGTCGACCCGGCGACCCGACGACTTCAGCATCCGCTCCACCAGGTCCCGAACCTGGTCGTGCACCAGCAGGGTCGTAGTCAGCTCGGCGACACCATCGCGGGCGACGAAGACGCGCGAGGGCTCGTTG
>JBBRVU010000332.1:0-2672 GCA_038246575.1 Actinomycetes bacterium | reverse complement strand
GACACCAGCGACGAGTACGGCGACTGGGCCAGCGAACGCCGCTGACGCGGGCCGGCGCCGACCGCCCGACATCTGGTCCGCGCTTTTCCATGATCGGAGATGGAACGCGGGGTAGACACCGCGATCGGTCTCCGATCACGGTGTCTAGAGCCAGTCGCCAGTGGCCAGATCGATGCCCTCCGCGGCGGCGACTCGTCGCAGGCTTGACAGTATGGCCGGCCGGGGTTGCCACCCGCGCCCCAGGAGCCCGGCCGCGGTCATGACGGCGGCCGCCCCCGGCTGCTCCCGGACCAGGTGCGACGACAACGTGATCACCAACCGACCGCCAGTGCTCAAGACGTTGCGACGGTGGTCGTCCCGGCGGATGGCTCCGGACTGTCCGTGCTGCGACCCGTTGATCTCAACGCTCATCAGCCAAGGTTCGAATTCGGCGTCGAGGTACCAGGTCCCGTCGCTGCGCTGCACCCTCCGCTGCCGGGTCGGCTCGGGAAGCTGGTGACGCCGCAAGGCCCTACTCCAATCGCGTTCGGGCAGTGAGTGGATGCCCCCTTCGACGTCGGCGATCGCCCAGGTGATCGTGGTGCGCCTGGCCAGCTTCGACCGGGCACCGACGACCGCGCTCAGGTCGGCAGGGCATAGCAGCCGTTGCTGGACCGCAGAGATGACGATCAGCTGTGCCTGATCGGTGTTTCGGGCCGCCGCCGCCGCGTCCACGATCGCCTCGGCTAGCTCGACCCGTCGCGGTCGCAGCACCGGGTGCACCAATGGCCCATCCGGCTGGCGGATCGGGGGCGTCCAGACCTCGCTGGGCCGGCGCGGCGGATGCGGTGGCAGGTCGCTCGACCGCAGCAGCTCCTCCCGCAGCCGACGAGACTGGTGAGGCGCCACGGTGACACCGGCGACCGGGTCGACCAGTCGACTGGCGTCGGACCCATGCGGGACGAGCGTGTGCAGAGTCGACGTGACGAAGCCACGCAACCCGTTGGCTTCGGCTGCGGTCAGGCCGGCGAGAGCGGAGTCGGGCCCACTGTGCAGCACGGCCACCCAGAGCCGCTGGCGGAAGGTGAGGGAGCCGGTCGACAGCACAACTACGCGGGGACCGATGGCGGTCCACCGACCGGTCTTCGCGCGCTGGTGGATGTGGTGCCGGTCGAACCCGAGACCGGCTAGTTGGTCGCGGCCGAGCACACCGTCCTGCGCCAGGCCGAGCTCGGTCAGCCGGACCAGGGCCGTCTCGTCCAGCATCCGGGCTCGTCGCGGCATCCTCCGAGGGTGGCCGGGATGCGACCGTCCACAGCCTGGGTTGTCCACCGGTCGACCCGTTCGCCGCCCGTTCGGCGACCACGTACCCGCCCATTTCCATGATCGGAGACGAAGCGCGGGATTGAGACCTCGGTCCATCTCCGATCATGGAAACGGCGAGGAGGCGAGCGAGCGGGGGGGGGCGGGGGGCGAGGGGGCGGGGGCAAGCGGGTCAGCAGGGCAGCGGCTGGGTCACGGGGTCGTGGCGACCCGGCCGCAGGGCCAGGCGTCGACGCCGCGCCCGGCCAGCAGGGCCGTTGCGGCGTCAGCCGCGTCCGCGGGCACGACGGCCACCATGCCCACGCCGAGGTTCAGCGTGCGCTCGAGCTCGTCCGCCCCCACCTGGCCGACCGAGCCCACGAGGTCGAAGATCGGCGCCGGCGTCCACGACGTACGGTCGACCTGCGCCTGGAGACCGGCCGGCAGCACCCGGGCCAGGTTCGCCGCCAGCCCGCCGCCTGTCACGTGCGAGAACGCATGCACCTCGACCGTCGCCGCGAGCGCCAGGCAGTCGCGGGCGTAGATCCGGGTCGGCTCGAGCAGCTCCTCGCCCAGCGTGCGGCCGAGCTCGGGCACGTCACGGTCCAGCCCCCAGCCGGCCCGGTCGAGCAGCACGTGCCGGACGAGGGAGTACCCGTTGCTGTGCAGTCCACTGGAGGCCATCGCGACCAGCACGTCGCCCGCGCGCACCCGGTCCGGTCCGAGCAGCCGGTCGGCCTCGACGACACCCGTCCCGGCGCCGGCGACGTCGTAGTCGTCCGGCCCGAGCAGGCCGGGGTGCTCCGCGGTCTCGCCGCCGATCAGCGCAGCGCCGGCCAGTGCGCACCCCTCGGCGATCCCCTTCACGATGGCGGCGATCCGCTCCGGCACGACCCGGCCGCAGGCGATGTAGTCGGTCATGAACAGCGGCTCGGCGCCGCAGACGACGATGTCGTCCAGGACCATCGCGACCAGGTCGTGCCCGATCGTGTCGTGCTTGTCCATGGCGGCGGCGATGGCGACCTTGGTGCCGACGCCGTCGGTCGCGGTCGCGAGCAGGGGCCGGTCGTACGCCTTGAGCGCGCTGGCGTCGAAGAGCCCGGCGAACCCGCCCAGCCCCCCGACGACCTCGGGCCGGGACGCCTTGGCGACCCACGCCTTCATCAGCTCGACGGCGCGGTCACCCGCCTCGATGTCCACACCGGCGCCGGCGTAGCTCGACCCCTCACTCACCACAGTCGCCACCCGTCACGGGCGGGTGAGGGCGTCGACGGCCAACCCGGCCGACGAGTCGATCCGGGGCGCCTCGAGGTCCAACAGGTTCGCGCCGAGCAGCTCCTGCTCCGGCAGCTGGATGGGGTAGTTGCCGTCGAAGCAGGCCCGGCAGAGGT
>JBBRVU010000331.1:0-2758 GCA_038246575.1 Actinomycetes bacterium | reverse complement strand
TTGGCGACCTCGCTCTTGGACCGTCCCTCGGTCAGCACGGCAGTCACGATCAGCTCCGGCATCCCCATCGCGCACCCCTCGAGTCAGGGTGTGAACGATGTCCCGAGACAGGTGTGAACGATGTCCTGAACTCAGACACTGTCGTCCCGACCACAGGCCGCGACAGCGGGCCTCGGATGGTCGGCAAGAGCGCTTGCTTCAGCGGGCGTGTGATCGCTTCAGCAGGCGCAGACACCTGCTGAAGCGATCACCGGCCTGCCGTACGTGGTCGACTGCGGAGCTGCTGCTCGTGGGGGGTGTCAGTCGGGAGGCGTGTCGTCGCCTCGCGGGGCGTGCTCGGACACCAGACGGGCGAACTCGCGGGCCTGGCGCTGGGCCAGCTCTCCCTCCGAGCGCTGGACGCCCATCGCGGCGAGCGAGGTCCCGTCGGACACGTCGAGCATCAGCCATGCATCGTCGCGGGACAGCCGCACCGACACGACCTCGGCCCACTCCAGCCGCCGGTGTGTCAGCACGTTGACCACCTCGACGCCGCTCGCGTCGGTCACCAGGCGCACCGCGGCGAGCCGGTGGAGGAACCACGCCACCGCTCCGGCAAAGAGCACCACGCCGATGCGAGAGCCGAGTCCCCACGGGTGGGGTCCACCCGACGGCAGCAGCACCGCGATGCCGACGAGGACCACGGACAGCGCCGCAGCGCACGCATAGACCACGGCGCGCGCCACCCGCGGCCGGAAGACGACTTGGTCCACCGTGCCCACACTCACAGCCGGCAGGCGTGGATGTCGGTCACCAGAATCCCCCGGGCGCCGACCTCCCACAGCTCGTCCATGATCTTGTTCGTCTGCGCGCGGGGCACCATCGCCCGCACGGCCACCCAGTCCCGGTCGTGCAGCGGCGAGACCGTGGGCGACTCGATGCCCGGCGTCAGCCGCACCGCGGCGTCCACGAGGTCGGCCTTGATGTCGTAGTCCATCAGGACGTAGCGCCGGGCGATGATCACGCCCTGCATCCGCCGGGCCAGCTGCGCCACCGCTTGGGAATCGGCCACTCCTGCTCGCCGCACCAGCACCGCCTCGGACGTCAGGATCGGCTCGCCGAACACCTCCAGCCCTGCCTGCCGCAGCGTCGTGCCGGTCTCGACGACGTCGGCGATCACGTCGGCCACGCCGAGGCGCACCGCGGTCTCGACGGCCCCGTCCAGGCGCACGACCTCGGCGTCGATCCCGCGGTCGGCGAAGTACTTCGCGAGCAGGCCGCCGTACGACGTGGCGACCCGCTTGCCGGCGAACTCGGTCAGGGACGACACCACCCCGGGTCGGGCCGCGAACCGGAAGGTCGACTCCGCGAAGCCCAGCTCGAGGATCTCCTCCGCCGGTGCACCGCTGTCGAGGAGGAGGTCACGCCCGGTGATGCCGACGTCCAGCCGGCCGGAGCCGACATAGATCGCGATGTCGCGCGGACGCAGGAAGAAGAACTCGGTGTCGTTGGCCGGGTCCTGCAGGACCAGCTCGCGCGGGTCCGAGCGCTGCCGGTAGCCCGACTCGCGCAGCATCTGCGCGGCCGGCTCGGCCAGCGACCCCTTGTTCGGGACAGCGACGCGCAGCACGGGATTCGTCCTTCGTTGCGGGGCAGCGGGTGGGTGGAGTGGCGACCGAGGTCAGAGTCGAGCGTAGACGTCGTCGAGGCTGATGCCACGGGCAAGCATCAGCACCTGGACGTGGTAGAGCAGCTGGGAGATCTCCTCGGCGGCCCGCTCGACGCTCTCATGCTCGGCGGCCATCCAGGACTCGGCGGCCTCCTCGACCACCTTCTTGCCGATGGAGTGCACCCCGGCGTCCAGCGCCGCCACCGTGCCCGACCCGGCCGGGCGGGACACGGACTTCTCGCTCAGCTCGGCGTAGAGCTCGTCGAAGGTCTTCACGAGGAGGATGTTGCCAGGTCCCGCAGCACCACAGCGGTGGCGACTGCCGCCAGCGCCGCTTCGCGACCCTTGTCCTCGGTCGACCCGTCCAGCCCCGCGCGGTCCAGGGCCTGCTCCTCGTCGTCACAGGTGAGCACCCCGAGTCCGACGGGTACGCCGGTGCGCACGGTCACCTGGGTCAGCCCGATGGTGGCGGCCTGGCAGACGAAGTCGAAGTGCGGTGTCCCTCCGCGGATCACGACGCCCAGAGCGACGACGGCGTCATGCCCGGTGGCGAGCCGGGCTGCGGCGACCGGAAGCTCGAAGGACCCCGGCACGCGCAGCACGGTGGGGTCGACGACGCCGCTCTCGGCCAGTGCCCGTAGCGCCCCGACCAACAGGCCCTCCATCACCCGGGGGTGCCAGCTGGCGGCGACGACGGCGACCCGCAGCCCGCTGCCGTCCACGGCCAGGTCCGGTGCCCCCGGGCCGCTCACGTGGCGGCCCGGGCGGCCACGGCCGGGACGACGCTCAGGTCCGGGATGCCCTGCAGGTCGTGGCCCAGCCGGTCGCGCTTCGTCCGCAGGTACGCCGCGTTGTCCCGGGTCACGTGCACCGGAAGCGGCAACCGGTCCACGACGTCGACCCCGAGTGCCCGGAGCCCGGCGACCTTGGCCGGGTTGTTCGTCATCAGCAGGACCGGGCCGACGCCCAGGTCGCGCAGGATCTGGGCACCGACGCCGAAGTCGCGCGAGTCGACCGGGAGCCCGAGGTCGAGGTTCGCGTCGACCGTGTCGCGGCCCTGGTCCTGCAGCTCGTAGGCCGCGATCTTGGCCAGCAGTCCGATGCCACGCC
>JBBRVU010000330.1:0-2883 GCA_038246575.1 Actinomycetes bacterium | reverse complement strand
CGACTTGGTCCGGGTCAGCAGCAGGGCCTTCTCGTCGCCGCTGGCCTTGGCGACCTCGCGGCCGATCGACTTCTGCTCGGCGCGCAGCCGGTCGTAGGCGGCGATGGAGCTGCGCCGGCTCTCGTCCGCGGCGAGCGCCGCATCGACGATCGACGGGTCCTCGCGGCGGGCGCTTTGAGACGCGCGGACGGCCTCGGGGTCCTCACGGAGCAGTTTGGGGTCGAGCACCCGGCGAGCGTAGTCGTCCGGGAGGTTCGCCTGCGCCGGTGTTTGCCGTTGCGCCGCGCGTGCCGACCGCCGCTCGTGGGTACGGGGACTGGCGTGCCGCAGTCGCCCACCTCCCCCAGCGCCGGGGCCGAGCCGTCCGAGGACGAGCAGTCCCGGCGCCTCATCGCCCGGATCGCGATCGGTGGCGCGGCCGCGGTGGTTGTCGCGATCCCGTTCACCCTGCTGATGGCCCTGGTGCTCTCCGAGTGGGAGCCGCTCGAGGACCTCGACCAAGGCGTGGCCAACAGCCTCAACGGGGTCGCCCGCGGCAGCGCCTTGCTGGTCAACACCCTCGACGTCGCCGCGGTGGTCTTCACCCCGTGGGTCTTTCGGGTCCTCGTGCTTGCCGTTGCGGTCTGGTTGTGGCGGCGCGGCGCCCGCCGGCTCGCGGCCTGGGCCGTGACGACGGCCGCCATCGGTGGGGTTCTCGGAGTCTTGCTGAAGCTCGTCGTGGAACGGTCCCGGCCCTCGTTCCCTGAGCCGGTCGCCAGCGCCGGTGGCTACAGCTTCCCGAGCGGGCACGCCCTGAACTCGATGCTGTGCGTCGGCATCCTCGTCCTCGTGTTCCTCCCCGTTCTGGAACGGACCGGACGGGTCGTCGCGTACACCGTGGGGGCACTCGTCGTCCTGCTCACCGGCTACGACAGGATCGCGCTCGGGGTGCACTACGTCAGTGACGTCGTCGCCGGCTGGGTCGTCGCGCTCGGGGTTCTTGCCGGCACGGCGGGTGCGTTCGAGATCTGGCGTCGCGAACGCGGCCTGCGCCCCTCCCCCGCCAGCGAGGGTGTGCAGCCCGAGGCCGCGCCCTCCCTCGGGGAGTAGGTTCCCGCCCATGCCATCGTGGGTAGCCCGCCGAGCGGGCCAGGTCGTGCTGGCCCTGGCCGTGCTCTACGGCCTGCTGGTCGGGCTCGGGCTGCTGCTCACCCGGGTGATCGAGGGCTCCGGCCTCATCGAGGCCGAGGACGAGGTCAACGAGGCCCTCGCCGACGGCCGCTCCTCGGGCCTGAACCACGCGACGTACCTGGTGTCCGGGCTCGGCAACACCCAGGCGATCATCGCGGCCCTGCTCGTCGTCGCCGTCGGGTTGCGGCTGGCGACGAAGGGGTGGCTGCTGTCGGTCTTCATGGTGCTCGCGGTGTGGGCACAGTCGGCCGTGTTCCTGCTGGTGACGCTCACGGTGAAACGCGACCGGCCGGACGTGAAGCATCTGGACAAGGCGCCGCCCACCTCCAGCTTCCCGAGCGGGCACACCGGGGCCTCGGTCGCGCTTTTCGTCGCCAGCGCACTGCTGGTCGCGTGGTACGTCCGTCGCCGCTGGATCAAGATCGTCAGCCTGACCGTGCTGCTGGCCGTCCCGCTGCTCGTGGCGTACGCCCGGATGTACCGGGGTATGCACCACCCCACCGACATCGTCGGCGCCATGCTCAACGGCACCGCCTGCGTCGGCATCGCCGCCCGCAGCGTCCTGGGCAAGCGCCCGAAGGACGTCGATCTCGCCGGCCCGCCGTCCACCGAACACGAGAACGAGGACATGGACCCGACACAGCACGAGTCACGACGGGCAGCCGTTGTCTACAACCCGCTGAAGGTGCGCGACCTGGCGGAGATGACCACCCGGGTCGAGTCGTTCATGGCACGCGTCGGCTGGGCCGAACCGATGTGGCTCGAGACGACCGCTGACGACCCCGGTGGCAGCATGTGCGACCTCGCGGTGCACGAGGGCTGCGACGTCGTGTTCGTCTGCGGCGGCGACGGCACCGTGATGGCCGCCGTGACGGCCCTGGCCGGCTGCGACGTGCCGCTCGCGATCCTGCCGGCCGGCACCGGGAACCTGTTGGCCCGCAACCTCGACATGCCACTGGACGACGAGGAGGAGTCGCTGCGGATCGGCACCGCCGGTCACACGAAGCGGATCGACGTGGGAGCCGTGGAGGGCTACAAGTTCGCGGTGATGGCCGGGCTCGGGTTCGACGCCGCCGTCATGCGTGACGCCCCCGAAGGGCTGAAGAAGGTGCTCGGCTGGCCGGCCTACATCGTGTCCGGCGCCAAGCACCTGCGCGGACGCGGCATCCCGGTCACCCTCAGCGTCGACGACGGCGAGCCGATGGAGCGGCGGGTGAAGACGATCGTCGTCGGCAACGTCGGAAAGCTGCAGGGCAACATCCCGTTGCTGCCCGACGCCACGGCTGACGACGGGACGCTGGACGTCGTCGTCATCGCGCCACGACACTTCGGCGACTGGTTGCGGGTCGTCGGTCGGGTCCTGCGCCGGAGCCACTCACCGGACCGGCGGGTGGAGCGGTTCCGGGCGGAGCACGTGCTCATCGAGACACCGCGGCCGCAGCCACGGCAGCTCGACGGAGACGTGATCGAGGACGGCACGTCGATGGACATCCGGATCGAGAAGGGTGCCCTGCTCGTCTGCGTCCCGACCGGCGTGCTGTCGGGGACCGGCCGCCCGAGCCAGCGGGCCCAGCGCTAGCTGTGACGACCAGACAGGTTGTTTACGCGGCGAGCCGGCTGATCGGGGTGTTCCCTTTCAGCGAGTCGTGGCCTCGGACAGTGTTGTAGAAGGTCAGGAAGCCCGCCAGGGCGGCGGTCCGGTCGTCGTTGCTG
>JBBRVU010000329.1:0-2890 GCA_038246575.1 Actinomycetes bacterium | reverse complement strand
TCAAGCGGTTCTACAACTCCGAGACCGCCCGCCGGGCAGCTCTGCCAGCATGGCTACACGAGTACAACCACCACCGGCCCCACACCGCGATCGGCAAGGCCACGCCCATCAGCCGCTTGACCAACCTGTCTGGTCAGTACAACTAGACCGTGCGCCGGTCGCGAGACCGCTTGCGCAGCAGCTCGACCCCGATCGGCACGACCGAGAGCACCACGATGCCGAGCAGGATGAACTCGATGTGCTGGGCGACGAAGTCGATCTGACCGAGGTAGTAGCCCAGGATCGTCACTCCCGCCCCCCACAGGACTCCGCCGATGACGTTGTAGAGCACAAAGGTCCGGTAGTGCATCGCGCTGACGCCGGCCACGACCGGGGCGAAGGTCCGCACGATCGGGACGAACCTCGCGAGGATGATCGCCCGACCGCCGTAGCGCTCGAAGAAGCCGTACGCCTTGTCGACGTAGGCCGGTTTGAAGAGACGGGAGTTGGGGCGCTGGAAGACCTTCGGGCCCGCGCTCTTGCCGATGGCGTAGCCGACCTGGTCGCCGACCACGGCCGCGACGACGGCGAGCAGGACCACAAGCGGCAGCGGGGGGAGCAGGCTCGTCGTGGCGACGAGCAGCCCGGCGGTGAAGAGCAGCGAGTCGCCCGGGAGGAAGAAGCCGATCAACAGGCCGGTCTCGGCGAAGATGATGGCCATGATCCCGATCATCCCGAAGGTGCGGATGAGGTTGTCGGGGTCGAGCAGGGACGGGCCCAGTGCGATCACCGGTGAAGGCTACCCACGTCGAGCCGGTCTGATGTCAGCGCCGCCGCACGGTGAACGTCTCGACCTGATTCGACGGTCCAGGCTTGCGTGCCTTGCCGTTCACGGTGAAGCGCACCGCGGACGGACGGCCGTTGACCACCTGGAGGGCCTTCTGGTTGAAGCTTCGGGTCGCTCCCTTCCGGAACAGGCGTGAGGCGAGGGTCCGTCCGCCCGGCACCCGGACGGTGATGAAGGCCTGCCGAGTGACGACGAAGCTCAGCGTCGCCGGGCGCCCCGATGGTGCGCTGGACGGCGACTCGGTGGCGGTGTCCGAGGGGGCCGGCGAATCCGAAACGCTCGGACTGGTGCTGGGTGCGCTTGTCTTCGGGGCGGGCTGGGTGCTGGTCGCGCTCGGCGAGGACGCCGGGGTCGCCACCGTCGTGCTGGTGCTGCCATCGAGGCGGGTGACCGCGTAGCCGCCGATGAGGACGACCGCGACCGCGGCAACGGCGAGCCGGACCCAGAACCCCGTGTCGGGGGCTGGTCGTCCGCTGCCCGGCACCCTGTGTCGGCCCATCTACGCGACGCTACAGCGCAGTCGGGCGCCGGCCGCGTAGCCAGCCGACGACACCAGCGATCAGTGATCCGACGACGAACACCGCGGCCACGGCGTAGGACAGAGCGCGCACCCAGGGAACGGATGCGGCGATGTGGCCGAGCACCGGCAGCCCCGCCGCCCACCCCAGCGCGCCCACGACGTTGGCCGAGAGGAACGCCGGGTAGCGCATCCGGCTCGTCCCGGCCAGGATCGGGGTGAACGTGCGCACCCAGGGAACCCAGCGGGCGGCGACCACGGCCGACCAGCCGAAGCGGTCGTAGAACCGCTCGGTGCGCGCCAGATGTCGGGGGTCGAGGCGGCCCCGTGAGATGCGGCGCTGCAGCCAACCGCGACCAAGTCGGGATCCGGTGAGATAGCCGACGGAGTCGCCGGCGACCGCGGCCGCCAGTGCGCCGACGACGAGCACCGGCAGGTCGACGCCGGACGCCGCTTCGGCCGACAGCAGCCCGGCGCCGAACAGGATCGTGTCGCCGGGCAGGAAGAATCCGACGAGAAGGCCGGACTCGACGAACACGAAGCCGAAGACGACGGCGTAGACGGCGCCCGCGGTCAGCGTCCCGAGGTCCGGGTGCAGGTCGGGCAGCGCCAAGGTGGACGCCGGTGGCCAGGCCGATAACACTCGTCAACCCTAGGCTTCGGTCGTGGCACCGGACGCGGACGGGATCGGGGTCGGCCCCTGGGAGGGTGCCTGGCCGGACGACCCGCGGCTGGACCGGGCGCTGCTCGCGCACGGCGACCGGCGCAACGTCGTCGACCGGTACCGCTACTGGCGCCGAGATGCCATCGTTGCCGACCTCGACACCAGACGGCACGACCTGCACGTCGCCGTCGAGAACTGGCAGCACGACTTCAACATCGGGTCAGTGGTGCGGACGGCGAATGCATTCCTGGTCCGCGAGGTGCACGTCATCGGGCGCCGTCGGTGGAACAGGCGCGGCGCCATGGTGACCGACCGCTATCAGCACGTACGCCATCACGAGGACATCGCTGCCTTCGCTGCCTGGGCGTCCGCGGCCGGGCTGCCAGTCGTGGGCATCGACAACCTCCCGGGCTCTGTGCCCCTGGAGCTGACCCGGTTGCCGCGGGCCTGCGCCCTGCTCTTCGGTCAGGAGGGCCCGGGGCTCTCCGGCTCCGCGCGGGAGGCGGCCGACGTGGTCTGCTCGATCGCCCAGTTCGGCTCGACCCGCTCGGTGAACGCCGGCGCCGCCGCAGCAGTCGCCATGCACACCTGGGTACGCCAGCACCTCGAGGGCCACCCTCTCTGACGGGACGGGTCCCGCGCACCTTGTTCCCGTCGTGGCTCACCACCCGTCCAGCCCAGCCCCGGCCCCGCCCCGCTTCGCCCGCCCACCTGGTGGCCCCCACAGCGCTTTCGACCTGATCACCGACCGCGATCAGCTCATCAGATGCCCTCATCCGGCACCGTGATCAGGGCATCAGATGTCCTCATCACGGTGGGTGCTCAGGACAGAAGAGCCCAGGGGGAGCACCTCCTCCGCGGGGAGGGAGGGCGTGGGACGCCG
>JBBRVU010000328.1:0-2907 GCA_038246575.1 Actinomycetes bacterium | reverse complement strand
GCACGCAGGAGTCCGTCGACCACGAGCGGCTCTTCATCGCCCAGGCGGCCCATGAGCTGCGCACCCCGCTGACCGCCATGTCACTGCAGCTGGAGAACGCCGTGGCCGCCTCCGACGAGGCGCACGTGCGCGCCCGGCTCAGCGAGCTCGGTGGTGGTGTGGGCCGCTCGCGACACCTCATCGACCAGCTGCTCGAGCTCGCCCGCGCCCAGGCAGACAGTGGCCCCCGCACGAGCGAGGACCTGGCCGGCGTCCTGAGGCACGTGCTCGGCGAGGTCCTCCCCCTCGCCGACCAGCACGACGTCACCCTCGAGGTGAGGTCCGGGGCCGACCTGCAGGACCGGGTCCCCACCCCGGCAACGACGTCCGTGCTGCGCAACCTGCTCGACAACGCGGTCCGCTACAGCCCACCCGGCAGCACGGTCACGGTCGACACGACGCGCTGCGCCGCCATCCTGGTGATCTCGGTCGTCGACCGGGGACCGGGGGTGCGCGACCCCGAGACGGCGGTCCGGCCGTTCACCCGGGAAGGCAACCAGCACCTGCCCGGCAGCGGGCTGGGGCTCGCCATCGTCAGCGAGCTCGTACGACACATCGGCGGAACACTGCGGATCACCTCCAGCACCCAACCCCCCACCGGAACCAGCGTGCGGGTCGAGATCCCCACACTCACCGAAGGAACGACCACCACGTGAACCCTCTTCGCCAGCTCGACGACCAGGTGTTCCAGGCCATCAACACCTGGGCCCGCCACACTCCTGCCCTGCATGGGCTCTTCCTCGGCTACGCCACCTACGGTGTGGTGCTGTTCGCCGCCCTAATGATCGCGGCCCTGGTCGCCGCCCGCCACGGCAGCGCCCGCGACTTGGCGGCGACCGGCTGGACGCCCGTGGCGATGCTCCTCGCCGTGGCGCTCAACCAGCCGCTGGGGCAGCTCTTCGCCGAGGCCCGTCCCTACGCCACGCATCCCGGCGTCCTGCGGCTGGCCGACGTCACGACCGACTTCTCTTTCCCCTCCGACCACGCGGTCATGGCCGGCGCCGTGGCCGCCGGCCTGCTGCTGGCCCATCGCCGCCTCGGCGCGGTCGCGGTCGTGGCCGCACTGGTACTGGCGTTCTCCCGGGTCTACATCGCCGCGCACTACCCGTGGGATGTCCTCGCGGGGCTGAGCCTGGGTGCCGCGGTCGCCCTCGGCGGCTGGGCCCTGCTGCAACGACCCCTCATCGCGCTCACCCGCTGGCTGCGCGCACTCCCAGGTCTCCGTGCTGCCTTTGCCCTCGCCGTCAAGACCCCACGGTTCGACAGCCGCGTCAGGATGGCTCGATGAGCCCCTCCGACGAACAGACCCCCTCCCGCCGCCTGGCCCTCGGAGCCGGCGCGGCCTTGGGTGCGGGTGCCCTGCTCGGAGCGGCCGGGTGCACGAGCCCCACATCCGCGGGCACGCCTGCGCAGGACACCGCAGCGCCCGCGCAGCTGACAACCTCACCGACACCCGGGTCCGCCGCACCAAGCGCCGCTGCCACCGCGTCGGCAGCTCCGGGGACCCCCGCCCCTGCGCCTCGCCCGTCGATCGCAGCAGTGCGCGGGCCCGACATCACGCACGGCCCGCGGAGCCGGGACGAGGTCGCCCTCACCTTCCACGGGCAGGGCACGGCGGCGCTCACCGACGCCGTGCGGGCGGCCTGCCTGGCGGCCTCGGCGGCGGTCACCGTGTTCGCGGTCGGGACCTGGCTGCACGGCGACCCCAGCCAGGCTCGCGCCCTCCAGCAGGACGGCCACGAGCTGGGCAACCACACTTGGAGCCACCAGACCATGCCGCGGCTGAGCGCGGCGGAGGCGCGCACGGAGGTGCGCCGCGGACGCGACCAGCTCACCCAGTCCCTCGGCGCCGCCGGCTGGTGGTTCCGGCCGTCGGGCACCCCCACCAGCACGGCCACGATCCGCGCCGCGGCGTGGGCCGCGGGCTACGCCAGGTGCGTCTCCTACGACGTCGACCCCCGGGACTACCAGGACCCCGGCGCCCGAGTGGTGCGCAGCCGGGTGCGGCGGACCGCCCGGGCCGGCTCCATCGTCTCCCTCCACCTCGGCCATCCCGGAACGGCCGAAGCACTCCCGGGGATACTGTCGGACCTGGCAGTGCTGGGCCTGAAGCCGGTCACGCTCTCCCGCTTGCTACGCGACTGACCAGCGAAGGACCGGACCGTTGCCCCGAACTCGAGCCGCCACCCGGGCGCATGCGTGGGCGACCCTCGGCCTCACCGCAACCCTGGTGGTGTCGTCGTGTACCGCGGGAGGCCCCGAGGTTCCGACCGCACCGACGACGTCGACGAACGCACCGGGCTCCGCCACACCCTCGGGTTCGCCCGCGGCGCCGAGCACAGCACCGGTCAGCGACAACCCGACGAACATTTACGCGGGAACCGCAGTTGGCGACCTAGCCCCGGCGGCACGGGCGGCCAAGCCCTTGGTCTACGTCCCGAACAGCCAGGACAACACCGTCCAGGTCATCGACCCTGCGACCTTCGCCATCGTCCGCACCTTCCGGGTCGGACGCGAACCGCAGCACGTCGTCCCTTCGTGGGACCTCTCGCGGCTGTGGGTCAACAGCGACAAGGGCAACCAGCTCACGCCGATCGACCCGCGAACCGGCAAGCACGGCAAGCCTGTCCACGTCGAGGACCCCTACAACCTCTACTTCACCCCGGACGGCAAGCACGCCCTCGTGATGGCCGAGAGGCTGCACCGCATCGACGTGCGCAACCCGCGCACGATGGCGCTGCAGCGTTCGCTACCGGTGAAGTGCTGGGGGATCAACCACGCCGACTACACCGCAGACCTGAAGCACTTCGTCGCCAGCTGCGAGTTCAGCGGCCAGCTGCTCGTCATCAACCGGGACGCGACGAAGGT
>JBBRVU010000327.1:0-2915 GCA_038246575.1 Actinomycetes bacterium | reverse complement strand
GGCTGCCACGTCCCCGCGGGCGCGCAGCGCCTGGCCGAGGGTCGCGACCGGGAGCAGCAGTCGGCCGCCGGGTGCCAGCAGGCGCCTGCCCGAGTCGATGGTCAGGTTGCCGACGGTGTCCAGCACGACGTCGTACCGCCCGGCTGAGCTGGAGAGGTCCGTCACCGTGTGGTCGATGACGTCGTCCGCTCCCAGGCTCGTCACCAGCGCGGCGTTCGGGCGGCTCGTCACCGCCGTGACGACGGCGCCGCGGAGCTTCGCGAGCTGCACGGCGCAGGTGCCGACGGCACCCGAGGCGCCGTTGACGAGGACCGTCGTGCTTGGCCGACCGTGGCCTTCTCGCGCAAGTAGTACAGCGCCGTCGTGCCGCCGAAAAGGACCCCGGCGGCGTCCTCGTGCTCACGTTCCGCACTTCTCGGTGAGCGTTTGGCCCCCCACTTCGGGCGGCTACTGATCTGACGTGCGCTGCTCGTGCAGGAGAAGTTCGGCTGCTGCTGCTGAAGCTTCTTCCATTTCGGTGATGAGCGTTTCGATGCGATGCCGGTTCGCGATCCAGTCGCGGTAGAGCTCGGCCTGGGGTTCGTTGAGCCGGCGGCTCACGGTCTTCCCATCGACGGCCCGGCTCCACTGGTAGTACGGGCCGTGGCGCTGTGGCGGGTCGCCCTGACAGCGACAGCCGGGCTTCCCGCAGCTGGTGTAGCGGACGACCACGCTGCCCGGGCTGATGAATCCCAGGGTGGCGAGTTCGGTGGCCAGCTCAGCGGCCAGCTTGCGGTAGCGCCGCTGCTGGCGCTCAAGCGGACTGGGCACGACACCTCGATTCATCGTTCTCACGTCCCCGGTTGAGTGTCTGTCAGCATTTATGCTGACCGAAAGTAGGACTGGCGTCAAGGAGGACCGTGATGAGCTCACCGGAGCCGTTCAGGTTGCGCAGCCAACTGCTGGGTTGCCTGCCGGTCGTGAACCACTTCCTGAGCCGGATGCGGCTCGCCGAGCAGCTGGGCACCTACCTGCCGCATGACGATGCCCGGCTGCGACTGGCACCGGCGGCGGTGATCGCCGTGGTGGTCCGCAACATCGTGGCTGGGCACCGACCGGTCTATGCCCTGGCCGAGTGGGCCGAGCGTTACGACCCCGCCGTGCTGGGCCTGGCCACCGGCGACGCCGTCGCCCTGAACGACGACCGGGTCGGCCGGATGCTGGACCGGCTGTTCGACGCCGACCGAGCCACTCTGATCACCGCCACCGTGCTGGGCGTGATCCGCGAGTTCGGCGTGTCCACCGCCCAGTTGCACAACGACTCGACCACCGTCACGGTGACCGGGACCTACCCCGACGCCGACGGCCGAGCCCGCGGCGGGAAACCGACTCCCAAGATCACCCAAGGTCACAACAAGGACTTCCGTCCCGACCTCAAGCAGTTGCTGTTCATCCTCACGGTGTCCGCCGACGGTGCCGTCCCGATCGCCTACCGGGTCGCCGACGGCAACACCCCCGACGACCTGACCCACATCCCGACCTGGGACGAGCTACGCGCTCTGGTCGGCCACTCGGGCTTCCTCTACGTGGCGGACAGCAAGCTGTGCTCGCAGCAGGCCATGCGCCACATCGCCAGCAACGGCGGCCGTTTCGTCACGATCGTGCCGCACGGCCGGCGCGAAGACACCTGGTTCCGGGACTGGGCCCAGACCCACGCCCCGGACTGGACCCAAGCGCATCGCCGATCCGGCAGCCGGCTCGATGACCCGGACCGGATCTGGCGCACCTTCCAAGCCCCGGCGCCCTCCACCGACGGCTACCGGGTGATCTGGGTGCACTCCAGCAGCAAAGCCGCCCGCGACGCCGCCACCCGCGCAGCCCGCATCGAGGCTGGGCTCGCCGCGATCGACGCGGTCGCCGCCCGCCTGGCCAGTCCCAAGACCCGCCTGAAGACCAAGGTCGCCGTCGAACAGGCCGCCGACACCGCGCTGGCCAATGCCGGTGCGGCGCGCTGGGTCGGCTTCACCATCACCCAGACCTGCGAAGTGGCGTTCCGGCAGGAACGACGCGGCCGCCCCGGCAACGACACCCGCTACCGGCGCAGCCAGAAACCCGTCTTCACGATCAGCGCCCAGATCAGCGCCGACAAGGTCACCTACGACGCCGTCACCGACGGCTGCTTTCCACTCATCACCAACGACACCGCGATGACGCCCGCCGAAGTCCTGGCCGCCTACCGCTACCAGCCGAATCTCGAACGCCGCAACCACCTGCTCAAGGGGCCACAGGAAGTCGCGCCCGTCTACCTCGAGACCGCCCACCGCATCGAAGCGCTCCTGCTCTGCCACTTCCTCGCGATGCTCCTCGAGGCAATCCTGGAACGCGAGATCCGCACCTCGATGAACACGCAGGGCCTGACGGGCATCCCGCTCTACCCCGAGCTGCGCAACTGCCCTGCTCCCAGCGCACCCCGGATCCTGGAGATCTTCAACGACGTGCAACGCCACCAGCTCGTCGACGAGCACGGCGAGATCGTGCAGACCTTCCAACCCGAACTCACCCCACTGCAACAGCAGGTACTCGACCTCCTACACATCCCCGCCAGCGTCTACAACACCAGCGACGGCACCTAAAGTGGGGGGCCAAACGCCCCGCGAGAAGTGCGGAACGTCAGAACGACAGGTCCGATGCCGTGATTGTGAAGCCCTGGCCGACCGCGGCCTGCGCGGCCTCCGCAGGGGTGGCGGACAAGCCGGGGACCAGCAGCGCGGTGACGGACAGCAAGGTGGCGCCGGCGAAGTGCCGGGATCCGACGTCGATCAGGCAGCGGCTCTGTCGGCGCATTCTGCCGGAGCCGCCTCCCGAGGCGGGCGGGGGAGGTGGCGGGTTGTTCGTGGTCCTTGCGACAAAAGTCATGGTGCGCCTGTCTCGGGAGC
>JBBRVU010000326.1:0-2916 GCA_038246575.1 Actinomycetes bacterium | reverse complement strand
TCCGCCGGGCCAGGCATCGAGCGCAACGCCGGAGCCGCGGGCTACGACTGGTCGATGTACCAGTACGACCCGCTGAAGGCAGACGCCGACCTGAACCTGAGCCTGATCGGGGTTCCGCTGCCCGCGGTCGTCTTCCGAGACCGCTACCAGGAGGTCGAGGCCCTGTCGGGCAGCAAGCTCAACGACATCCTCCGCGGTGACGACGTCGTCCCGACCAACGTCGGCGGCGCCGGGTTCAGCGGCTGCAACGTTCTCGACTCGGCCGGCATCAGCCGGATAACGGGGCTAGATGCAGTTGTCCCGGCCAGCCTGCTCACGACACCGAAGGCCGATGTCGTGGCCGCCGGCACGGTGAACGGCGAGTGCGACGAGATCACCGGCAACGTGTGGGGCGCCGGCAACATCATCCTCGGTGGCGGAGGTTCGGACCTGATGGAAGGTCGCGGCGCCGATGACATCCTCGACGGTGACCGGTACCTGAACGTCCGGCTGAGCGTCCTGAACGACTTCGGGGTCGAGATCGGGACGACCGAGCTGATGGAGAAGCCCTACCAGGTCGGCAACCCGAGGACGCTCCAGCAGGACGTCTTCGCCGGCCGCGTGAGCCCGGACCACATCGTGGTGGTGCGAGAGATCCTCTCGGACAGCTCCGGCGTCGACACCGCACTGTTCTCCGACGTCAGCACCGCGTACACCATCACCCGCGGGACGGGAGCGAACGCGGGCCTGATCACCGTGGACCACAACGGTGGCATCGACGGCGTCGACAGGGTGACCAACGTCGAGCGGCTGCAGTTCACCGATCGCACCATCGTGGTCGGTCGGCCCGGCAGCCCGACCCTGGGCGCGGTGATCCCAGGCTCGGCCTCGGCGATCGTCAACTGGACTGCTCCGGCCAACAGCGTGGGCGGCGTGACCGGCTACGACGTCCGGGTGGTCCGGGCGGCTGCTCCCGCCACGACCGTGGCGGTCCTGCCGGCCGGTGCCAACGCGACGTCCCTGAACGTCACGGGCCTCACCAACGGCACGGCCTACCAGTTCCAGGTCCGGGCGAAGAACAACGCCATCCCGCCGGAGCAGCTCAGCGACTACACGCCGCTGTCCGATCCGGTGACCCCGCTCGCCACGCTGGCCCGTCCGAACGCACCGGCCATCGCGGGCACCCAGGGGCCGGCCGGTGCGCCGCTGACCGTGGGCGCAACCTGGGTGAACAACCTTGGGGCCGGCCTGACCTACCGGTTCACTGCAACACCGGTGGCGGGAGGAGCGCCGACCACGGCAATCGTGGCGACGACGACCCAGCTCTTCGGTGTTCTGCGCACCGGCCAGCTCCCGGTGCCGGCCGGCGGTGCCTACCAGGTGACGGTCAACGCGATCAACGCAGCCGGAGTTGCCAGCCTGGACTCCAACTCCGTCACGGTGACCGCGCGGTAGGCCGGCGGTGGTCGGTCTCGACTGAAGATCGGTTCGACGAGGGGCTCGGCAGCACCACACCCGGTGGTGCTGCCGGATCACCCGCTCAGGGCGAAACCGGCACGCAGGTGCCGGTCCACGGATGAGTGTCCGTGCTGACGAGCCTAGGGGGACAAGTGAAGCGAAGTCTGACAGGGCCGGGAGTCCGGCCGCTCGCGGCGGGAGTCATAGTCGCAGGCATGCTGTCGGCTGGCCTCGTCGCGGTCTCATCGACCACGGCCCAGGCCGACGGCACAAACTCGGCGATCGTGGTGGACCGTGGGCTCACTGACCCGGTCAACATCCAGAGCTCAGTGGTCACGTTCCGTGGCACGGCCGCGAGCGAGATCGAGCAGGTCGTCCTGCACATCGACAACATGGATGACGACCTTCCGCCCGTGGAGCGGGTGATGACGATGGGCACGCTCGCCGGCGGCTCCCCTGATTCAGTCGTGGAGCAGACCTGGTCCAAGAACGTGGACTTCCTGACTCTCATCGACCAAGGCGATCTCACTGACGGCGGAGTAGCGGTGTCCGTGTCGTTCTCCGACATGGTCGGCGTTGTCGGCGACCCGGAAGTGTTCCCGCTCTACGTGGACGTCCATGCGCCGCGGATCACGTCGTCGAAGACCTCCGGCGAGCTGCCATCGGGAACCCCGGTCGAGCTCAGCGTCGACTCGGACTTCCTGGGCATGGCGCTCCCGGTGGCAACCTTCACCGTCGACGGGTCGCAGCCCGACGCCGGCTCGGCGCCCGTGGGTGAGGGAGTCACTCACATCGTCACCAAGGACACCCAGATCAAGGTCTACGCGAGGGACGCCGCCGGCAACGAGTCCAGCCGTTCCCTGAACTACACCGTGCCTCGCGTCGTCGAGCCCACACCCACTCCCACTCCCACACCCACACCGGACCCGACGACGACGCCCAGTCCCACGCCGGACCCGACGACGACGGCGCCCGCACCCACGGCGACCACACCGGCACCTGCCGCGACGACACCGACCCCGCAGCCGCCGATCGTGGCGACCGGGCCAAGCACGGCGGAGTCCGCATCGGTGGTGCGACTGAAGGTCAAGCGAGTCTCGCCCCGGGGCAACGAGTTCGTCGTCCTCAAGAACACCGGGCAGGTCGCAGTCGACCTCGCGGGCTACCGACTGCGGGACAGGGCCGGCCACCGGCTGACCCTGCCGAGCTACCAGCTCGACCCGGGGGCGAAGGTCAAGGTCTACACCGGCCGAGGCACCTCGAAGGTGGGCAAGCTCTACGTCGGCAAGCGCGCCTCGGTCAACATCTGGAACAAGTCAGACACCGCGAAGCTCTACGGCAGCGATCGACGCTGGCTGTCGCAGCTGCGCTACTAGGTCCCTTCGCGCAGGGGTCGAGCGCCCTGCCCGGCGGTGTGCCGGGGTAGGCGCGCGAGCGGGGGACCTGCCGCCACGGGGCTACGGTCCCCGGCACCTCGCG
>JBBRVU010000325.1:0-2959 GCA_038246575.1 Actinomycetes bacterium | reverse complement strand
CGAACCCGCGCGAAGACCTCTTCGGCGCCCAGCGTCTGCACCAGCAGGCCGAGCTTCTCGTCACCCGGTTCGGCCAGCCGGCTCAACGCGACCCGGGCCCGGGTGTCGGGGGTCACGCCGCCACCCGGGCCCGGGGGTCGGGGGTCACGCCGCCCTGCGCAGGACGCCGCGGCAGTCCAGGGCCATCCGCACGTCGCCGGCGTCGGGCCGCTCCCGGCCCGAGAGGTCGGCCACCGTCCAGGCCACCCGCAGCACCCGGTCGACCCCGCGGGCCGTGAGCTGTCCGAGGTCCAGCAGGCGCTCGGCCTCGGAAACGACCTCCCAGGGCAGCCGCCAGTGCCGGCGCAGCACGTGGCCCGGCACCTCGGCGTTGACCCGCCACGGGGTGCCGGCCAGCCGTTTCGCCATCCGCTCCCGCGCAGCGAGAACCCGCGTGGCGACCGCGGCCGACCCCTCCGCGGCCGGGTCGCCACGCAGGTCGGCCCGGGTGGGTGAGCGCATCTCGATGCGCAGGTCCACCCGATCCAACAGAGGGCCGGACAACCGCCCCAGATACCTGATCCGCGACATCGGTGTGCAGGAGCAGGAGTTCCCGCGCTCCAGGGCCAGCCCGCAGGGGCACGGGTTGGCGGCGAGCACGAGCTGGAACCGGGCCGGGAAGCGCACCTGGGCGGCCAGCCGGGACACGGTGATCTGCCCGGACTCGAGTGGCTCCCGCAGCGCATCGAGCACGGCCGGCGCGAACTCGGGGGCCTCGTCGAGGAACAGGACCCCGCGGTGAGCCAGCGACGCGGCTCCGGGCCGTACGTGCGAGGAGCCGCCGCCGACGATGGCCGGCACCGACGCCGTGTGGTGCGGGGCCTGGAACGGCGCCGTCGTCATCAGCGGCGTGCCGGCTCCCCCGAACCCGAGGATGCCGGCCACCGAGTGCACCGTCGTCACCTCGAGCGCGGACTCCCGGTCGAGATCGGGGAGCAGCCCGGGCAGTCGCTCGGCGAGCATCGTCTTGCCTGCGCCGGGCGGCCCGAGCATCAGCAGGTGGTGTCCACCGGCTGCCGCCACCTCGAGCAGGTAGCGCGCAGTGGCCTGGCCGCGGACGTCGGCCAGGTCGGGGGCCAGCTCGTCGTCACCGGCCGGTTGCGGCGGCGCGGCCTCGGGCACCTCGTCGGCCTCGTCGGCGACCTGCTGGCCGCGGGCCCGGGCGATCAGCCCGCCCAGCGTTGCCACGCCGGTGACCCGGAGCCCCGGCACCAGAGCGGCCTCGGCCGCGTTGGCGGCCGGGACGACTACCGCGTCCATCCCGGCGCGGGCGGCCGCCGCCACCGACGGCAAGACACCGCGCACGGGTCGGACCCGCCCGTCCAGCCCCAGCTCGCCGATCAGCACAGCCCGGTCGAACGCCGAGCTCGGCACCTCGTCCTGTGCCGCCAGGATCGCGGCGGCGATCGCGAGGTCGAAGCTGGAGCCGCGCTTGGGCAGGCTCGCCGGCGACAGGTTGACCGTGACCCGTCGGGTGGCGGGCCAGCTCTGGCCGCTGTTGACCATCGCGGCCCGCACCCGGTCGCGCGACTCCGACAGCGACGTGTCGGGCAGCCCCACCAGGCTGTACGACGGGACGCCCTTGCTCAGGTCCGCCTCGACGTCGACGAGGTGCCCCTCGACCCCGACCAGTGCGACGCCGCGGGTCCGCGCCAACGCCACGTCAGGCCACGCCGGGCACGTGCTCGACCTTCGCCGGACCGCGCCGGGGCCGCAGCACTCCGACGAGGTCGATGCGCACCTCGGGCAGGTGCAGGTCGTGCGCCTGCATCCAGGCCGCTGCCAGCCGGCGCAGCCGAGCCGCCTTGCTGGCAGTGACCGCCTCCAGCGGCGACCCGAAGGCCACCGACGTCCGGGTCTTGACCTCGCAGAACACCAGGACGTCGCCGTCGCGGGCGACGATGTCCAGCTCGCCCGCGGGGCAGCGCCAGTTGCGCTCGAGGATCACCATGCCGAGGCCGACCAGGTGCGCCGCCGCGACCCCCTCGCCGTAGACACCCAGCGCGTCCTTGGCCAGCACCTGCCACCTCCACCGACTGCGCACGGCATGGAGCCGACTGCGCGAGGCGTCAAGCGTGGGGGCGATGCGGACCGCGTGGGGCGACGCGCGACGGGGTTGTGGACAGCCAGCGTCGATGACGCGGCTGTGGATGGCCACCCGCACCCGCGGCTGGCGGGGCTACGACACGGTTACCGGTACGCAGCTCCGCCAACCGGTCGAGAGCGGGGTCAGGACTCGGGCAGCTCGACGGAGAGCTCCGAGCGCGCGAGCTCCTCGACGTTGACGTCCTTGAACGTCAGCACGCGCACCGTCTTGACGAAGCGGGCCTGCCGGTACATGTCCCAGACCCACGCGTCGGACATCGTCACCTCGAACCACACGTCACCGTCGGTCGAGCGCGGAGTCACCTCGACGTGGTTGGTGAGGTAGAAGCGCCGCTCCGTCTCGACCACGTAGGCGAACAGACCGACGACGTCGCGGTACTCGCGGTAGAGCGCGAGCTCCATCTCGGTCTCGTACTTCTCCAGGTCCTCGGCACTCATCCGGTCAGCACCTCCTGGCACTCTGCGTCGGTCGCGTCACCGTCGGCCGGCTCCGCGAGCCGCACGAGCGTGCGTCCCGGGATCCGGGGGTCGCCGGGCGCGCGCCGGGCCACGTTGACGTAGGAGAACCGGTGCTCGGCGCAGGGACCGTGCTCGTCGAGCGCGGCGTTGTGCACCGGGGTGACGTAGCCCTTGTGCCCGGCGAAGTCGTACGCCGGATAGTCCTCGTGCAGCCCCGCCATGATCCGGTCCCGGGTCACCTTGGCCAGGACTGACGCGGCGGCCACGGTGGTGCTGATTTGGTCGCCCTTCCAGACGGCGAGACCAGGAGCAGGCAGGCCGCGGATGGGGAACCCGTCGGTCAGGACGTACGCGG
>JBBRVU010000324.1:0-2972 GCA_038246575.1 Actinomycetes bacterium | reverse complement strand
CGGTCCTGCCCGACGAGGTCGGCCCAGACGCCCGACGGGGCGAGCGTGGTGGCAGCCTCGCTCACGTGTCTCGGTCGTTCACTCGAGGGAGCTGGACGGTGCGGGTCTCCTCGTCGTCCACGCCGTCCTCGTCATCGTCGCCGCCCACGCCGAACAGCTCGTCGGCGAGGCTGAGGGTCTCCGTCACAGGATCTGTCCGCTCTGTGCGCCGGGTGCGTCCCGGATGGTCGCTGCGGCCCGGTCGCCCCGTCCGGTCGGGATCCGGCGTCAGCATCGATGCCGCCGCGTCCGTTGCCTCCGGGGAATCGGTCGCCGCGCGGCGCTCGTCGACCCGCTGGTGGGCCTCCCGCCGCGCGAGGCGCTGCTCCTCCTCGCGGTCCCGCCGGGCCTGCTTGCGGGCGGCCCGCTCGGCGGCCTCCTGCTCCTCGGCGGCCGCACGCTCCCGGGCTGCGGCCTGCGCCTCTGCCTCGGCCAGCCGTCGGCGTTCGTCGAGGTCGGCCTGCTCCCGTGCCCTCTGCTCGGCGGCGGCCGCGGCGGTACGAGCATCCCGATCCTCCTGGTCGGCTCGGGCGCGGGCCTCCTCGAGCCGGCGGCGTTCGTCCTCGACCCGCTGCGCCTCCTCGTCGCGACGGCGCAGCTCCGCCGCAGCCCGATCGGCCGCCTGGATCTCCGCGCGCTGGGTCGCGCTCAGCGGCAGCAGCGGGGCGACCCTCGCCTGGACGAGATCACCGATCTCCTCAGCCGCCAGCGTCGCGTCCACGACGAGGTAACGCGAGCCGCCGCGTCCGGCGATCTGGTGGAAGTGCTCGCGCACCCGCTCGTGGAAGTCCAGCGGCTCCGACTCGAGCCGGTCCGGGGTCTGCACCCTGGCCAGCCCGTCGGCCGGCGGCAGGTCGAGCAACACAGTCATGTCAGGGACCAGACCGTCGGTGGCCCACCGGGACAGCTTCGCGATCTCGCCGGTCCCCAGGTCCCGACCGGCGCCCTGGTAGGCCACCGACGAGTCGACGTAGCGATCGGTGATGACCACGTGCCCCAGCGCCAGGGCCGGGGCGATGACCCGCGCCACGTGCTCGGCCCGGTCGGCCGCGAACAGCAGCGCCTCCGCCCGAGCCGAGAGGCCCACCTGACCCGTGCCCGTCTCCGTGGGAAGGTCGAGCAGCACAGACCTCAGTCGGCGCCCCACCTCGGTCCCGCCCGGCTCGTGGGTGACGAGGACGTCGTGGCCCTGCGCCTCCAGCCAGGACGCCAGCCGCCGGGCCTGGGTCGACTTGCCCGCGCCTTCCCCGCCCTCCAGGGCGATGAAGAACCCGGTGCGGTGGCGCCCGCCGCGCACCCCGACCGGGTCGGTGTGGAAGGCCGCCACCAGGTCGGCCCGCAACGGCACGCCACGGCGGTCGTCGAGTTGATGGAAGGACAGCACGCCCAGCCCGGCGGCCAACAGGCCGGCGAGAAGGAAAGTGATGGCGGCGCCGTTGTAGGTCAACGACAGGGCGTCGCTGACCTCGATCTCGTGCTGACCGAACGCCGCCGCGACGAGTGGCGCCGTGGCCAGCACCAGGACGAGCACGACCCGCACCATCGTCTGGACGAAGGCGAACGTGCGCCCGCGCAGCTCGTCGGCAACCTCGAGGCCGAGCAACGTGTAGCCCGTCACCCACGCGACGCCGGCGAACGCACCGAGGACGAGGGTGACGAGCACAGCCACGACCATCTGCGGGATGACAGCAAGCAGCGCCAGCGAGAGGCCGGCCACGGTGATGGCCAGGCCGAAGAGGCGCCGTCGGCTGAAGTTCGGCAGCAGCCGTGGCCCGAGGAACATCCCTGCGGCCAGACCCAGGAAAACCGTGCCGAACAGCAGTCCGTAGCCGGGATCACCGCCGCCGAGGTCCTTGACGAACGTGCGGGCAAGGCCGATGACGGCGCCCCCGGCGGCGAACGCGCCGAGCATCCCCACGACCAGCCCGCGCACCAGTGGGGTCTTGCCGACGAACCGCCAGCCCTCGACCAGCGTCGCGAAGACCCCCTGGTCCGGTCGCCCGTCCGCGCCGCGCACCGGCGCGGGGATGCCCGGCAGCCGCAGAATGGTCAGCGCACTGACCAGGAACGTCGCCGCGTTGACGTACAGCGCGAGGTCGACCTGGTCGAGCCCCGGCAGCGGGTTGTCGATGATGCCCGACAGCAGGGCCAGCCCGGCGAAGACGGCCGCAGCCACCGGCGCCGAGCCGTAGGTCGTGAACAGGCTGAGCTGGTTGGCCGCCTCGAGTCGCTCCCGGGGCACCAGATTGGGGACCGTGGCCTCCTTGGCCGGGATCCACAACAGGCTGGCCACCTCGATGAGCAGCGTTGCGGTGTAGAGCCACCACAGCGTGCCTACGAACGGGATCGAGAGGAACAGCGCGAACCGCGCGACGTCGCAGATGACCATCGTCATGCGCCGGTCGAGGCGGTCGGCGATGACACCGGCGATCGGGCCGACAACGACGGCGGGGGCGAGCCGCAGGATGAACACCCCGGCCACCGCGAGGTTGGCCGCGGCGTACCCACCCGACGCCAGCCGCGGCGCCAGCGCGGTCAAGGCCAGCAGTCCCAGCCAGTCCCCGAGGCTGGACAGCGACAGCGCCGTCCAGAGCTGGCGGAAGGCGGTGATGCGCAGAACCCCGCCGATGGCATGGTCCGGGCTGACCGGACCCCGGTCTTCCATCACGCCGCCGGGCTCAGCTGGGGTCCTCACCACGCCAGCGTAGCCAGGCCGGTGGACAAGGCCAGCGCTCGCGGCGTCGTCGCGGCCGGTGTCGGCACCGCCGACTACGTCGCTGCCTTCTTGGCCGTCTTCTTGGCCGTCTTCTTCGCGGTCTTCTTGGCTGCCGAGCGCTTCTTGGGCGCCGGTCCCTTTGCCCGCTTCTCGGCCAGCAGCTCGACCGCACGCTCGATGGTGACGGTCTCTACCGCGTCGGCCTTGCGCAGCGTGG
>JBBRVU010000323.1:0-2982 GCA_038246575.1 Actinomycetes bacterium | reverse complement strand
GCGATGGCCGCGAGGATACCGATGATGATCATGACGACAAGGAGCTCGATCAGGGTGAAGCCCTGGTCCTTCTCCTCCGCCGACTTGCGGATACGAGCGAGCATGTGATGCTCCGTCCTTTCAGGACCGTTCCCGAGAGCCACGCCGCCGGTCCCTCGCGGCACCCGGGTGGGTGCCGGCCGAGGCAGCTGGGCCGACCGCGGTCTCTGTCCCGCGGTTCCCTGGCTTTGCGACCCCGTCTCCCGACGGGTGTGCCGTTTCTGGCCGGTGTGGCTCGATGACAAGAAGGTGTTCGGCCCGCCGAGGACCCGCCTTGAGCGCACGAGGCAGGAAATCGGCGCAACCGCCCGAAGGGACTAGCCCGAACGGCGCAGGGCCGGGCTCGTGAGAGCCGGCCCTGCGCCGTTCCTGACTGTCGCTCGCGCGACAGGACTACCCGTCGATCAGCTCGAAGACGCTGAAGATGGGCATGTAGAGCGCGATGATCATGGCACCGATGATCGACCCCAGGACGGCGATCATCAATGGCTCGATCAGCGAGGTGAGCGCCTCGGTGGTGGCCTCGACCTCGTCGTCGTAGAAGTCCGAGATCTTGTGCAGCATCGTGTCCAGGGCGCCGGTGTCCTCACCGACCGACATCATCTGCACCACCATCGGTGGGAACACCGAGTGGTTCTCCAGCGGCCGGGCCAGTGACTCGCCGTTGCGCACGCTGTCCTGCACGTCGTAGATGGCCCGCTGCAGCACGACGTTGCCCGTCGTGGCAGCGACGATCTCCAGCGACTGCAGGATCGGCACGCCGCAGCGCATCATGGTGCCGAGATTGCGCGAGAACCGGCTGAGCGCGATCTTCTGCGCCAGCACGCCGAAGATCGGCAGCTTGAGCTTGAGCGGGTCCAGGACGTTGCGCACCACCGGCTTGTCCTTGACCTTGCCCCAGGTGGACATGAACACCACGAGCCCGACGACGCCGACCGGCGCCATGATCTTCATCGCCGAGCTGAGGAACACCAGCACCTTGGTGGGGGCCGGCAGCTCGCCGCCGAGGTCACCGAACATCTTGGCGAAGATCGGCACGATGAACAGCAGCATGCCGACCACCGCCAGGATGGCGATGATGAACACGACGACCGGGTAGGTCATGGCCGACTTGACCTTGGCCCGCAGCTTGACCTCGGCCTCGTAGTTCTCCGCGATCTGCAGCAGCACCTGGTCCAGGAACCCGCCCACCTCGCCGGCCTTGATCATGTTGACCATCAGCGGGGGGAACACCTGCGGGTGCTTGCCCAGCGCAGAGGACAGGGCGTTGCCCGTCTCGACGTCGTTGCGGACCTCGGTGAGCACCCGTGCGAGCACCTGGTTCTCGGTCTGCTCGGACAGGATGGTCAGCGCCCGCAGCAGGGACAGCCCCGAGTTGATCATCACGGCGAACTGGCGGGCCATCACGGCGAGGTCCTTGAGCTTCACCTTGCCGCCGAAGCCCGGGATCTTGATCTCGGTCTTGACGCCCGCCTTGTGCCGGCTGATGTTCAGCGGGGCGTAGCCCATCTGCTTCAGCCGCGCGGCGACGGCCGCCTCCGAGTCGGCGTCCAGCTTGCCGGTGACGACCTTCCCCGTCTTGTCCCGCACGGAGTACTGGTAGGTCAGGGTGGCGCTCATGTGATGCCTCTCAGCCTCGGCCGGCGAGCCGGTTGAAGTCTTCGACGTGGTGACACTTCTCGAGACCCACCTCGTAGGAGATGCGGCCCTTCTGCACGAGGTCGGCGATGTGTTGATCCATCGTGTGCATGCCGTGCTTCGCGCCGGCCTGCATGGCCGAGTAGATCTGGTGCGTCTTGCCCTCGCGGATCAGGTTGCGCACCGCGGGGGTGGCGACCAGGACCTCGGTCGCGACCGCCCGGCCCTTGCCGTCGTGGGTCTTGGCAAGGGTCTGACAGACGATGCCCTGCAGCGAGCCGGCCAGCTGCACGCGCACCTGCTGCTGCTGGTTGGTCGGGAAGACGTCGATGATGCGGTCGATGGTCTGGGCCGCGTCCTGCGTGTGCAGGGTGGCGAAGACCAGGTGACCGGTCTCGGCCGCGGTCAGCGCCACCGAGATGGTCTCCAGGTCGCGCATCTCGCCCACCAGGATGATGTCGGGGTCCTGCCGCAGCACGTGCTTGAGCGCGTTGCCGAACGACCAGGTGTCCTCCCCCACCTCCCGCTGGTTGACGATGCACTTCTGGTGACGGTGCAGGAACTCGATCGGGTCCTCGACGGTCATGATGTGCTCGCTACGAGTGCGGTTGGCCAGGTCGACCAAGGACGCGAGGGTCGTGGACTTCCCGGACCCGGTCGGGCCCGTGACGAGCACGAATCCCCGCGGCAGGGAGGCAAAGTTGGCCACCGACGGTGGGACCCCGAGGTCCTCGAGCTTGCGGATCTCGAACGGGATGATCCGGAAGGCGGCCCCGAGCGCGTCCCGCTGCCGGTAGATGTTGACCCGGAACCGGGCCCGGCCCGGAACACTGTGGGCGAAGTCGAGCTCGAGGTTCTCCTCGAACTTCTCCCGCTGCTTCTGGGTCAGCGTCGCGTAGAGCACCCGCTGGATGACCGGCGGGGTGAGGATGGGGTAGTCCTCCAGCTGACGGAGGGCACCGTTGAGCCGCACCGCCGGACGCGCGCCCGAGGTGAGGTGCAGGTCGGATGCCCCGGTGTCGAGCACGTGCATGAGCAGGTCGTGGAGGTTGACGTCCGCCTCGTCGCCCGATGTCTCGGTGCTGGTCCTGGCGTAGGCGCCGGCGACGGCCTCCGACTCGGCCATCTGCACGCTGGACTCGACGTCGGCCGCCCCACCTTCCACGACGTCAGCCCGCCACTCCGTGGAGGCGGCGGGAAGGCTCACTTCCGGTTCGGTGGGCTGATCGGGGACGTAGGCGGGCTCGACGAGAGCGGAGAGGTCGAACGTCGGGGCCGGAGCCGCCGGCGCCTCCTCTTCCTCCT
>JBBRVU010000322.1:0-3022 GCA_038246575.1 Actinomycetes bacterium | reverse complement strand
GATCGTCAGTCGCTCCATCGGCTCGTGGACCTTGCCGTCGACCAGCCGGGTGACGACCTGCGGCTTGCCCACGGTCAGCTCGAAGCCCTCGCGGCGCATGATCTCGACCAGGATCGCGAGCTGCAGCTCGCCCCGGCCCTGAACCTCCCAGGTGTCGGGGCGCTCGGTGGGCTCGACGCGGATCGACACGTTGCCCACCAGCTCGGTGTCCAGGCGGCTCTTCACCAGCCGGGCCGTGAGCTTCTTCCCGCTCTCGCCGGCGAGCGGAGCGGTGTTGATGCCGACGGTCATCGAGATGCTGGGCTCGTCGATCGTGATGACCGGCAGCGGCCGCGGGTCCTCGGCGTCGGCGAGGGTCTCGCCGATGGTGATCTCGGGGATGCCGGCGATCGCGATGATCTCGCCCGGCCCGGCCCGCTCCGCGGGGACCCGCTCGAGCGCCTCCGTGACGAACAGTTCGGTCACCTTGACCTTCTCGACCGCCCCGTTGGTCCGGCACCAGGCGACGGTCTGGCCGCGGGTGATCTCGCCCTGGTGTACGCGGCACAGCGCGAGCCGGCCGAGGTAGGGCGACGCGTCAAGGTTGGTGACGTGCGCCTGCAGCGGGTGGCCCTCGTCGTACCTCGGGGCCGGGACCGACCCGAGGATCGTCCGGAACAGCGGCTCGAGGTCCTTCTCGTCCGGCATCCCGCCGTCCTCCGGGCGCGTCAACGACGCGCGGCCGGCCTTGGCCGAGCAGTACAGGATCGGGAACTCGATCTGGTCCTCGGTGGCGTCGAGGTCGAGGAACAGCTCGTACGTCTCGTCGACGACCTCCGCGATGCGGGCGTCGGGGCGGTCCACCTTGTTGATCACAAGCACCACCGGGAGCCGCGCCTGAAGCGCCTTGCGCAGCACGAAGCGGGTCTGCGGCAGCGGACCTTCCGACGCGTCCACAAGCAGGAGGACCCCGTCCACCATCGACAGGCCGCGCTCGACCTCGCCGCCGAAGTCAGCGTGACCGGGGGTGTCGATGATGTTGATGGTCACCTCGCGGCCGTCGGTGACGTGGCGCACCGCCGTGTTCTTCGCGAGGATCGTGATGCCCTTCTCGCGCTCGAGATCCATCGAGTCCATGACGCGCTCGTTGACCGAGCCTTCCTCGGCCTGGTGCTCGGAGAAGGCCCCGCTCTGCCAGAGCATGGCGTCGACCAGCGTGGTCTTGCCGTGGTCGACGTGGGCGACGATCGCGACGTTGCGGAGATCGTCGCGGATTGCTGCGGACATGCGGGGACGCTCGATCCGTACGGGGGAAGAGGACGCGTCAGTCTACGGGCCGCCCGAGCGGGCTGGCGCCTCACGAAGAGCCGTGGCCGGACGGATGCACGCCGACGTGTGGGAATCGTCACGCCCCGCCCGTATGTCCACCCCTCGGGACGGGGTGACAGACTGACCGACGGCAGCCACCGGGCGCACGCCCTGCCGCGGCCCTCCGCGACGGGTGCGTTCCATCGACTGACCTCCGGGTCACCTGGGACGGCGATGAGCAGCACACTGACCGGCGACGGACACCGCGCCAAGATTGCGGCGCGCACGTTGCGCACCGACCGCTGGTGGCTCCCCCCGCTGGTGACGGTCCTCGGCCTCGGCGCCTGGGTGCTGTACGCCACGGTCCGGGTCTTCATGCAGAAGTGGTACTGGGTCGACGACTTCCACTACCTGACGCCGTTCTACTCCCCGTGCATCTCCCAGGGCTGCGTGCCGGAGTCCGCGCACTTCGGCCGAATCCTGCCGGACGTGTGGATCATCCCGTTCGCCGCCGCCACGCTGCCGTTCCTGCTGCTGTTCCGGCTCACCTGCTACTACTACCGCAAGGCCTACTACCGGGCGTTCTGGCTGTCGCCCCCGGCCTGCGCGGTCGCCGAGCCGCACAAGACCTACTCCGGCGAGACCCGCTTCCCGCTCGTGTTCCAGAACGCGCACCGCTACTTCTTCTACGCAGCGGTTCTCATCTCGCTGATCAACACCTACGACAGCATCCTGGCCTTCCACAGCCCGGACGGGTTCGGCTTCGGGCTGGGCAACCTGGTCCTGCTGGGCAACGTGGTGATGCTCTGGGCCTACACCGCCTCGTGCCACTCGTGCCGGCAGATCGTCGGTGGCCGGCTCAAGCACTTCTCCGCCCACCCGGTGCGCTACAAGACCTGGACGGTGGTCTCGAAGATGAACACCAGGCACATGGAGCTGGCCTGGATCACCCTCGGCACCCTGGCCCTCACCGACTTCTACGTGATGGCCGTGTCGGCCGGCTGGATCAGCGACCTGCGGTTCATCAACTGATGCGCGCCGAGCGACGCCCGACCGAGCACCCACGAGCGACGGACAGGAAGCCCATCCGATGAGCGAGATCGAGCGGCACAGCTACGACGTCGTGGTGATCGGCGCGGGCGGAGCCGGCCTGCGGGCAGCGATCGAGGCCCGGATGCAGGGCAAGCGCACCGCCATCGTGTGCAAGTCCTTGTTCGGCAAGGCGCACACCGTCATGGCCGAGGGCGGCGCGGCCGCGGCGTTGGCCAACGTCAACCCCAACGACAACTGGCAGGTGCACTTCCGCGACACGATGCGTGGCGGGAAGTTCCTCAACCACTGGCGGATGGCTGAGTTGCACGCCAAGGAGGCCCCGGACCGGGTCTGGGAGCTGGAGACCTACGGTGCGCTGTTCGACCGCACCAAGGACGGCAAGATCAGTCAGCGCAACTTCGGCGGTCACGAGTACCCCCGGCTCGCGCACGTCGGCGACCGCACCGGTCTGGAGCTGATCCGCACCCTGCAGCAGAAGATCGTGTCGCTGCAGCAGGAGGACCTGCGCGACCACCAGGACGCCGAGGCGAGGCTCAAGGTGTTCGCCGAGACGACGATCACGACGCTGCTCAAGGACGGCGACCGCATCTCGGGTGCGGCCGGCTACACCCGCGAGGACGGCACGTTCGTCGTCTTCGAGGCTCCCGCAGTGATCCTTGCCACGGGTGGCATCGGCAAGTCG
>JBBRVU010000321.1:0-3079 GCA_038246575.1 Actinomycetes bacterium | reverse complement strand
CGCGGCACGCGCGGCACCAGCGACCCGACCATGGTTGTTGGTGCGCAGCTCGTCGTTCTCGCGCATCGTGCGGTCGGGGAAAGGTTCCTCCCTCACGCGGGAGATCCAGGCCCGGAACAGCGCTTCTCTCGCGGGGTCGTACTCCGCGAAGTCGATGAGGTCGGCCGCGATGACGTACCCCACGATGTTGCGACTCACCATGACGGCCAGGCCGGACTTCTCGGTGTCGACGACGCTGGAGATCGCGTCCGCGGCCTTCTTCCGGTAGGCAGGGTCTTCGGTCCGGCCGTAGACCAGCGCGACCGCGAGGGTGGTCGTGTCGTGCTTGGTCACGTAGTCCGCAACGGTTGCGGGGCCGCCGAGCGGGCCGTCGGCGGCGCGCTTGACCCGATCCCACGCGGGCCCGGTCATCGGCAGCCGGGCGAGCTCCTCGCGTGAGATCCAGATGCCGTCCCGAACCGGCAGGGTGGGTGCGAAGGCGGCCACGGCCGGGGGTGCTGGAGAGAACGCAGGGACGGCGCCGGTGTCGACCGAGGGGTTTTGGTTGTTCGTGGCGAGGAAACCGCCCAGCACCAGCACGACGACGGTGCCCAGGATCAGGCTCCACTCGAAGACGTCGAGCTTCCAGAACCGCGCAACTGCCACATTTCCCCCATTGCACAGTGTCACGCCCCAGGTAAGGAGCACCCGGCCACGACCGACGGGTCGTCCGCCCGGCTGATCGACGTATGCGGCTGAGAATACTCGCTTCTCAGCCGGTGGGACGTCGCTTCGGGATGACCACGTACGCGCTGGAACATGCTGGCCGCTCCCACTAGTCTGCGCGAATGGCCCGCCGGCGAGGTACCCATCGCCGCACCCGCCAGAGGCGGTGGCTGAGGCCGCTCGTTGCGGCCGGTGTTGCCGTGGCGATGGGCGGCGCAGTGATCGTGGGCGTGTCGTGGTCGGGCAGCCCCCGATGCTCCGGAGCCGTGGTCTGCACCGTCGACTCCCCGGAGCTGGCGGCGAAGTCGCCGGAGCCGGTGGCCTCGGGCACGACCAGCGCACCGGCGCCGACCAGCACGAGTCCCGCTGCGACGAAGTCTCGGGCCGTCTCGTCCCAGGTGGGCAGGTCGACGACGTCGCGCTCGACCGGTCCGGCGACAACGAGGACCCCGTCGGCGACGGCGGGAACCGGCACGGCGACCACCGGGACCGGCACCGCGACGACGCGGACCGGCGCCGCGACGACGCGGACCGGCTCCACGGCTCCAAGGGCTCGCTCGTCGACGGTCACGAGCAAGGCGAAGGGTTCGAGTCGTCCTTCGCGACAGTCGGGCGACCCTCGCCCCAGAGCAACGGACACGCCGACGAGGGGATCGGCTCCGAGCAAGTCGTCGTCACCGCGACCCAAGGCCCCGGTGGGTCCGGGGACTTCTGGTCAACCGCCGTCCACGACGCCACCGCAGGCGACCCAACCGCCCCCGGCGCCCCGCGCGCCCGCGCCGACGGGGGGCTTCGGCGAGTCGCCGTCCCTGGCCATCCCTGCCGGCGCGCGGGTCTACGACGGGTCCACCTCTCTGACGACAGCGCTGAAGTCGTTGCCGGCGGGTGGCTTCCTCGTCCTGCAGGGGAACTGGACCCGGCGTGAATCGGTCAGCGTGGCATTCGCAGACAACGTCACCGTCTACGCGCCGCCCGGCAACGAGCCGTGGCTCGACGGCCCACTGCGGATCTCCGGTGGCCGGAACTGGCGAGTGATCGGTCTGAACAACCGCTGGACCTCCCCCGACCCACAGGGACACATGGTCAAGCTCGACGGTGGATCCGGCTTCTACGGCTACAACAACGTCGACGGGTCTGGCGGTGGCATGTACACCCTGGTCCGTCCTGGGCAGTCACTGACCAACACAGAGATCGCCTACAACTTCATTCACGACAATCCAGGAGTGAGCGGCCACGGGGGTCAGCAGGACCACGGTCTCTACGTCGACGTGGACTCAGCCAACTCGGGGATTCGTATCCACCACAACCTGGTCCAGAACATGCCCCGCGGGCGGGACATCAAGATCGGGAAACCCTCGTCCGGAGGGTCGTTCGGGGGTGTCGAGGTCGACCACAACACCCTGCGCACCGGCTACGGGCCGTCCAACGGACAGGTCTCCAACGGCGCGTCGAACACGGTCTGGCATCACAACGTGCTCATCGACTCGGGTGCCAGCACGTCGCTGACGGACGGGCCGGGGTCCGGAGGCGGAAACGTCTACCGCGACAACGCCTCCGATCGCCCGACTGGCCCGGACACCTCGGCCTTCCGCGACGCTGGCGGAAACGTGCAGAAGTCGGTGGGGGAGCTCAGCGACTACGCGGGGATGGGCAGGCTCGGGTACGGCCACCTGGCCGGTTGACACCGGTCAGCGGGCTGTCTTGTCAGCGTCGTCACCTCGGCGTTACCGGCGTACCTCGGGCGTAGCGGGAGCGAGCACCGCACAACGGACGCCCGTCTCATATCGGGATCCCGGTGCGGTCACCAGACGAGGAGTCGTCCATGACCGATCTTGCAGATCAGAGCACGGGGCACACTCATTCCGCGCCGCCGGAGGTCGTGGTGGCACCGGCGGTCGGCTGTCCAGCGGTCATCGGAGTCCCGACCTTCGTCGTCGGCTCACTCGCTCTCGGGCTGGTGCTGGTCGGGTACGTCCCGGCGACCGCAGCCGCCGCCTCGATCCCGATCGTCAGCACCGCGACCGGCCTGGGGCTGGTCATCGCCGCTGTCAGGGCAGCGTCACTCGCCCAGAATTGCGGCCGCGGGGGCGTTCGCCATCTTCGCCGGCTTCTGGCTCAGCTACGCCGCGCTGGTGCTCGGGCTCACCCACAACTTGTCGACAGCGACAGGTGGCAAAGCCCTGCCGTTGGGCGAGCCCCTGGTGGGCTGAGACGCGGGCTGGGTGGCCCGCCCGACCAGGCGCCGAGGAGCTGTTGGATTTTCCTGATCAAAGCCCGGTATCACGACATTTTGGATAAAGTCCGGTAGATGATCGCCCGGCGCGGCAGAGGCAATTCTGAGCGAGGGGCGTGCTGGTGACGTCGTGCTGAGGGT
>JBBRVU010000320.1:0-3113 GCA_038246575.1 Actinomycetes bacterium | reverse complement strand
CGCTCAGAAGCCCAGCGCCTGCGCGCGCCGCTTGACCTCGGTGCCCCGATTCTCCACCAGCGCCTGCATTGGCGTCCCGGGCAACGAGTCGTCCGGCGTGTACAGCCAGCCCAGCGCCTCCTCGTCCGAGAAGCGCGCATCGGCAAGCAGGGTCAGGACACCGGGCAGGCCCTTGACGACCTTGCCGTCCTGGACCAGGTCGGCCGGCACCATCAGCGCATTGTTGTCACCCCGGCGCACGGCCAGGAGCACCCGTTCGGCGACCAGTTGTCGCGTCCGGGTCAGCGGAAGGCCGAGCAAATCGGCCGCCTCGGGGAGGGACAGCCAGGTCGCCACGAGACTCTCGAGGATGTCGTTGTCGGCCACGTGGAGAAGCCTGCCATGAAACCCCGTACCCGCCCTCCCCGGCGTGGTCGCAACAGGGTGGTGGTGGGCCGATGCTCTGCGTGATCACTAGTCGTCCGAAAGGAGGATAGACGGGACGAGTGGGACACATTCACAGTTCTCCATGACAATCTCTGGCGGTCGTCAGCTCCGGCGACCCCAGCCAAACATCTCCGTGGGGGGAATCCCTTGTTCCGAGCAATGAAGGGTCGACGGACTCAGGTCGTCGTGGGTGCGGCAACTGCCGTCCTCGTGTCGGCCACGGGTCTGGGCGCAGCGCCCGGCGCGCAGGCCGCGGCCGCGTCCATCTCCATCAACGACCCCGGCGCCCTGACCGCAGGTCCGGTCGAGCTGAAGGGCATCGTGTCGGCGGGCTCCCCGCAGACCACCTCCGTGCTCTACGCCATCGACCGGTCCCAGTCCACCGTCAGCCCGTCCAACAATGACTGTGACGGTGACGGCACCCCTGGTACGGCCGGGGACAACCCGAACGGCGACACCAGCCTCGGTGACACCCTGGACTGCGAGATCAGCGGCGTGATCGCGCTGAACTCCAGCCTGGTGCGCTCGCCGGGAGACCTCCGGGTCTCGGCCGAGCGGTTCAGCACTACGGCAGACACGGCCGACTTCGGCTTCGTGACGCCGGGCGACACCGGGGGCGGCGCCGAGCCGCGGGTGGTGTCCTACGCCAAGAGCCTGCGTCGAGGCAACACCATCGAGAACCCCAACGGCACGGACTTCAACGTCGCGGTGAGCACGGCGCTCAGCGCGCTGGGCAATGCGCCCGCCGGTCCGAAGTACGTCCTCTTCCTCTCCGACGGCAAGGGCTCCACCCCGGTCGCACAGAGCACGCTGGACTCGCTGCGCAACTCGGGCGTCCGGCTGCGCAGCTATGCCATCGGTGGCGAGTCGATCAACTCCTGCAAGCCCGACAGGGCGCTGACCCAGATGGCCGAGGCGACAGGCGAGAAGTGCGTCGTCGTCGCGAAGCCCTCCGACTTGTCGGCCGAGCTGGCCGGAGCGCAGCCCGCAAGCATCAGCTCGGTCCAGGTCAGCATCGCCGGCAAGGTCTTCCCTGCCACGGTGGACCTCGCGGGCGGCTGGCGGGTGGGTCTCAACCTCGGTCAGGGCAACTACACGGCCGTCGCCACGGCGACCCTGAGCTCGGGCGCCAAGACCAGCGCGACGCGCGCCTTCACGGTTGCGCCGTCGACGTCCGGTGCTCCCACCCCGGCTCCCGGGGCGGCCAGCGGCACGACGCTGAGCCCGGCCCGGGTGGTCGCCAACCGGCCCAAGCCGACGCTGGACAAGCTGGCGTCACGCGTCGTCGGCAGCGTCGGCGCTCCCGGCTCGGGTGGCGGTGTCGCCAGCGAGCCCCTGCTCGAGGGCGCAACGGTGCTCCTGCAGGGACGCAAGAAGGCAGGCGCATGGAGGACGGTCGGTCGCACCACGGTGTCCAACGGTGACTACGCCGTGACGTGGACCCCGAAGCGCAAGATCCGCAAGCTGCGGGTCCAGCTGCTGCCGTACCGCTCGTTCCTCGGCAGCCTGTCGCGGGTCCAGAAGCCCGGCATCTACGACTGCAAGGTCACCCAGCGGTCGGGCAGCTTCACGGCCACCTGCAAGACGGTCGCGAAGAAGGGCACCAAGGCCAAGCTCCTGCGGGGCAAGAACGTGTTCCTGCGCACCAAGGTCCGGGGCAAGCACCTGGTGACGGTGTCGGGTGCCGGTCGCGCTCCTCGCTACAAGCTGAGCGTGGATGTCTCCAAGCGGGTGCACTACAAGGTCCGGCTCTAGTCCGGCCGAACACCGTTAGCACGTAGCAGCGACAGGGCCGCTGGCACCGCAGTTCGGTGTCAGCGGCCCTGTCGCGTGGTCACCGCGCGGCCGAGGACACCGGCGTCGCGGGATCGCGGAGCCGGTCGGCGTCGACCTCGGCGTCGCGCAGCATCAGTCGCCGGGCCTGCACGAGGTCCCGGGGCCGGTCGACGGTCAGGGCAGCGACGAGCCTGGGACCGTTGAGCCAGAACGCAGCCCAGCCCTGCTCGCCCTCGCGCCAGACGACGCTGTCCCCGGCGGGGTGATGGCCGGCGTACTGCACCATCCGTCCCCACTGCTCCGACCAGAAGTAGGGCACCGGGTCCCAGCTGTCGGTGCCGCCGAGGACGTTGGACGCGACGACGGTAGGACCGTGCAGCGCGTTGTCCCAGTGCTCGACGAGCATCCGGGTGCCGTAGCGGCTGGACGGCCACGACGCGCAGTCCCCGACTGCGAACACGTCCGGCGCCGACGTGCCCAGCTTGGCGTCGACGGCGATGGCCCCTGCCCCGGTGAGCTCGACCCCGGGCACGCCGACCGGCCGGGCACCGACAGCGACGAGGACGGTGTCGGCCTGCACCTCGCCCCCGCTCGCCAGATGGACCGTCTGTGACTCGACGGAGGCGACCTGCACACCGAGCCGGAGATCGACACCTGCCCACCAGGACAACGTCCGTGCGCCGACGTCGGCGGGCAGCGCGGCGGCAAGCGGCGCCTCCAGCCCCTCGAGCACAGTCACCTCGACCCCGCGGCGGACCGCGGCCGTCGCGACCTCGGCCCCGATCCAGCCGGCGCCGACGATCGCCAGCCGCGACCCCGGCGTCAGCCGGTCCCGCAGCCGACTCGCGTCAGCGCGAGTGCGCAGCGTCAGCGCGGTCCCGTCGCCCGGCAGCTGCCGAGGCTCGGCACCT
>JBBRVU010000319.1:0-3121 GCA_038246575.1 Actinomycetes bacterium | reverse complement strand
GCCATCGACGCCTCAGGACCTTCAGGTAGTCGAGGACGTCCATGCTTCGCTTTCCTGGTCTCGGTCACGTAGGTCGACGACGCGCTGCTCGTGCCATCGTCGCTCCGCGCCGGTCGCCAGCGCGAACACCCCGCTCCGCGCGGAGGCCTCGTCGCCGCACACGGCGGCCCTGACCAGAGCCTCCACGACCGCGGCTCCTGGTGATGCTGCTACCTCACCGGGTCGGAGCGCAACAATCGAGGGGTGGCTCGTGGGTGTCGGCTGCTCGGCGGGGGCCCGGAGCTCCTCGGTGAGCTTCTCGCCCGGCCGCATGCCGATCACCCGGATCTCGATGTCGGAGCCGGGGCGGTAGCCGGAGAGGCGCACCATGCGCTTGGCCAGGTCGATGATGCGGACCGGCTCGCCCATCTCGAGCATGAAGATCTCGCCCCCCGCGGACAGGGCACTCGCCTGCAGGACGAGCTGGACGGCCTCGGGGATGCTCATGAAGAAGCGCGTCATGCGGGCGTCGGTGACGGTCACCGGGCCGCCCGCCTCGATCTGGCGGCGGAAGGTCGGGATGACGCTGCCGCGGCTGCCCAGGACGTTGCCGAAGCGGACGGCGCTGAAGTGCCGAGCCCGGTCGCCCGCGTCCAGCGTCATCAGCTCACCGAGGCGCTTGCTCGCGCCCATCACGCTCGAGGGGGCGACGGCTTTGTCGGTGGAGATGAACACGAAGCGCGCGACGCCCGAGTCGAGTGCGGCGTCGAGGACGTTGCGGGTGCCCATCACGTTGGTCTTCACCGCCTCGCTGGGGTGCACCTCGAGGATGGGCACGTGCTTGTGCGCCGCGGCGTGGAAGACGACCTCGGGCCGGTGTCGCAGGAACAGGCGGTTCATGTGGTCGCGGTGCCGGATGTCGGCGAGCAGCGGGGTCGCCGGCGAGTGGAGGGTGGCCATCACGTCGTGCAGGTGGGTCTCGTCGTGCTCGACCAGGAGCAGCTCGGCCGGCGCGCAGTCGCTGACCTGTCGGGCGATCTCGGACCCGATCGAGCCGCCGGCGCCGGTGACCAGCACCCGCCGGCCCTCCAGCAGCGCCCGCACCGACGCGAGGTCGGTGTCGATCGGGGTCCGCCCGAGCAGGTCGTCGATGCGCAGGTCGCGGATCGCCGTGGTGCGCACCTTCCCTCCGACCAGCTCGCGCACCGGAGGCAGGACCCGCAGCGGCAGGTCGACGAGGTCGGCCAGGTCAGCAGCGCGGCGCACCGTCTCCTGGGTCGCCGTCGGGACCGCCAGGATCACCTGGTGCAGCTCGGTGCCTGCCGCCACCTCGGTGAGGGCCTCGAACGCGCCGTGCACCGGCACACCGGAGACTGACCGCCCGTGGGTGCGAGGGTCGTCGTCGAACATCGCGACCGGGACAAGGCCGCTGTGCGGGTCGTGCCGCATCGTGCGGATCAGCTGGGCCGCGGCGTCACCGGCGCCGAGGACCGCCACCCGCAGCCCGCCACCGAGGTCTTGCTGCCGGCGGTGGAAGGCGAACAGCCGCGACTGGAAGCGCACGGCACCCAGCAGCATGGTGACCGTCATGGAGCCGAGGACGCTGACCGAGAGGGGCATCGGTCGCCCGACCGAGAGGGACACGGCGGTCACCAGCACGGCGGAGGTGACACCGGCGAGCAGCACGCGGCGCGCCTCGGCGACACTCGCATAGCGCCAGACCTGGGCGTAGAGGCCCCAGCGCCAGGCGACGAGCAGGGTGATCAGGACGGCGACCGGGAGGAAGTGCAGCAGCTCCTTCCACTGGGTCGTCGTGGCGTCGCCGAAGGTCCGCAGCAGCAGCACGAAGCAGTAGCCCCCGGCGATGAGCACGACGTCGAGCAGCGCTGCCGTCGCCTCGGCGCGGACCCGCGCAGCACGGCTGGCCAGCCGGGCCGACACCAGCGACCGCTGGTCCCCGGACCGGCGGTCGGGTCGCTGCTCACCACCACGCACGTGCTTCCCCCAGTCGACTGAGCCTGTGTGAACGAGTCATGCCGAAGGTGACCCGCCGGACATCATCCGGGCAGGTCAGGCGCGTGAGCAAGACATAAGGAAGGACTTTCCGGATAAATGGCGGTAGTCGTCACCAAGCGTCCACGCACCGTCATTGATCTCACGCAGGGTCACTTGGTTCTCACAACGGGAGGGGGTTGTCCAAGATCAAACCGTCGTCGCGCAGCTCAGCGAGGGCGGTGAGCACATCGCGTTCGAGGCTCTGCGGCGAGGCAGCGAACAGCTCGCTGGCCGCTTCGACCATCTCGCGGACCGCGGTCTCGCCGTCGCAGAGCTCCCAGATGGCGAACGCCGTGTCGTTCAGCTCGTAGACGCGTTCGGCGCCGGTGCGGACGAGATAGACGGTGTTGCCCCGTCGCCGCCGCACCGCGACGTCGGCGGTGCGGGCAGGGCGACTGGTCATGGTGAGGCTCATCCGGCCCGCTTTCTCGGCGACGTGTCATAGCCGTGCTGGTGGGCGAAGTTGGCCGCTTCGAGACGGGAGTGGACGTCGAGCTTCCCCAGGACGTTCTGGATGTGCGTGCGCGCCGTCTGCGGGCTGATGACCAGGCGTCGGGCGATCGCCGCGGCATCCTCGTTGGCGGCGATGGCGCTGAGCACCTCCCGCTCGCGGCGGGTGAGAGTGGCGTACCTCTCCTCGGCCTGGCCGTCACGGCGGCGGCGCTTGATCAGGCTGCCCAGCAGCGACCCGAGCATGTTGCCGGGGACCACCATCTCGCCCCGTCGCACGGCCTCGATCGCCGCGCCCAGCTCCGCCACCGACAGGTCCTTGGTCTGGAACCCCGCGGCGCCGGCCTCGAGGCAGGCGCTGAGGAGGTCGACATCGGCCACGTCGTGCAGCACCAGCACCGGCCCGGAGCCGGCCCGCGCGACTTGAGCGCACCACGCGGCGACGGGTGTGTCCGCGCCGGCGGTGTCGAAGACCGCGACCGCCGACGCCGCCGTTCGGTCGACCGCTGTGGACGCTTCGGCCACTGCCGTCACGCGACCCGCCGGGCTGCCGGGGGCGGAGAGAACCTCGGACAGGGAAGCGCGCAGCCACGGGTCGGCGCTGACGAGCAGCACGGCGGGCCCCGTCATGTCGGCG
>JBBRVU010000318.1:0-3127 GCA_038246575.1 Actinomycetes bacterium | reverse complement strand
GTCGTTGCCTCAGTCATGGCGACGATCTTCCCGGTCGGCGCCCCGGTCACGCACGCCGGTCCTGGTATCCGCCGTCGGCGAGCCCGGCCAGTCGCTCGAACACGTTGTACGTCGAGAAGTCGCGGCAGCGCAGCCAGGACCACGCAGCAGCCGCGAAGTACAGCGGGAGCATGACCGGCCCGATGCACCAGGCGTACTGCGTGGCATGGCGGGACTCGTGCACAACCAGGAGCGGGCGCCGCGCCAGCCCGGCGTCGTCGAGGCGCAGCAGGATCACGTTCCCGATGGTGAACGCCGGGGCCGCGGGGACCCGCAGGCGGTAGCAGCGGGCGAGGATGAGCCCGTCCGGCCCGCGGGTCAGCGTCGCCCGGCCGGCCAGAGCGATCAGGGCGCCGAGCGGCGTGGACAGGTTGACCAGGTTGGCCACCTGCCGGACCCGCAGCCCGAGACGCACTCGCGCGACGCTACTCGCGTCCCACCCGCCGGACCACGGCTCGATCGAGGTCGCCAGCCGTCGTACAGTGCCCATCACAACTGAATACCGCTCATCCAGAGGGGCAGAGGGAACGGCCCGTTGAAGCCCCGGCAACCGCACGAAGCGATCTGAGTCCGTCACACGGACGCGATTGCTTTGTCACGGTGCCAACTCCGACCCGGGGCATCGCGTCACCGGGAAAGATGAGGAAGGACCTCCGCTCATGATCTCCGGTGCCACCAGTGCCCGCCTCACCACCGACTCCGCCCCCGTGACCGTGTCCAGGGGCCCCGACCTCGGCCCCGCGCGGCATCTTGCCTGTCGCGAATGCGGCTCGACCACGCCGCTCGGGCCCTTCTACGCCTGCATGGAGTGCTTCGGGCCGCTCGAGGTGGCCTACGAGTTTGGTGCCAACGGACCGATCACGCGTGCGTCGATCGAGGCCGGGCCGGAGAACATCTGGCGGTACCAGGACCTGCTCCCGGTGCCCGCGAACGTCCGTGACATCCCGAACCTCGAGCCCGGTCGTACGCCGTTGGTGCCCGCGCACAACCTGGCCCGCGAGCTCGGGATGCGCGCGCTGTGGGTCAAGGACGACAGCGCCAACCCGACCCACTCGTTCAAGGACCGGGTCGTCGGCGTCGCGCTGGCCGCGGCGCGTGAGCTCGGGTTCACCACGCTGGCCTGCCCGTCGACCGGGAACCTGGCCAACGCGGTCGCGGCTGCCGCCGCCCGCGCCGGCATCCGCTCGGTGGTGCTGATCCCCGCCGACCTCGAGCAGCAGAAGATCGTGGCGACCGCGGTGTACGGCGGGACGCTGGTGGCGGTCGAGGGCAGCTATGACGACGTGAACCGGGTCGCCTCCGAGCTGGCCGGGGAGCGCGAGGACTGGGCGTTCGTGAACGTCAACGTGCGCCCCTACTACGCCGAGGGGTCCAAGACGCTCGGCTTCGAGGTCGCCGAACAGCTCGGCTGGCGGCTCCCGGAGCAGGTCGTGATCCCGGTGGCATCGGGGTCCCAGCTGACCAAGGTGGACAAGGCATTCGGCGAGCTGGTGTCGCTCGGCCTGGTCGAGGACACCCCGTACCGCATCTTCGGCGCCCAGGCCACCGGCTGCTCGCCGGTGTCCGCGGCGTTCAAGTCCGGTCACGACGTGGTCCGTCCGGTCCGGCCCGCGACCATCGCCAAGTCGCTCGCGATCGGCAACCCGGCCGACGGGCCGTACGTCCTGGACACGGTGGCGCGCACCAGGGGAGCGGTCGAGGACGTCACGGACGAGGAGATCGTCGAGGGCATCCGGCTGCTGGCCCGCACCGAGGGGATCTTCGCCGAGACCGCCGGCGGCGTCACCGTCGCCGTGCTGCGCAAGCTGCTCGCGGCGGGGCAGCTCGACCCGCAGGCCGACACGGTCATCTTCAACACCGGCGAGGGCCTCAAGACGCTCGACGCGGTGGCGGGCGTGGTCGGCCCGGCCGCGACGATCCGGGCCTCGGCGGACGCGTTCGCGGCCGCGGGTCTGGCCTGACGACCTGGGCGGGTCCGTGGTCTCAGCACAGCAGGAGATCAGCGATGCCTCAGGGCTCCGTGAAGTGGTTGGGCGCGGAGGTCGGCCCGGGACACCGTCGCGAGGACGGAGGTCACCGTGACGACCAGAACGAGCTCGACGGCGCCGGTCGTCAGCAGAACCACTTCTGACTGCAGCTGGCCGGACAGGCGCAGGTAGTCGAGCAGGCTGGCCGCCCGCTGCGCGGATGCGCTGATCCCGACCAGGGTCAGTGCCAGGGTCCAGGCCGGGCCGCCGAACGGCCGTCCGGCCCGGCGTCGCGCCAGGTGCGCGGCGCCGACGATGGTGACGCCGATCGCGAGCACGCCCGACCAGTCCAGCAGCACGGCGCGCGCCCACCCCGGGTCGGGGAGTGGGCCCTGAACGTGTTGCACCAGCGACGCCGGCACCACCAACAGGCCCGCGCCCACCGTCAGGGCGACCAACCAGGGTCGCCGTGGGAGCCGGGGCGCGCCGTGGTGGAAGGCCGTCAGGGCCGCTACCGGCAGCAGCACGGCGAGCAGGTGAATGACCAGCGTCGGGGCCAGGGCCGGGGACCCGCGCAGTTCCAGCACCCCGCGCACCAAAGTCGGCACCAGGGCCGTTGTCGCCAGCACGGTCGCGGTGACCCGCCGGTCCAGGACGAGGGCGAGGAAGGCAGGCAGCCACAGCAATGACGCCAGGGCCAACGCTGTTCGCAGGGGCCCTGTCACCAGCCAGCCCGGCGCCGAGAACACGACGAAGGTCAGGTCCAGCGTGCGCCGGACGGCCAGGTCCCAGAACGCCCTGGCCATGACGTCGCTGGCCAGGACCAGCAGGCTGACGAGCGCGCAGCGTCGGACCGCCTCGCCCCACAGTGCTTGCCGCGGGGTGGCGCCGAAGACGCCCAGCCGAGCGCGAACCGCGGTGAACACGATGCTGGTCACCTCGGCGACGCCCGGTCGGCCGAGACCTGCGAGCTGGTCCTCGTCGCTGCCGCTGCCGTCGACCCCGCGGGTGTCGAGCAGGGCGCCGACCATGTCCTCCGCCCACGTGGCCCGGTAGGTCTCGGGCAGCAGCCGGAGCACCCGCCGGTAACGGGTTTCCAGCGGCGTGGGGGCAGTCACGCC
>JBBRVU010000317.1:0-3163 GCA_038246575.1 Actinomycetes bacterium | reverse complement strand
GAGCGCACGCTCGACCAGTACGACGTGCTCGTCAGGAGGACCGGACGCAGCTGGGGCCGCGCCGCAGTCGCCCGGTGCCGCGGCCTGCTTGACGACGACCGGGCCGTGGACACGCACTTCGCGCTGGCCTTGCGCGAGCACCGCCCGGGTGTGCTCCCCTTCGAACGGGCTCGCACACAGCTGCTCTACGGCGAGCGCCTGCGCCGCACGGGCCGCCGCGTCGACGCACGGCAGCAGCTGGACGAGGCACTCACCACGTTCGAGAGGCTGGGCGCGCCCGTCTGGGCACGGCGAGCACGGCAGGAGCTCGCGGCGAGCGGCGCACGTATGGAGCGACGCGACCCCGCGGCGCTGGCACGGTTGACCCAGCAGGAGCGGCGGGTCGCCCAGCTGGTGGTCGACGGGGCGACCAACCGTGAGGCGGCGGCCGCCCTGTTCCTCTCTCCCAAGACGATCGAGGCGCACCTGCGCCAGGTCTTCCGCAAGCTGGGCGTGCGCTCGCGCGCCGAGCTCGTCGCGGTCGGCGTCCGAGGTGGGCTCGAGGTGTCGTCCACAGAGTAGGAGCCGGTACACACGTTGCACGCCGCACCCCGGAACCCGCCACACTGCCGCGAACCGAGGGTTCTCATCGACGCGAGATGCGGCAGATTGCCTGCAGAGTGGGCGCCATCGTTGACGCCGCCCATGACTGCTCGCCGACGGCTCAGCGGCCACGCTCCCCGAGGAGGTCGCCATGCGGAGACGTCAACTGATGGTGCTGGTTGCGCGCCGGCCGAAGCGGCGCGCGTACCGTCCGCAGACCCGGCGGAGCGCCCCGACTGGGTGCTTCGGTGCGGCGGAGGACGGACCGTGATCCCGACGCAGAGGGCACCGGAGGTGCGGCTGGACCTGGTGAGCGCCGGTCCGGTCTTTGAGCAGGAGCCCGCGCCCGGTCGGCTGCGACGGGGCGCGGGCCTGGTGGCCCTGCTGGCCGCCGCCGGAGCGGCGGGAGCCGGCTGGGGACTCCAGCAGGAGCAGGAACAGGCGCCGGTGCTGGTGAACGTGCAGAAGGCAGTGGCCAGGCAGCCCTCATGGGGCACCCTCGCGGCGGACCTGCCCGGCACGTCGTGCGGCGCCCTGGTCGACTGGGCCGTGCTCAGCACGAGCCACTACGGCATCGAACGGACGCTGCCCTGCGCCGACGGCAGCGAGGTGCGGGCCAGCATCACCGTGGACGACGACCAGCAGCAGTTGCGGATCCGTTTGGAGGCGCACGCAGCGGCCCTGGACTCCGCCCTGCCGCACTCGCAGCGCTGACCGTGGTCGAGCGAGCACCGGAACGTGGCTCGATCGAGAGGTTGCTGCTGTGGACCGTCGTTCTGCTCTTCGATCGCCGTGGAGCGCCTAGCGCAGCCCGCCCCGGCTCAACTTGGCCCGCGGTTCGGCGGCCCTGCTGGTGTCCTGGCGCCACACGCGACCGCACCCGGGACACCGGTAGCGGCAGATGTGACGAGCAGCATTCGTCGCCAATACCCGAACACGGCTCGGCGCGAGCGCTCGGGTGACGCTGTCGCGTGTGACGCCTTCACACAGCCGCAGCGCCGCACCATCAATCGGGCCCGGTGACCCGGCAGGACAGCGCCGCCCGGTCGGTCTCAAGCTGCTGCCCGACGAAATCAGACAGAGTTCCTCGAGCCGGCAGAACGCGGTTAGGTCCAATACCGTTCAGTTAGGCTTACACGGTTGTAGTTTGCTGGTGTGCCTCGTTCTGGGTGGAAGAAGCCCGAGTCGGATCGTCGCTTGTCGGACCTGGTGTCGGTGGGTGTGCTGACGCGGGTGTTCCCGCCGGATCTGGTCGATGAGGTGATCGCCGCTGCGGGCCGTACCGAGCAGCGCCATCGGATGTTGCCGGCGCGGGTGATGGCGTACTTCTCGATCGGGATGGCTTTGTACTCCGAGGGTTCGTATGAGGATGTGCTGAGCCAGTTGACCGACGGGTTGTCCTGGGCCTCGGGCTGGGAGCAGAGCTTCACGCCACCGTCGAAGTCGGCGATCTTCCAGGCCCGGGCCCGGCTCGGTCACGAGCCGCTGGCGGCGTTGTTCACCAAGGTCGCCAAGCCGTTGGCAACCGAGCGGACGCCGGGTGCGTGGCTGGCGGGAAGGCGGCTGGTCGCGATCGACGGGACCTGTCTGGATGTCGCCGACACTGCTGAGAACGAGGCGTTCTTCGGCCGGCCCGGGGTGAACAAGGGCGAGAAGTCGGCGTTCCCGCAGGCTCGGCTGGTCGCGCTGGCTGAGTGCGGCACACATGCGATCTTCGACGCCGAGGTCGGTCCCTACACCAGTTCAGAACCGGCGCTGGCCGAGGATCTGCTCGGTCGGCTGCAACCCGGGATGCTGCTGCTGGCCGACCGCGGCTTCACCTCCTATGCCCTGTGGAGCAAGGCGATCGCGACCGGGGCCGACTTGCTGTGGCGGGCCAAGACCGGGCTGCGCCCGCAGCATCTGCAGACCCTGGCCGATGACTCCTGGCTGGCCCAGATCCGGCTGTCGACCGACCGCAGCGCCGAGCCGATCACGGTGCGCGTCATCGACTACACCGTCGCCGACGGCCGGGACAATCCCGAGCCCTACCGGCTGTTCACCACCATCACCGACCCAGCCGTGGCGTCGGCGACCGAGCTGGCCGCGGCCTACGTCCAGCGCTGGGAGATCGAGCTGGCCTTCGACGAGCTCAAGACCCACCAACGCGGACCACGCACCGTGCTGCGTTCCAAGTCCCCGGACCTGGTACGGCAGGAGATCTGGGGACACCTGTGCTGCCACTACGCCATCCGCTCACTGATGGCCGACGCCGCACTGCACGCCGGACACGACCCAGACCGCGTCAGCTTCGTCGCCGCGCTGCGCATCACCCGCCAGACCGTCGCCCACCAGGGCGCTTTCCCCCCCTGACAAGCACGGCCGCGAGCGCCTGTGGCAAGACCTCCTCCGCCGACTTCTCACCCGGCTCAACCCGGCCCGGCGGCTACGCGCGGCGCCCCGCGTCATCAAACGCAAGATGCCCAAGTGGCACGTCAAGCGCGCCCACCACGCCACCTGGCCCCAGCCACAACGCCCAGCCGCCTACACCGCCCTACCACCATAACTGAACGGTATTGGTCCTAACCCCGTAGGGAGACCG
>JBBRVU010000316.1:0-3207 GCA_038246575.1 Actinomycetes bacterium | reverse complement strand
TCCTGGCCGCGAGCGGCGTCGCCCCGCGCCCCGGCACCGGCCCGGCGTTCCTGGCAGCGGTGCTGGAGAACGGCGCCCTGTTCCCGGCTGCGGCGCTGGCGATCGTGCTGCCGCTGTTCCTCCCGCTGGCCGTGGCCGTCGTGGCCGGTGACAGCGTCGCCGGTGAGGCGCAGGCCGGCACGCTGCGCTATCTGCTCATACGACCGGTCGGCCGCACCCGGCTGCTGGTCGCGAAGCTGCTGTCGGTGATGGCCTTCACGGCGACGGCGGTGACGCTGGTGGCCGTGAGCGCCTACGTCGTCGGCACGCAGCTGTTCGGCTCGGCGCCGCTCACCTCCACCAGCGGGACGTCGCTCACGACGACGGAGGCGTCGCTGCGCACGGTGCTGGCCGTCGCGTACGTCGGCTGGTCCATGCTCGGCGTCGCAGCAGTCGCGCTGTTCCTGTCGACGACCACCGACTCGCCGCTCGGCGCGGCGCTCGGCGCGGTGGCCCTGCTCGTCGGCTCGACCGTGCTGGTCGGGCTGGAGGCTGCCTCGTCCGTACGGCCGTACCTGCCGACGCGCTACTGGCTGGCCTTCGTCGACCTGTTCCGCGACCCGGTGCTGACGCGTGACCTCGTGCGGGGCGTGCTGCTGCAGGGCGCGTACATCGTGGTGTTCCTCGGTGCGGCGTGGGCGCACTTCACGAGCAAGGACGTGACGAGCTAGCCGGGTGTTCCGCACGTGCGTGAGCGTGGGTTTTCTGGGACGTCTGGCTGGTGATCATCGTGGTCGGGTTGGGTCGACGCCGAGCAGGTGCAGGATGTTGGCTTGTAGCGGTGGCGGTTCGGGGATGACGGCTGGGGTGTCGGTGGTGGCGGGGATCAGTCGGAGCCGGGACAGGGCCTGGAAGGTGAGTCGGCCGGTGGGTTTGGCTGGTCGTCCTGCGTAGAGCCCGGCCAGGACGAGCGCGGGGGCGATGGCCAGGCGCAATGCTCGTTCGGTGAGGCTGAAGATGAGCAGTGACAGGCAGATCACGGTGATGAGGGCTTCGATGCGCCGGTTGTTCTTCAAAAACATCGGGGCGACCGCGAGCGGTCCTTTGATGTTGCTGTAGCGGCGTTCGGAGACTTCCTGGCCTTTGTAGCGGCGTAGTACTTCGCTGGCGTCGGCGAGGTCGGGGTCGAGGTTGGTCAGCAGCGCGTACCAGCCGTCGGTGGCGGTTTCGGCAGCCAGCGCGGTGTCGTCGTAGTGCCAGTTCAGGGTCGGTTTGCCGGTGACCGGGTCGGTCCCGACGTCGGTGCGGAGGTAGCTGCTGACGCGGCGCCCGCTGGCGATGGTCGCAACGCGCTGCTGGACGGCCTGGGCGTCGGGGTAGTGCCGGCCTCCCAGACCCCGGCTGAGGCGTTCGAGGTCATCGCGGGCCCGGTCGAGTTTCTTGGTCCGGGCGACCTGGGCGGCATCGGCGCGGCGGGAGGACCAGGCGAAGACTCGGCGCAGCGCCAGGGCTGGTCCTTTGCTGCCCTTGGGGGCGGGCAGTGTCATGGTGTCTTCGCGGACCCGCCAGCGGCCACGGAGCTCGGCTGGCTTGTCGGCGTCGCGTTCGGCGATGTAGTCCACCTCGACCGCGTCGGTGGTGGCCAGCGCCTGCTGCTGGGCCAGCGTGGTGGCCTTGACGTAGGTCTTGGAAGCGGGGGCGATGAACGTGACCTCGGCCTGGATCAGGGCGCGCACGTTGTCGTAGGAGATGAGCTTGGAGTCCCCGACCATCAAGAACGTGCGTGGCCCGGCGAGCTTGCGGAGCGCTTCCATCGCACCGGTGACCTGCGCGATCTCCCCGGCCCCACCGTGATAGGCGCGGTGGAAGACCGGGATCCCGCCGTCGGCGGTGACAGCCAGGCCGGCCTGGATCTGTTTGAGGTCGGTGCGGCGGTCCTTGGGGTGGCCGAACCGGGGCGTCGCGAAGCCTTCCTGCGGGTCTGCGTAGGCACCGAACAAGCTGATCGAGGTCATGTCCCAGTGCAGCCGGGCCACGTCCAGGCCGAACGCGGCGATCGCGGCCGCGCCGACCGACCCGACGATGCCGGCCAGCTGGGGCGCGATCGCGTCCAGCGCCCGGCCGATCCGGTCGTCGTTGAGCGCACTCGGGTCGATCCCGAAGATCTCCTGGACAGCCCACTGGCGCGCCCAGTCCTGCACGTGGACCAGCGGCGCCGGGGAGGTCAGCCGGTTGGCGACCAGCGCCTCGATCACCTGCCCGTGCGTCAGTAGCGCCAAATCCCGGACCGGGCAGGCCCGGTCCACGATCCCGGCCAGGTCCAGCCGGCGGGCGAACTCCGCGACCACCGGCAGCGCGCCCATCGCCTTGTCCGCGACTGGCGGTCCGTAACCGATGCGGGCTCGTTCTCGTGACACCCAGACCTCCAGCCGGTCCGGCGACGAGCCGGACACTTGAAGTATCACGCTTCAAGGCTAAGGTGACCGCGACGACACGCGGAGAAGGAGAGTGACGACGATGGCCGAGCCCGGCGGTCGGCAACGACGGACTCAGGCCCGGCTGGCCCGAGAGCTCGGCGAGATCGGTTTCGCGCTACCCGGCAGCCTGGTGTGGCGCAGCACCGCCTGCGGCAAGGCCGGCTGCCGCTGCCAAGGCGACCCACCAGAACTCCACGGCCCCTACCTGAGCTGGACCAGAGCTGTGGCCGGCAAGACCGTGACCCGCAAGATCACCGCCGACCAGCAGCAGCGCTACCAGGAATGGTTCGACAACGCCCGCCGGCTCCACGAACTCGTCACCGAACTCCAAGCCCTGTCCCTGAAGGCCTTCCACCAAGCCGAGGACCCACCCCAGCGCTCCTGACCCCACCAAACCGCGCTAGCTCGCACCCGGACAAGCCACCGACCTCGATGTGCGGAACGCCCGGCTAGCAGCAACGCCGTCGGCCCCGTGCGCACGAAGGTGATGGGCGCCCTCCAGTCGACGGTTCCGTTAATCAAATCGACGCAGACCTGCGCGTCGAGGCCGGTTGCGGCGCCGGGTGCTGCTACGCGCCACACCCGGACCGCGCCGTTCCAGGACACGGCCCCACAGCACGGCCACCTCGTCGGAGACCACGATCCTGGCGGCCTCCACCGGGTCGTCGGAGCGGAAATGCTCGACATCGCGCACCTCGCACGCCAGGTCGATCAGCGCCTCCAGCGCAGTCTCGCCGGCCGTGCCAGCGCC
>JBBRVU010000315.1:0-3240 GCA_038246575.1 Actinomycetes bacterium | reverse complement strand
ATTGCCACCGGCACCCTGATGGCCATCCTGCTCGCCAACTCCGGCGGGGCGTGGGACAACGCCAAGAAGATGGTCGAGGACGGCGCGTACGGCGGCAAGGGCTCGCCCTCGCACGAGGCGACGATCATCGGCGACACCGTCGGCGACCCGTTCAAGGACACTGCCGGCCCGGCGATCAACCCCTTGCTCAAGGTGATGAACCTGGTCTCGCTGCTGATCGCCCCGGCGGTCGTGTCACTCTCGATCGGTGACAGCTCGAGCACCGGGCTGCGGGTGCTCATCGCCCTCCTGGCAGTTGCCGTGATCGTGGGCGCTGTGGTCTTCTCGAAGCGCAAGAGCATCGCGGTTGCCGAGGACGAGAAGGACGAAGCGGGCCTCGCCCAGCTCTGATCCGATACCGGAAGTGAGGCACGTGGCCGACACCGACCAGACACCGTCCGGCACCCGTCGGCTGGTGATCGTCGAGTCGCAGACCAAGGCGAAGACGATCGAGGGCTACCTCGGCAAGGGCTACGACGTCCAGGCCAGTGTCGGGCACATCCGCGACCTGCCCACGCCTTCCGAGCTGCCTGCCTCGGAGAAGAAGGGCCGGTTCGGCAAGTTCGCCGTCGACGTCGATGCGGACTTCGAGCCGTACTACGTCGTCGACGCCGACAAGAAGCGCAAGGTCGCCGAGCTCAAACGCGCTCTCAAGGACGCAGACGAGCTCTTCCTCGCCACGGACGAGGACCGCGAGGGCGAGGCCATCGCCTGGCACCTGCTGCAGGTCCTCGAGCCCAAGGTCCCGGTCCGCCGGATGGTCTTCCACGAGATCACCCGGGACGCGATCAGGGCCGCCATCGAGCAGACCCGCGACCTCGACCTGCACCTCGTGGACGCGCAGGAGACCCGGCGCATCCTGGACCGGCTCTACGGCTACGAGGTGTCGCCGGTGCTCTGGCGCAAGGTGCGCCAAGGCCTGTCCGCCGGCCGCGTCCAGTCGGTCGCGACCCGGCTGGTCGTCGAGCGGGAGCGGGAGCGCATCGCGTTCCGCAGCGCCTCGTACTGGGACATCGAGGCCACCCTCGACAAGGCAGCCGACAACGGCGACCGGTCGAATGCCTTCGACGCGCGTCTCGTCGTCGTCGACGGCCGGCGAGTGGCGACGGGTCGTGACTTCGGCAGCGATGGGAAGTCGGTCGCGCGCTTCGACGGTGTCCAGCTCGACGAGGCGACCGCCCGGAGCCTGGCCGACGCCCTGCGCGAGGTGGACTTCAGTGTCCGCTCGGTCGAGGACAAGCCCTACACCCGCCGACCCGCGGCGCCGTTCATGACCTCGACGCTTCAGCAGGAGGCCAGTCGCAAGCTGCGCATGACCGCGCAGACCGCGATGCGGGTCGCCCAGCGGCTGTACGAGAACGGCCACATCACCTACATGCGCACCGACTCCACGACGCTCTCGGAGTCGGGGCTGAACGCGGCACGTGCGCAAGCTCGCGACATCTATGGGCCGGAGTACGTCCCCGACACCCCGCGTCGTTACGAGCGCAAGGTGAAGAACGCCCAGGAGGCGCACGAGGCGATCCGACCGTCGGGCGACTCGTTCCGCACGCCGGGGCAGGTGTCCGGTGAGGTCAGTCGCGACGAGCTCGCGCTCTACGACCTGATCTGGAAGCGCACAGTGGCCTCGCAGATGGCCGACGCACGGGGTCAGACCGTCACGGTCCGGCTCGGGGCCGCGCCGGCCGGGGGCCAGCCCTTCGGCGACGCCGAGTTCTCCACCAGCGGCACCGTCATCACCTTCCGCGGCTTTCTTGCTGCCTACGAGGAAGGCCGCGACGAGGACGAGTCGGCAGCCGCGCGTGAGGGCGCGGACCAGGAGCGCCGGTTGCCGCAGATGCGCCAGGGTGACGCGCTGACCGTGCTCGACCTCGAGCCGGACGGGCATGCCACGTCGCCGCCGTCCCGCTACACCGAGCCGACCCTGGTGCGCGCCCTCGAGGAGCGGGGCATCGGCCGGCCGTCGACGTACGCATCGATCCTCGGGACGATCATCGACCGCGGGTACGTCTTCAAGCGGGGCTCCGCCCTCGTGCCGGCCTGGCTGGCGTTCGCCACGATCGGTCTGCTGGAGAAGCACTTCGGGTCCCTCGTCGACTACGACTTCACTGCGGCGATGGAGGAGGACCTCGACAGCATCGCCGGCGGCCGGGAGAACCGCGTCGACTGGCTGCGCAAGTTCTACTTCGGTGGGGCAGAGGACGGCGACCCGGGGCTTCAAGAGCTGGTGTCGGGGTTCGGCGACATCGACGCCCGCGAGGTCAACTCGATCCCCATCGGTGAGGGGATCGTGCTGCGGGTCGGTCGCTACGGCCCATACGTGCAACGCGGGGCGGACGGCGACGAGGACTCGCATCGCGCGTCGGTGCCCGAGGACATGGCTCCCGACGAGCTGACCGTCGAGAAGGCCGAGGAGCTGTTGGCCGCACCCAGCGGTGACCGCGACCTCGGCACCAACCCGGCCAGCGGCCTGCCGGTCATCGCAAAGGCCGGTCGCTACGGCCCGTACGTCACCGAGGTCCTCCCCGAGGACTCGCCCAAGAACGCCAAGCCGCGCACCGGATCGTTGCTGTCGACGATGTCGCTGGACACCGTGACGATCGACGATGCGCTGCGGCTGCTGAGCCTGCCGCGGGTGGTCGGGGTCGACCCGGCCGACAAGGACGAGATCACCGCCCAGAACGGCCGCTACGGGCCGTACCTCAAGAAGGGCACCGACTCGCGGTCGCTGGAGCGTGAGGAGCAGATGTTCGACATCACGCTCGAGGAGGCGCTGGCGATCTACGCCCAGCCCAAGCAGCGTGGCCGGCGGGCAGCCGCTCCGCCGCTGCGCGAGCTGGGCCCGGACCCGACATCCGGTGCCCCGGTGGTCGTGAAGGAAGGTCGCTTCGGTGCGTACGTCACCGACGGCGAGACGAACGCCACGCTGCGCAAGGCCGACGCGGTAGAGACCGTCACCATCGAGCGTGCGGTCGAGCTGCTGGCCGAGAAGCGGGCCAAGGGACCGGCGCCCAAGAAGCGCTCGGCAGCCAAGAAGACCGCGAAGAAGACCGCGAAGAAGACGGCCAAGAAGTCGGCCAAGAAGGCAGCGACGTAGTCGGCCGGTGCCGACACCCGCCGCGACGACGCCGCGAGCGCTGGCCTTGTCCACCGGCCTGGCTACGCTGGCGTGGTGAGGACCCCAGCTGAGCCCGGCGGCGT
>JBBRVU010000314.1:0-3273 GCA_038246575.1 Actinomycetes bacterium | reverse complement strand
GTGTTCCTCCCCGCCAGCATCGCACTCGGCGTCGGGACCTACCTGAACTCGCTCAACGACGCGATCCCGGTCAACCTCTCCTCCGCGATCGCGATGGCCGTGGTCACTGTGCTTGCCGTTTTGCGCATCCATGTCGGAGCGATCCTGGTCGGGGTCTTCCTCGCCATCGAGGTTGTCGTCCTCGCGGCTCTCGCAGTCGCTGGGCTGAGCCACTGGAACCAGCCGCTGTCCATCCTCACCAGCCCGGTCATCGCCAACGGATCGACACTGGGGTCAGTCGGCCTCGGTGCGGTCGTCGCCACCCTGGCCATCACGATGTTCTCGGTCAACGGCTACGACAGTGCCATCAACTTCGCTGAGGAAACCCGAGGGGCGGCCAGCAACATCGGCAAGGCCGTCGTCATCGCCGCCCTGACCGGAATCGTCCTCGAGCTCGTGCCGTTCACCGCGGGTCTGTTCGGAGCGCAGAACCTCAACTCGTACCTGTCCAGCTCGACGCCGCTGACCGACCTGGTCGGCACGGTCTGGGGCGGCACCGCAGCCAACATCATCATCATCGGGGCGCTGTTCGCCGTGCTCAACGCCATTCTGGCGATCACGCTGCAGTTCTCCCGGATCCTGTGGTCCAGCGCGCGCGACCGTGCCTGGCCGTCGCCGGTCAATGACTTGCTCGGCCGGGTTCACCCGACGTTCCGCTCGCCCTGGGTTGCGACGCTGCTCACCGGCGGCGTTGCCACGGTGCTCTGCTTCGCCTCTGACCTCGTCACGGCGGTGACGTTCACCGCCGTCCTCATCATCGTGCTGTACGGGCTCATTGCCGTTGCGGCGCTCGTCAGTCGGATCCGTGATCGCGACGCGGTCCGGCCGTCGGCGATGCCGCTGTGGCCGGTGCCGCCGATCCTCGTCCTGGTGGGCGTCGTCATCGCGCTGACCCAGCAGAGCGCACGCGACATCACCATCGTCGCGGCGCTCTTCGTCGTCGGTCTCGTCTACTACTACGGCTACCTGCACCGCTTCAAGAATGACCGCTGGGTGCCGCACACCACGGTCGAGGAAGCCGTCGTCGAGGAGAGTCGCTGATGGCGCCGCCTCCCGGCGGCCGGGGCCGGGCCCGCGACCACGGCTTCCCCGTCGGCGTGCTGCCACCCGGTCCGCTCAATGCGATCACCGACGTGCCCGGGGTGCGCGTTGGCCACGCAACGGTCTGGAGCGACGAGGACGGAGTCGTCGCCCGCACCGGCGCAACGGCCATCTGGCCGCACGAGGGCAACCCGTTCCGGGAACGGGTCTACGCCGCGACCAGCGTGTTCAACGGCTACGGAATCATGACCGGCGACATCGTGCTGCAGGAGTGGGGCCTCCTGGGTGCTCCCGTCGTCCTGTGTGACACGGCAAACCTCGGCATCGCCTACGACGCATGTGTTCGGTACATGACCGACCTCGATCCGGCAGTGGGGACGGACGATGTGCTCATGCCGGTCGTCGCCGAGTGCGACGACGGTTTCCTCAACGACAACCGTCGAACCACGCTCACCGCCGCGCACGTGGTCGCGGCCCTCGACGCGGCGACCGACGGGCCGATCGAAGAAGGCGTGGTCGGAGCCGGCACCGGCACCCAGCTGTTCGACTTCAAGGGCGGCATCGGCACCGCTTCGCGAGTCGTGCAGATCGGCTCGCGCAGCTTCACTATCGGCGTCCTGCTCAACACCAACTACGGGACCCGAAACCAGCTGCAGATCGCAGGTCACCGCCTCGGGGACCAGCTCACCGACGACATGCCGGGCCATCACAAGGAGGGCTCCTGCATCGCGGTCGTCGCCACCGACATCCCGCTGCACCCGTCACAGCTCCGCCGCCTCGCGCGCCGGGTCGACATCGGACTCGGCCGCACGGGCAGCGTCGGCAACGACGGCTCCGGTGAGATCTTCCTCGCGTTCTCAACCGCCCAGCGGATCCCCAGAGAAGCGACCGACGGCATCATTCCGATCGAGGTGATGGTCGAGGGACAGTTCTGGACGCATGGTTCGCCGTTCGACACGATCTTCGATGCCGTTGCGGAGGCCGCCGAGGAAGCTGCGCTGAACGCGCTGTGTCAGGCGAGCACTGTCGATGGCCGGGACGGCAACCGGCTCACCCAGTTCCCGATCGACCGCGCGCGGAGACTCATGGGTCTCGGGTGACCGGCGCGAGAGTCTCGACGAGAGTACGCGTCGACGCATAGAGCTCCCCATAGCTCTGGAAGCGCTGGTCGTAGAGGTCCCGGTTGTCTGGGTCGGGCTCGACCACGTGGTCGACCGGGTTCCAGTCACGAGTGGCCGCCTCGGTGACCTCGCCGGTCGCGATCGCGGCCAGCATCGCGTCGCCGTAGCTCGCGCCGACCGTCTCGCGCGGGACCTGCTGCGACAGACCGGTGACGTCGCTGACGATCTGGGTCCACAGCCCTCCCGTGGTCCCGCCGCCGACCGCAACCAGCCGGTCGACCCGGGCTCCAGCCGCACGCATCGCCTCCAGGTTGTTGGCCACGCCAAAAGCCACGCCCTCCAGCACTGCGCGGTAGATGTGCCCGCGCCCGTGATGCAGCGTCAGCCCGGCCAGCACACCCCGCGCGCCAGGGTCGAACAGCGGAGTGCGCTCGCCAGCGAAGTACGGCAGCAGCAACAGGCCCTCGCTGCCCGGCGGCACCGTCGCTGCCTCGGCCGTGAGCTCGGCGTAGCCCGCCCCGGTCAGCCGCGACCACCACTCGGTGACCGTCCCCGACGTCGCCATCCCGGCGGCCAGGCAGCTGGTCGCCGGTCGCAGCCCACGGGTCGGCCAGAGCTGTCGCGAAGACAGCCAGGAGTCGGTCATTGCGACGAGGAACATGGTCGAGCCGTACATCACCATCACGTCACCGGGGTCACGCACCAGCACGCTCTCGGCCTCGGCCCACGCGTCGATCGTCCCCGCGGTCACCGGGGTGCCGGCCGGAATCCCGGTGAGGTCCGCGGCCGCCGGCGTCACCTCCCCGACGACGTCACCTGCCCAATGCAGGGCGGGCGGCTCGACGTCGGGTGCCACGCTCGCCCAGCGCGCGATGTCCCAGGACGCCGAAGGCTGGTCGTACAGCGGGCTGCACTGGCTGGCCGAGTGGTGGTCGAGCACGTACTGCCCGGTCAGGCGGTGCACGAGGTACGAGCTGGCCATGAAGAACCGCCGCGTCCGCGCCCACACGTCGGGCTCGTTGTCGGCCAGCCACACCATCTTCGGGCCGACCGCCTGCGAGGTCAGGATGGC
>JBBRVU010000313.1:0-3288 GCA_038246575.1 Actinomycetes bacterium | reverse complement strand
GTCGCAGCGTCTGCGCGAACGACCACTCGCCGCCTACCGACACGTCGACCGTGCCGTTCGGCATTGCCGCAGCGCGCTCGAGCGTGGCCGCCCAGGTGAGCTCTAGCGCGGCCCAGGCGGCGCGCAGGCCATCGGGATCTCCCGCGCGCCGGTCTGCGCGGCCAGGAAAGCGGCGGTTGAGCTCGGCCTCGACGAGCGGGATCACGTCGACCCCGTTGAGGAGAAAGTAGCCGTCGCCCTCGAAGAGCCACGGGGCGTCGATGTCCACCCCCTGCACGTCGACGGCGCGCATCACCACGGCGGACAGGTCCTCCCTGATGAACCGAGCGCACCGTAGGTTGGCGTCGACGAACTCCGCCCCCTGCAGTTCAGCGGATCGGCTGAATGTTGCCATGACTTCTCCCTGTTGACCGCCCTGCCGCCGCTGGCAAAAGCTCGCGAACCTCATCCAACACGGCCGTACCGTTCGTTGCCCACCTACTCGCGCGCCACGACGACTTGATCCACCACTGGCGGCGTCGCAGCGTCAGGAAATCGCGGCCTTCACCAGCTTGGCGACCGTCTTCTCGACCGAAGGGCTCCATTGCTTCACCGCGTACGACACGGGCCACATGTCACCGTCGTCGAGGTTCGCCGCGTCCTGGAAGCCGAGGGTCGAGTACCGGTAGTTGAACTTGCCGGAGTCCTGGAAGAAGACGACGGCCTTGCCGTCCTCGTTTGCGTAGGCGGGCATCCCGTACCAGGTCTTCGGCGACAGCTGTGGGGCGTTGGCGGTCACCGTCATATGCACACGCTCAGCGAGCGCACGATCCTCCGGCGCCATCTTCGCGATGGCGTCGAGGACTGCTTGCAGGCCGTCGGCCTTCTTGGCGCCCTTCTTGCCCTCGGCGCGCAGCTCGGCCGCTCGTTCCTTCATCGCGGCGCGCTCGGCGGCACTGAAGCCGTCGGACTCGGTGTCAGCCTTCTTTGCGGGCATTCTCGGCAGTCCTTTCATGGCGGTTCGGCTCGGCGTGCCGCCGACCTTCGCCGAAGCCTAGGACTGGGATGCACCGGGGTGCTTCTCGATTCCTGATCGGATCGAGCATGCGGCTGGCGCTGCCCCAGGGCGTCACCGCCGCGAGCGGTCGGTCAGGACGTCGGCAACCACGTCATGTCCACGGGCACGAGCATGCCGCAAAGGGGTGACGCCCTCCCGGTCCGAGATGGCCGGATCGGCGCCGGCGTCGAGCAGGGTCCCCACGATCCGCTGGTATGGCTGCGACCCGTCGCCGAGGATCACCGCCTCCAGCAGGGCGGTCCAGCCGAGATTGTTCACGTGGTTCACGTCGATGTCCGTGCGCACGACGCGGCGCACGTAGCCGACATGCCCGCGCTCGCTCGCCGGGATCAAGGACGTCCCCCCGAACCGGTTGAGCACCGCCAGGTCCGGGTTGTGGGGAAGCAGCACGTCGGCCATCGCAACGCTGCCGGTCACCCCGGTGACGAGCCAGGGCGTGTCGTGCTGGTCGTCGAGGGCGTCCGGATCGGCCCCGAGCGCCACGAGCACGCGTGCCACGGCAAGCCGATCATGAGTCACGGCGAGCAGCAGCGGCGTACGGCGACGGTCGTCGCGGGTCTCGAGGTCGGCGCCCGCACGGATTGCGACCGCGGCCAGGTCCGCGTCTCCGTCGGCCGCCGCCCGAAGCAGCGCGGCCTCGGGATCACGGACGCGTCCGTCGTCGAGCGCGGCGCGCAGCGTGGTCTCGATCGCGCGGTGACCCTCCGCGCGGGCCTGGTCGACCGGCGCGACCCCGTCGTGCCGGGACGGCAGCTCGACGTCCGCGCCCCCCGCGACGAGGAGCCGCACCGTGTCGACGTATCGGCGGCTGCCGTTCCCCAGCAGGATCGCCTCGTGCAGCGCGGTCCACCCGAGGTTGTTGACGTGGTCGACGTCGATGTCGGTGCGGAGTAGGCGACCCACGATGTCGACATGGCCGCGGTCGGCTGCGCGGATGAGTCCCGTGCCGTTGAAGCTGTCGAGCGACCCGACGTCAGCACCTTTGCGCAGGGTCAGCTCCAGGAGGCCAAGAAGGCCCTGACTGGTGGAGATGAGGTAGGCGCTCTGCTGGGAGTCGTCCTTGTCGTTGACGTCCGCGCCATCCGCGACGAGCTTCCGGGCGCGGTGGACGTCGCCGTCCCAGGCCGCTTCGATCAGGGCGTCGTCCAACCGTGCTTGGCGCGTGCCGAGGCGGGCGGGCGACGAGCCGCTCGGCGAGGGCGTGGTGACCGCGCTCTGCGTCGCGCCGTCCGCTGCGTCGCCGTCCACCGCAGCGGGCTGACCGGACGCACAGGCGGTCACCGTGGCCAGCAGGGCCAGACCAGCGAGTCCCGTGACCCGGTTCACCGCGGCACGCGCAGCGACACGACCTCATACGGCGGTGTCGCGACGGCCTCGTCGAACTTGCTGTCGACCAGGAGCAGCCGGCCGTGAGCGATCTTGGCGGTGGTGAACACCCGGTCGGGGTCCGTACCGACCTCGGTGCGGAGCCGGGCGGACCGGGAGTGCCCGTCGAGTTGCAGCGTGGTGAGCACGCGGGAGAAGTTGCGGACGACAATCAGCCGGTGCCCCCGCAGCACCAGGCCGTCGGCGTCGACCAGGTCGGCGCCGCCGGTGTCGACCTCGGTGACTGCCAGGCTCGACAGCTCGAACCGCCACAGCTTTCCGACGTTGCCCTGCGCGACGACGAGCGCTCGCGCGTCGGGTGACAGGACGATGCCGCCGAGGTTGAATCCCGGCTGCTGCGAGATCACGCCGGTCGCGTCGGCCCAGGTGCTGACCTGCCAGGCGCCGGCTGTCTCGGACACCCGGAAGATCTGGGGGGCGTTGGAGTTGGTGAAGTACGCGGCGCCGTCCGGGCCGATCGCGACGTCGTTGAGGAACGCGTCCGGCCCGCCGACGCGCAGCGCCGCGAGCAGCTCGCCCTCGGCGGAGTAGACCCACAGGTCCGGTCGTGCCGTGTTCAGCCCGTTGGGTCCGCCGGCGATGTAGACCCGGCCCTCGGAGTCGGTGGTGATGCCCCGAGCGGTGAACCGGCCGTCCGCTCCCTCGGGCAGCCACTCCTCGGTCGTCCCGGCCCGGGTGTCGCCGCGATGGATCTCCCCGCCCGTGACCTCGCTGACGTAGAAGGTGCCGGCGTCCCGGTCCACGCCGATCCCCTCGAACTTCGACCCGCCCGCATCCCCGGCGAGGGTGTAGGTGTCCGGGCGTCCAGCGTCGTGGGCTTGCGCGGGCTGGATCACGACGACCAT
>JBBRVU010000312.1:0-3296 GCA_038246575.1 Actinomycetes bacterium | reverse complement strand
CCCGCCGACCTCGACTTCTCGGGCATGTTCCACGGGGTCGACGAGCGGGTGCCAGTGGACTCGCTGCGGTTCGGGACGCGGGTCCTCGACCGCTTCCTCTCGACCTGCTGACTTTCTCGACGTGCTGCCCCGGCTGGTCCGGTCCGCGCGACGGGCGCCAGGCAGCGGTCCCGAAAGGCGACGCAATGACGCCACGGGCACCGTTCGCGGCCGTACAGGCCCATTGCGTCCCCTTTCGGGTCCGGTTCTGCCCGGCCCGACGGTCGCGGACGGGCGCCGGGCTGACCGGTCAGGCAGTACGGACGGCGCGGATCACCTTGCGACGCAGCACCACACGTCGGGTCCCGTCGGCGAACAGGCGCAACCGGGCGAGCTCCCAGTGGCCGTACTCCGCGTGGTCGGTCAGCAGCCGCCGCGCGGCGTTACGAGTGGTCCCGCGCGGCAGGACGAGGTTCTGGTACTCCCACTCCGTCATCACCGACATTGTGGCCCATGGTCGAGCACGCCCGCGGCGACTCGCGGCGAATCAGCAGTCCGGGTAGCCCGTCGGCGGGGTGGACACGTCGTCGAGCGCGGACCGGATCTCGGCGGGCAGGGTCAGCGCGTCGGACCGGAGTGCAGCGGTCAGCTGGACGGCCGTCCGGGCACCGACGATCGGCGCCGTCACGCCGGGGGCGTCACGCACCCACGCCAGGGCGACCTCGAGTGGTGACACGTCGAGGCCGTCGGCGGCCGTCGCGACCGCGTCGACGATGTGCCGTGCGCGGTCCCCGAGGTGTCGCTCGATGAACGGTCCGAAGTGCGGCGAGGCGCCGCGTGAGTCGGCTGGCGTGCCGGACCGGTACTTGCCGGTCAGGACGCCACCACCCAGCGGGGACCAGGGCAGCACGCCCAGGCCGAGGGCGGCCGCTGCCGGCAGAACCTCGCGCTCGATCCCGCGCTGCAGCAGCGAGTACTCCATCTGCGTCGATACCAGCGGAGCCCGACCGGGCCAGGACTGCTGCCAGGTGACCGCTCGCCCGGTCTGCCAGCCGGAGTAGTTGGAGATCCCGGCGTAGCGCGTCCGGCCGCTGGAGACCGCGCTGTCGACGGCGGACAGCGTCTCCTCCAGCTCCGTCTCGTCGCTCCAGGCGTGCACCTGCCACAGGTCGACGACGTCGGTCCCGAGCCGGCGCAACGAGCCGTCCAGGTCGTCGAGCAGTGCCTTGCGAGAGGTGTTGACGACCCGTTCACCGGTGCGCCGGGAGATGCCCGCCTTGGTGGCCAGCACGACCTCGCAGCGGTCGACCTTGCCGGCCAGCAGTCCGCCGATGACACGCTCCGACTCGCCTTCTCCATAGCCCGCCGCGGTGTCGAGGAGCGTCCCCCCGGCATTGAGGAAGGCCGTGAGCTGGTCGGCCGCCTCGTGCTCGTCGGTGTCCCGGCCCCAGGTCATGGTGCCGAGCCCCAGACGGCTCGTCGTCAGGCCACTGCGGCCGAGCCTGCGCTGTTCCATGGCCGCCGAATCTATCGGGCTAACGGATCCATCAGGCCGACGGACGCGGCGGTTTGCCGGATCTATAGGCTCGCGCGTCATGCGACTGGCGCTGAACCTCGGCTACTGGGGTGCGGGCAACGACAAGGACAACCTGCTGCTCGCCCAGGAGTCCGACCGGCTGGGCTACGACTCGGTGTGGGCGGCCGAGGCGTACGGCTCCGACGCCGCCACCGTCCTGGCCTGGGTCGCGGCGCAGACCAACCGGATCGACGTCGGGTCCGCGGTCTTCCAGATCCCAGCACGTACGCCGGCGATGACCGCGATGACGGCCGCGACGCTCGACGCCCTGTCCGAGGGACGATTCCGGCTCGGTCTCGGGGTCTCCGGGCCGCAGGTCTCCGAGGGCTGGCACGGCGTGCGTTTCGACAAGCCGCTCGGGCGCACCCGGGAGTACGTGGACATCGTGCGGACCGCCCTGGCTCGCGAGACCGTGCGCTACGAGGGCACCCACTGGACGCTGCCGCTGCCCGACGGCCCGGGCAAGGCCCTCAAGCTCACCGTCCACCCGGCCCGCGACCACATCCCGCTCTACCTGGCCGCGGTCGGCCCGAAGAACCTCGAGCTGGCCGGTGAGATTGCCGACGGCTGGCTGGCCATCTTCTTCGCACCGGAGCACGCGGCGGAGTCCACCGACCACATCGCGGCCGGGCGCGCCAAGGCCGAGCGGATGGGCGCGCCGTTCGACATCGTGCCCACGGTGCCGGTCGTCGTGGGTGACGACCTCGAGACGTGCGCGATGCCCCTGCGCTTCTACTCGGCACTCTACGTCGGCGGGATGGGCAGCAAGGAGCAGAACTTCTACAACCGGCTGGCCGTTCGGATGGGCTACGAAGAGGCAGCAGCGAAGGTCCAGGACCTCTACCTGGCCAAGCAGCATCGCGACGCAGCGGCGGCCGTGCCGCTGCAGTTCGTCGACCGCACGTCGCTGATCGGTCCGGTCGAGCGGATCAGGGATCGGCTCGCTGCGTACGCGGAGGCTGGGGTCACGACGCTGGCAGTCGCGACGTACGCGGCATCGCTGGACGAGCGGGTCGCCACCCTGCGGACCATGGCCGAAGCACTGGATGCCTCAGGACTGGGGGACTGAGCCCGTGCTCTCGTGGTTCGAGGCCGCCGTCCTGGGGCTCGTCCAAGGCCTGACCGAGTTCCTGCCGATCAGCAGCAGCGCACACCTGCGGGTGGTGGCCGAGCTGGCCGGCTGGGAGGACCCGGGCGCGGCTTTCACGGCCGTGACTCAGCTGGGCACCGAGGCCGCGGTCCTGGTGTACTTCCGGCGCGACATCTTGCGGATCGTGACGACCTGGACTCGGTCGCTGTGGACTCCTGAGCTGCGCGGCGAGATCGACGCCCGGATGGGCTGGTACGTCATCGTGGGCACGTTGCCCATCGGCATCCTCGGCTTCCTGTTCCGCGATGCGATCGAGGGACCGGCCAGGAATCTTTGGCTCATCGCGTCGATGCTGGTCGTGTTCGGCATCGCCCTCGGTGTCGTGGATGCCCGGACCAGCAATGAGCGCCCGCTCGAGCGGCTGACCTTCCGGCACGCCCTCGTGTACGGCGGTGCACAGGCACTCGCCCTGGTCCCTGGAGTCTCCCGGTCCGGCGGCACCATCGGGGCCGGACTGCTGATGGGCTATCGCCGTGAGGCCGCCGCGCGCTACTCGTTCTTGCTCGCGATCCCGGCCGTCCTCGTGTCGGGGTTGTTCGAGCTGCGCAAGATCGGTGGGGGAAGCGAGTCGGTCGACTGGGGTCCGACGAT
>JBBRVU010000311.1:0-3352 GCA_038246575.1 Actinomycetes bacterium | reverse complement strand
TCGCCCAGATGGAGCGAACCTCAGCCGCCGCCGCTGAACTCCTCATGCGTCAAGCAGCCCCGACGAAGCCGCCCAGGACAGCGAGCCGCTGACCAGCACAAGTGGGGGGCCAAATGGTCATCGAGAAGTGCGGAACGTCTGCTGGAGTGGCGCATCTGGGAGGACACCTACGTCTCGTTGATGCCCGGGTGGACGCGAGTTTGAAGTATGAGGACGCGACCTTCCCGGATGGTCTTCGCGGGGCCCCTTGTCACGCACTACTGGAGCCACGGCTGCTTCCTGACCGCCGACCAGGTCCTGAACGGCATGGACCGCTTGGCCAGCATCCCCGCCATACTGGTCCACGGGCCGCTACGACGTCTCCGAGCCGGTGGACACTGCCTGACAGTTGCAATGTGCCTGGTCGAGCAGCCGGCTCGTTGGTACAGGATGTCGCCGGCCACAGCGGAGTCAGTTCACCAGCGAGCTCGTCGCCGGCGTGAAATCCTTCCGCGCCCTGACCCGACGCGTCCCGAAAGCTGAACGTCCTTCGGCGACGCTGCGGGCGGGAACAGTCACGGAGCCGGTGGCGTCCCGCAAGGGATGGCGCAGCGGGACTGTCGAGCAGGTACTGGCGCTGTGCCATCTTGAATAGGTGAACGACACCTTCCCGAGCCCCATGATCCCCGTCGACTCGCGAGCCGAGGTCTTCCTCGGCTACCTCGACTACTTCCGGGACCGGATCATCTCGAAGGTGGAGGGTCTCAATGAAGACGAGCGTCGCCGCAGCCGACTGCCGTCAGGCTGGACCCCGCGGGAACTGGTCAAGCACCTCACTTTCGTCGAGCTGCGCTGGCTCGAGTGGGGCTTTGAAGGCCGCCGAGTCGAGGAGCCGTGGGGCGACCAGCAAGACGACCGGTGGTACGTCGCACCGGACGAGACCACCAAGGACCTCACCGCCGCATTGAAGGCCCAGGGCGTCCACAGCCGAGCCATCATCGAGGCCAACGACCTGGCCAGCGTCGGTCGACCAGGACCCCGCTGGGATGGTGCCGAACCTGCCGTTCTCGAGCGGGTCCTGTTCCACCTCCTCCAGGAGTACGCCCGGCACCTCGGTCACCTGGATGTTGTTGCGGAACTCGGCGGCGGTCCAGTCGGCGAATAGGGGATTGAGCCGGGACTCGCAGGCTCCTCCGCTGGCTCGGGCTCCCCGGGTAGCTGCCCGCTGGCTCAACGAGCGTCTCGGCACCGGCGCCGGGCCAAACTCATCTCGATGACCGATCGGTCTATAAGACGGCACGGGGTTGTGCACGGCCGCGATCGACGCCGAGCACCAGCGCAGCAGGGCGACGTCTCGTGGCTGACCCCCGCGACCGTCGACCTTGGCCTTTGCGCGTGGTCGCCGGGTGACGGGCGGTGGCTCGACGCACTCGACGGCTCGGGACTGACTCGCCTGGCCGAGAGGGTCTGAGTCAGCTCTCGGCCGGCTGGTTCAGGAACCAGCGGTGACCGAACGGGTCGATGAAGACCGCCACCCGTCCGGCGGGCGGACTGTCCTCGGGGCCGCGCGCCATCGATGTCCCGGTCGCGACGACGCGGGCTGCGGCCGTGTCGACGTCGGTGACCCTGAGATGCAGCGACACCGCCGACCCGCGGGTCGGGTCGGGGGCGGCCACCCCAGCGGAGTCGAACGGGTCGGACATCATCCAGCGTGCCTCGCCGATCGCCAGCTCGCAGTGGCCGACCCGGCCGTCGTCCATGACGATCGGCTCGTAGGTGACCTCGGCGCCCAGCGCGGCGACGTACCACTCGATGGCGGCCCGGGCGTCGGCGACGCACAGATAGGGAGTCAGGTGGGTCATCGGGTGTCCTGTCCGTCGAGCTCGGTGAGCGGTGTCTGGAACGACCAGCGGTGGCCCTCGGGGTCGCGCACGCTGTACTCGCGAACGCCGTAGGGCATGTCGGCCGGCTGGTAGTCGATCGCGGCGCCGGTCGCGGCCACGCGGGTGTGGTGGGCATCGACGTCGTCGACGAGGATGGCGAGCGAGGCGGTGACCGTGCCGGTGGTCAGCGGCGAGACCATCCGGTGCTCGGGGGCCTCCCGGTGAAGCCAGACCACGCCGTCGCCGGCGTGGACCTCGCCGTGCACCGCCCGGTCGCCGTCGTAGCCGATCGGCCCGGGGGCCAGACCCAGGACGTCGACGAGGTAGGCGTGCCCCGCCGCGATGTCGCGGTACACAAGCAACGTGATCCGCCGGGTCAACCCGGGTTCATCGGCCGGCAGACCCGACAGCAGGTCGAGCAGGGCCTCGTCGCTGGGGCGGTCGCCGTCCAGAAGCCGGTCCTCGACGGCCCGGACCCGTTCCCGCACCCGGGCGAGGTCGGCCAGCCGGGCGTCGAGATCGGCCAGGTGCCGGCGGGTCAGCTCCCGTAGGTCGGCTGCATCGGGGTTGACGTCGGCTACGGGCGTGCCCAGTTCGCGGAGCAGCCGGACCCGGTAGAGCCGGTCGAGGGTGCCGCCGTCGTATCGGCGTCGGCCGCCAGCGTCGCGCCCTGGCGCCAGGAGGCCGAGCTCCTCGTAGTAGCGCAGGGTGCGCTCGGTGACGCCGGTGCGTCGGGCGACGACGCCGATACCCCACTGCCGGGGGTCGGTGTTGGTCATGCTCATCAAGCTAGGACATCACGTCACGTCAGGAGCAATCTCCCTCTGGCAACCGACGAGGGGCCCCGGACTGTGCAGCGCTGGGAGCGTCGCCCCCCCGGTCGCGGTGGGACCGCGATCACCCGCTCCGCTGGAGCCAGCACCACGCCCGCGACACCGCCGCAACTGACCAGTGCTCGACAAGAACGAGGCTGGACGGACCCTGAAAACTCGTGCCGCAAACCGATCCGCATTCGGTGATCGACCAGGAGTTGAGGCAGGTGCTGCCGCCAGCCCGGGTCGCCACTGGGAGGTCGCGCTGCAGTTGGCGTGCCGCTCCATCTGGCAGTGATATCGTTGGGGTGATATCGGAGGTGGTCGTTATGGAACAGATCCTGATCCGCAACCTTCCCGCGGGGACCAAGGCCGCGCTTCGTGCGCGTGCCAAGCAGCGTCACCGGTCGCTTGAGGCGGAGGCGCGCGACGTGCTCACCAAGGCTCTGGAGGGTGAGCCCGTCACTATTGTTGACCTTCTGGGCACCGACGACGGTGCCGACATCGAGTTCGAACCCGAGCGCCTGGGCCTGACGGCTCGCTCGGCGCAACTGTGAAGTACCTCTTGGACACCAACGTGGTGTCCGCAATGCGGGTCCGAGGGCGCAACCGGCTTGTCGAGGTGTGGGCAGCGTCGGTTCCCGTCGGTGACCAGTTCGTCTCAGCATTCACCATCGT
>JBBRVU010000310.1:0-3425 GCA_038246575.1 Actinomycetes bacterium | reverse complement strand
CAGGGCGCCCCGGCGTGCTTGAGACTGGTCAGCGGCGAGGCGCCGGTGCCGCCGTCGTGACCGGAGATGAGCACCACGTCGGCGTGCGCCTTGCTCACACCGGCCGCCACGGTGCCCACGCCGACCTCGGAGACGAGCTTGACGTGCACCCGCGCGCGGTTGTTGGCGTTCTTCAGGTCGTGGATGAGCTGAGCGAGGTCCTCGATCGAGTAGATGTCGTGGTGCGGCGGCGGCGAGATGAGGCCAACGCCTGGCGTGGAGTGTCGGGTTCGAGCGATCCAGGGGTACACCTTGTTACCGGGCAGCTGGCCGCCCTCGCCCGGTTTCGCCCCCTGCGCCATCTTGATCTGCAGGTCGTCGGCATTGACGAGGTACTCGCTGGTCACGCCGAAGCGACCGCTGGCCACCTGCTTGATGGCCGAGCGTCGCTCGTCCGCGAAGCGTTCGGAATCCTCGCCGCCCTCGCCGGTGTTCGACTTCCCGCCGAGGCGGTTCATCGCGATCGCCAGCGTCTCGTGGGCCTCCTTGGAGATCGAGCCGTAGGACATGGCACCGGTGGAGAACCTCTTGACGATCTCGGAGACCGGTTCGACCTCGTCGATGGGCACCGGAGTGCGGCCCTGCGTACGGAACTCGAACAACCCGCGCAGCGTCATCAGCCGCTCCGACTGGGCGTCGACGGCCTGGGTGTACTGCTTGAAGACGTCGTAGCGGCGGGCGCGCGTCGCGTGCTGGAGCCGGAAGACGGTCTCGGGGTTGAACAGGTGCAGCTCGCCCTCACGGCGCCACTGGTACTCGCCGCCGATCTGCAGGGTCCGGTGCGCCGGTCGCTCGCCGGTGCGCGGGTAGGCCACCGCGTGGCGCTGGGCAACCTCCTCGGCGATCACGTCCAGGCCGATGCCGCCCAGCTTGGACGACGTGCCGGTGAAGTAGCGGTCGATCAGCTCCTGGTCGAGACCGAGGGCCTCGAACACCTGGGCGCCGTGGTAGGACGCGACGGTCGAGATGCCCATCTTCGACATCACCTTGAGCACGCCCTTGCCCAGGGCTTTCAGCAGGTGACGCACGGCCTCCTGCGGAGTGGTGTCAGGCACCAGGCCCGCGCGGGCGAGGTCCTCGACCGTCTCCATGGCGAGGTAGGGGTTGACCGCCGATGCGCCGTATCCGACGAGCAGCGCCATGTGGTGCACCTCGCGGACGTCGCCCGCCTCGACGACCAGGCCGACCTGGGTGCGGGTCTTCTCGCGGATCAGGTGGTGGTGCACCGCGCTGGTGAGCAGCAGCGACGGGATCGGTGCGGAGTCGCGGTCGGAGTCGCGGTCGGAGAGCACCACGAACCGCGCGCCGTCCGCGACCGCCGCACTGACCTCCTCGAAGATGGCCTGCAACCGCGCACGCAGCGCTTCTCCCCCGCCGGTGACGCGGTAGAGGCCGCTGACCTTGGTCGCGGCGAAGCCGGGGAGGTCGCCGTCGCGGTTGATGTGCTCGAGCCTGGCCAGCTCGTCGTTGTCGATGACCGGGAAGTCGAGCACGACCTGGCGGCAGTGCGCCGGAGTGGCGACCAGCAGGTTGTGGTCCGGGCCGATGGTCGTCCCCAGCGAGGTGACGAGCTCCTCGCGGATCGCGTCCAGCGGCGGGTTGGTGACCTGGGCGAAGATCTGGCTGAAGTAGTCGAAGAGCAGGCGAGAGCGCTGCGACAGCACCGCGACCGGGGTGTCGGTTCCCATGGAGCCGATCGGCTCGGCACCGGAGCGCGCCATGGGTGTGAGCAGGACGCGGAGCTCCTCCTCGGTGTAACCGAAGCTCTGCTGCCGCCGGGTGACGCTGGCGTGCGTGTGCACGACGTGCTCGCGCTCGGGCAGCTCGGACAGATGGATCTGGCCGGCGTGCAGCCACTCGTCGTAGGGCTCCTCCGCAGCGAGCTCGGCCTTGACCTCTGCGTCGTCCACGATCCGGCCGCGGTCGGTGTCGACGAGGAACATCCGGCCAGGCTGCAGCCGCCCCTTGCGGACCACGGTCGTCGGGTCGAGGTCGAGGACGCCGGACTCGCTGGCGAGCACGACCAGCCCGTCCTGGGTCACCCAGTAGCGGCCGGGCCGCAGGCCGTTGCGGTCGAGCACGGCACCGATCAGGCTGCCGTCGGTGAACGCGATGCACGCCGGACCGTCCCAGGGCTCCATCAGCGAGCCGTGGAACTCGTAGAACGCCCTGCGCTCCGGCACCATCTCGGCGTGGTTCTGCCACGCCTCGGGGATCATCATCAGCACCGCGTGTGGCAGCGAGCGACCGCCGACGTGCAAGAGCTCGAGCACCTCGTCGAAGGTCGCCGAGTCGCTGGCGCCGGGTGTGCAGATCGGGAAGAGCCGGGCCAGGTCACCCGGGATGAGGTCGCTGGTCAGCTGGCTCTCGCGCGCGGCCATCCAGTTGCGGTTGCCCTTGATCGTGTTGATCTCGCCGTTGTGCGCCACGTAGCGGTACGGGTGGGCCAGCGGCCAGCTCGGGAACGTGTTGGTGGAGAAGCGCGAGTGCACCAGCGCCAGCTCGGAGACGAACCGGCGGTCGGACAGGTCGGGGAAGAACGGCTCGAGCTGAGCCGTGGTGAGCATCCCCTTGTAGACCAGCGTCCGGCTCGAGAGCGAAGGGAAGTAGACCTCCGCCTCCCGCTCGGCGCGCTTGCGCAGGCAGAACACCATGCGCTCCAGCGCCATGCCGACGACCCGACCGGAGCGTGCAGTGACGAAAAGCTGGCGGAACCGCGGCAGCACGCTGCGGGCCGTGGACCCGAGCAGGTCCGGAGTGGTCGGGACCTCGCGCCAACCCAGCACCCGCAGACCCTCGTCGTCGGCAAGGCGCTCGATCTCGGCCCGCGCGGCCTGCTCGGCCGCGTCGTCGTCGGGCAGGAACGCGGTGCCGACGGCGTACCCGCCCTTGTCGGGGAGCTCGAGGTCGGTCACGGCCCGGAAGAAGGCGTCCGGGACCTGGGTGGTGATGCCGGCACCGTCGCCGGAGTCCGGCTCGGCACCGCTGGCGCCCCGGTGGTCGAGGTTTCGCAGGGCGGTCAAGGCCTGGTCGACGATCTCGTGGCTCGCCTCGCCGGACAGCGTCGCGACGAAGGCGACACCGCAGGCGTCGTGCTCGTTGGCCGGGTCGTACAGCCCCTGCGTGGCCTGACACGCCAGGCCGGGCGACGACCGCGGGGCAGGCGCGGCCGGTTGCGCGGGACGCGGGTGCTGGGCAGGGGACATGGCGATCGACCTCCTCGTCGGACTCGACAGCCGTACGTCCCGCATCGTGAGCGGTCGCACGGCATCACCGACCGAGGGACACCGTTGGCCCTGCGGTGGACGCGACAACACTACCGCCGCCCCCGCCCGATCCCGAGACACGTGTCCGCACCCCGGACACCCCCCCCAACATTTCCCAGT
>JBBRVU010000309.1:0-3438 GCA_038246575.1 Actinomycetes bacterium | reverse complement strand
GAACGGCTCCCCGAACACGCCGAGGCCATGATCAAGTGGTCCATGATCGGACTCATGACCCGCCGACTCGCACCCGCCCCTGGCCGCCGAGCCTGGCAGCCAGCTGCGGCCTCGTAGCCGCTTTCCCAACACGTTCTCAGAGTCTCCTTGCGTTACACGATAACAGCGCGCGGGGTGGCTGACGAGGGTCGTACCAACGTTCGCCCTTGGCGCCGCGGCCGGAGGAGATCCGCTGCCAGGACCGCGCCGGCAGCCGCACGGCACCGTCAGTTGCATACTTCGAGCGGTAGGCCCCGTGGGCATCGAACCCACAACCCGCGGATCAAGAGTCGGACTGTGGTCGTCCCGACCCGTTGCGGCCCAACCGGTTTCGTGATCGGCCGTGCTCGGTCTAGAGCCCCGCCAGGAACCCGTCAGTGCCGAACACCTCGTCGCACCGACCAGCCAGCACATCCGTAGGCGCACGCTTACCGTTCAGGACCCGAGAGAGCTGACCAGGGTCCACAGGCACCCGGCGAGCCAGTTCACGCAAGGAGACGTGCTCGGCGTCCATCAACCCGCGCAACTGCGCCACGAATCCGGTCGCCTGCATGAACGTCGACCCTCCCGTCATCCCCGGAACGTGATTCTGGCCTTACTGCCAGCATAGTGAGGTTTTCTCACCAGAGTGACCCGTGTGGCTGGTGAGGTGTCGGCGTGTCGGTGCTCTGGCGTGGGGTCCTGCCCACCGCAAGGCCCACGATGCCCGGCCCTGGCAGCGGGCGGCGACCCCCTACGTCCAGGCGATCATGGTGGTGCGCTGGTTCAGGCCACCGACCTGCGGGTGCTGGCCCGGGACAGCGCGGTGAGCGTCGCCACGGCCTACCGCTACCTGCAAGAGGCCATCGACGTTGGTCGCCGCGCACGCTCCCGAGCTGCCCGACGTACTCGCCGCGGGCCGGCGGCAGGAGTGGGCTTTCGCTTGCCTGGACGGCACCCTCATCCCGTCCACCCGCTCCAGCGCGGCCTCCGCGGTCGGCCACGACCTGTGGTACTCCGGCAAGCACCAGCGGCACGGCGGGAACATCCAAGTCCTCACCGGACCCACCGGCTACCCGGAGTGGGTAAGCAACGTCGAGCCCGGCTCGACCCACGACATCACCGCTGCCCGCGTCCACGCCTTCCCGGCCCTGTACGCAGCCGCGGCGGCCGGGCTGCCGACCTTGACCGACAAGGGGCTACACCGGTGCTGGCATCGGCATCCTGGTCCCGACCAAGCGGACCAACCTCGCCCCCGACAACCAGACGCGAAACGCGATGATCAACGCGCTGCGGGCACCCGCCGAACGCGCCAACGCCCTGCTCAAGCGCACATGGAAAGCCCTCGAACGAATCACCCTCGACCCATGGAGAATCGGAGCCATCACCGCTGCCGCCCTCGTGCTGCTACACCTTCAGCGACCAGCCCGGTGAGAAAACCTCAATGCAGGCGTAGCGCCGCCAGCGACAGGACGAAACTCGGCTGAGACGCGGTCGCAACCGGTAGTGGGGTTCCAGGTCGCCTCGGTCCACTCGATCGCGCTGCCGTCAGCCACTGCCCACGTCCTCTCGCGTGCCGCGCGATTGTGACGGTATCGGCGCGGCGTCCCACGTGACCGTAGGCCAGCGGGAAGACACTCCGGTCACTCTGGTCGCTCTATCCACAGGCGCTTCCGGGCGACGAGTCGACCCATTTCGGCGGCGTGGACTCACCGACGGCCCATCCAACGAGCAGCGCCGCCGCCGGCGGCTTGGGGCCGGTGGTGGCGAGCAGGCTGGCGAACGCAGTCTGGTAGGCGGGTGCGGCTCGCGTCGCTCGAGCTCCTCGGCCTGCAGGATCCACTTCTCGGCCGACAACAGGCGCCGGTCGCGGCCCTGACCAGCGGGCAGGGTGTCGGCTTCCTCGCGGTCAATCTGGGCTGATCGGCGTGCGCCATCGGCGCCGGCCCCGACGTAGGGGATTCTCAGGGCGGTCATGCTGGCTCCCTACTCGCGTCCGGAACGATCGACTCGGCGGGACTCGTCGCTCATCGCGCCGCTAGGGTGCGGCCGTGCCGGCGGACCGCCGCTGCCGCAGCCTCAGCGGTGGCGGAGTGCCCGAGGCGGCATCGGGTCGTCCCAACAACGTCGTGGACGTCGCCGTACACCGCATAGCCGACGCCGCTGCCGGCTCCGACGGTGAACACGACGCCGCAGGGCCGCCCGTGCACGGTGCCGCGGCCGTCGTCGCCGAGCGGCCCGAGCGGGGCCAGGGTGACGACGAGGTGCTCGTGGGCAGCACGCAGCGCACCGTCGTGGGTCACGGGTGCCTCCGGGGCGGGATAGGGGTGCGGGCGCAGCCGCGCCCCGCGGCAGCGACCTGGGTGTCGGCCTGGCAACCGGTGAGGATCACCTGCGACCCGTCGCCGCAGGTGACGGTGAGAACATGGGACCCGTCGAGGGCCCGGCCGTGACAGGTGACGATCCCTGACGCGAACACGGGGCGGCCGCGACAGTCGGTGCTGACCCACGCGAAGTGCGTCCCGATGACAGGGTCGAACGCGGGGCCGCCGGCGGCTGCTGGGTGAGCCCGTCTGGGCGCGTGCAGCAGCCGGGGGCTCAAGTCAGTCACTGCTGGCCAAGTGCCCATGCGAGCTGCCCGTCGAGGAACTCACCGCACCGCCGGTGCTGGAGATGGGCGACCGTCAGCAGGTCTTCCACGGCAGCCGCCTTGCCTCGGTCGGAGAGCCGGCTCCACCGTTCGACGAGCAGCAGCACCCGCGCCGATTCCTCGACGTCGAGGCAGGCTCGACTACGGGTGAATGGCCAGCCGTTGTAGACGCCGAGGAGGTACCAGCCGATGCCGCTGCCGACCCACGCAAGGGCGAGCAGCCACAGCCTGGCCGTGTTCATGGGTGCTGTCCTCCCCGTGGGTCGATCCGTGCACAGCGGCGGGCCGTCCCCGCGACGGCTGGCGCTGCGGGCCGTGGGCAGGTCTTCATGTGGCCAGCTCCACCATCTGGCCGGTGACGGTCTCGGCGAGCATCGCGACGAGGTCCCGGGCGGCGGGCGGGGTGACGGCGTTGCCGGCCTGCCGGACCTGTTCCCGCTTGCTGCCGAGGATCACGTAGCCGGTCGGGAACGCCATGCCAGCCTTGATCTCGTGCGGCTCGAGCATCCGGAAGTAGCAGTCCTCCACCGCGGGTGGACTGTCGTGGCCGGCGAGCAGGCCGTCGCCGCACACGGTGGTCTGGGTGGGCAGCACGTCGTGGACGTCCCCGGGATCGAATGGTTGCGGTGCCCGCTCCGCGTGGTCAAGGTGGCGGCGATCTCCGCAGTTGTGCGCACCGCCCCACCGGGGCGAGGGCCGCGCTGGTCGTTCCGGGCGAAGCGGCCGGCCTCGATCAGGCTGCTCAGCAGCACACGGGCGGGGTAGAGCTG
>JBBRVU010000308.1:0-3456 GCA_038246575.1 Actinomycetes bacterium | reverse complement strand
GCGGCCGAGGGGTCGAAGGCGTGCCGGGGCAAGGTCGAGGTCCGTCCGTTCGACGGCCTCGCCTGAGCCGGCCCGACCGTCGACTGTCGATGCACGGTGGAACGGCGGTCGTCGAGCAGGTCTTCCGGGAGGAGTACGGCCGCCTGATCGCCTCGCTCGTCCGCCGCTTCGGTGACATCGACATCGCCGAGGAGGCGGCGGGCGAGGCGCTCCTGACCGCGCTGGAGAAGTGGCCGGAGTCGGGTGTACCTCCCAACCCCGGCGGCTGGCTGACCACCACGGCGGGCAACCGCGCGATCGACCGGATCCGCCGAGAGAAGCAGCGCGATGCCAAGCACCAGGCGGCCCTCATGCACTACGACGACACGCCCCACGAGCCCACCGGACCGGTCGAGGACGGCCGGTTGCGGCTGCTCTTCACCTGCTGCCATCCGACGCTCGCGCTCGAGGCGCGGATCGCGCTGACGCTCCGCCTCCTCGGTGGGCTGACCGTGGCCGAGATCGCGCAGGCATTTCTCGTGCCCGAGACCACGATGGCGCAGCGGATCACCCGGGCGAAGAAGAAGATCGCGGCGGCGAACGTGCCCTACCTGGTGCCCGAGGCCGCCGACCTCCCTGAGCGGCTCGGCGGCGTGCTGGCGGTGCTGTTCCTGGTCTTCAACGAGGGCTACCTCGCCACCGGCGAGGGCGACCCGGTCCGCGCCGAGCTCACGGGCGAAGCCATCCGGCTGACGCGGATCCTGCGCCAGCTGCTCCCCGAGGAGCCAGAGGTGGCCGGTCTGCTCGGGCTGCTGGTGCTCACCGAAGCCCGGCGTGAGACCCGCGTGCGGGACGGACAGCTGGTTCCGCTCGACGTGCAGGACCGCGCCGGCTGGGACCACGCGCAGATCGCGGAGGGCCACGACCTGGTCCGCGAGTGCCTCGCGATCAACCGACCCGGCCGCTACCAGATCCTCGCCGCGATCAATGCCGTCCACACCGACGCCCCCACGGCGCAGGACACGGACTGGTCGCAGGTGGTCGCGCTCTACGACCAGCTGACCCGGATCGACCCGTCGCCGATCGTCGCGCTCAACCGGGCGGTCGCGGTCGCGGAGCTGGACGGCCCGAAGGTCGCCCTCGCACTGGTCAACCGGCTGCCGCTCACGGGCTACCACGCGTGGCACGTCGCCCGCGCCGACCTGCTCCGCAGGCTCGGCCGGAGCGCCGAGGCGAAGGATGAGTACGAGGCCGCGATCGCCGCCACCCAGAACTCTGCCGAGCGCGCCTACCTGAGCAGGAAGCGCGGCGAGCTGGTCTGAGCGGTCCTACCGCTCGGCCTGCGGTGGACGCCATCGAAGGGCAACAGCAATTGCGGGTGCGGCGCACAGGGTGCCTGTGGTTGCGTCGATGCATGCGGATCACAGTGCAGACACCGGCCGCGGACCAGCTGGGATCAGTCGTCATGGCCTTGGCTTCCTGGCAGCGAGACGGCCTACCGGTCCAGCTGCATCCAGGCGATCTCGGCTGGCAGTGGCGTTTCGGCGCCGACGTGCTGGCCGATTCCCTACGTGTCTGGAGCCGTGCCGAAGAGATCGTGGCAATCGGACTCGTGGATCGCGACGTGCTGGTGGATGAGGCGGCCGTCATCCGCATGGCCCTCGCACCGTCCGTCGACCGGAATGACAGTGTTGCTCGAGTGCTCGTGCGTGACTTGGCGGATTCCGGAACGGGGGTGCTACCTGCAGGAGGTGCCTGCGTAGAGGCACGCTTCGGGCTGGCGTTCCGATCGCTGCTGGACGCTCACGGGTGGCGGCCGGTCGAGCCGTGGACGCCGCTCCAGCGAGACCTCACTCACGCGGTCGAGCGCTGCGCCCTGCGAGTCGAGACCGTCGGGCCGTCCTACATCGACGAGCGGGTAGCGGTCCAACGCGCTGCTTTCGCAGGATCGACCTTCACGGTCGACCGCTGGCACACGATGACCGCGGGGATCCCTTACCAGCAGGCACGGTGCCTCGTCGGATACGACGACGAGGGTGTCGGGGTGGCGGCCGTCACGGTGTGGTCTGCGGGGCCAGGGAGGCCGGGCCTGCTCGAGCCGATGGGAGTGCATCGGGACCACCGTGGACGCGGGAACGGTACGGCGATCTCGCTCGCGGCAGCTGCCGCCCTCCGTGAGATGGGTTCCTCGAGTGCGATCGTCGCCACCCCGACCTCGAACCACGGAGCCGTCGCCACCTACGCGGCAGCTGGCTTCGACGCAGCCCCCGACGTCACCGACTTCCAGCGGCCGGGTGTTTCATTTCCGGGGTAGCCCTGTCGTATTCGCCTGTCGCTGTTCGTGGGCTGGGTGAACGCGGACCACCGGGGTCCGCCGGAGGAGAAGGAGCGGTCATGGCCGAGTACCTCATCTACTTCAACCAACAGTGGGTCGGCGACCACACCGAGAAATGGTTCCGCGGACGCGGACCGCTCGCTATGGCGGTCGTGACCGAGATGAGGGCTGCCGGCGTGTACGTCTTCGCCGGCGGTCTGGAGGAGGAGGACGGCCCGGTCTACAACGCCGACACCACCAGTGGCACCGTGTTGATCACCGACGGACCGTACGTCGAGACCAAGGAGTTTCTGGGCGGGTTCGCCGTGGTGGACGTGGCCGATGACGGGGCCGCCAAGATGTGGGCCGGCAAGGTCGCGCAGGCATGCGGCTGGCCCCATGAGGTTCGCCGCTTCAAGCCGCAGCCGCCGGTCGAGTGACCCCAGGGTCGAGCTCGGTTCAGTCCGGCGAACATGCCGCGAGGCGGTCCCCATTCGCGATGTGCGGTCGGTGATCGCGAGTGCATTACCGGTAAACCCGCTGGCCCTCGCTGGCCTCCGGCACGAGGATGGTGTCGTGGAGCATTTCCTACGGCTGGGTGCCATGGCTGAGGTCCGTCGCCGGTTCTCCACGTCTCGCCGGGCGCCGGCATGACGGGGGCTCCGAAGCTGCACGGGCAGCGCCTGGTCCTGGCGCCTGTTGCTGCTGGGGACGTGCCGGAGCTGCGGCGCATCCTGGCGACGCCTGAGGTGCGGCTGCGCTGGCGTGACGAGGACAGGTCCCCGGAGTGGCCGTTCGACGATCCGTCAGCCACTCGCTTCGCAGTGCTGATGGCTGGTGCGGTGCGCGGGATGGTGCAGTACGGCGAAGAGGACGAGCCCGACTACCGGCACGCCTCGATCGACATCTTTCTGGACCCTGTGGTGCACGGGCGCGGTGTTGGTCGCGAAGCCGTGGCAACGCTGGCCCGGCACCTGGTTCACGACAAGGGCCACCATCGCCTGGTGATTGATCCAGCCGCAGACAACGAGCCCGCCATCCGCTGCTACGCCGCCGTGGGCTTCCGACCAGTCGGGATCATGCGTCGGTACGAGCGCGACGCCGACGGCGCCGGATGGCACGACGGCCTGCTCATGGATCTCCTGGCCGAGGAACTCGACCAG
>JBBRVU010000307.1:0-3476 GCA_038246575.1 Actinomycetes bacterium | reverse complement strand
GCGCGCCAGGTGCTGCTCGCGACCGACCGCGCCAGCGTCTGGCGGTCCCCGTCGCTGCGGCGGGGGCTGCTTGTCGTCGGACTGGTGCCCGGGGCTGTCGCCGCAGCCGCCGGCCTGGACTGGCAGTCGCTGGTGCTGCTGCCCGCACTCGTCGCAGCCGGAGCGGGGCTGCTCTTCGGGGTGAACGCCTTCTGTCTGGACGGCACCGGAGCCGTCTGGCTCGCATCGCAACCACAGCGTCCCAGCGTGGCGTTCTGGAGCAAGGCTCAGGTCGTGGCCGAGGTGTGTGTCGTGGCGATCGTCGTCACCCTCGCCGCCGGGAGCCTGCGAACCGGGACGTGGCCCACGCCCGAGCAGCTCACGGCCGTCGTGTGCTGCGCCGTCGTCACCGTCGCCAGGGTGGTGGCGCTGTGCCTGCACCTCTCCATCGACCGGCCGCACCGGGCTGACCTGCGTGGCCCCCGGGACACCCCCGCGCCACCTGGTGCGATGGTCGCCTACTCGATCCGACTGGCTGTCTCCACGACCCTGGTCGCCCTCGTGTTCTCGGCGCTCGCCGAGGTGGCGTCCTGGCAGTGGTCGGTGGCCGTGGCGGTGCCGTTGGTCCTGCTCAGCGCACGGCGACTGGTCGGCAGCCGAGCGCGCTGGGGGTCCCCGCACGACAGGTCCCGGGTCGTCATGACCGTCGCCGCCGGTTGACGAATCGGCCGCCTCGAGAGTCCACTACCATCTCTTTCGGGCCCGAGTCCGAGGTCGTGGAGCACTGACATTGTCCGAAACCGCCGCCGGAGCACGAGCGCGTGGGTAGCGTCGGGGTGAATGTCTGCGCTCGACGACCCTCAACCAGGGCCCCAGGCAGCCGATGGAAGGAACCATGGGACGACGCACGCTCCTGCTCATCGCCGCGCTGGTGATCGCGGCCCTGGGCACGACAGGGGTCTTCCTCTATGTGAACGGCGTCGATCAGCGCGCCCAGGCCGCCTACGAATCGCGCCGGGTCCTCGTTGCCGTGCTGCCCATCGACGCCGGGACGTCGGCGGGCGAGGCCATGGCCTCGGGATCCCTGGAACAGCGCGAGTTCTGGCAGCGGAGCATCGAGGGACTCGACGTGCGCAGCGACGTCTCGGACATAGCCGACATGGTGGCGCTGGCTCCGATCGCGGCCGGGGAGCCGATCCTCGGCAGCCAGTTCGGCGATCCCGGCAAGGCCAGCAGGTTGCCCATCCCGCCCGGCAAGCTCGCGGTCAGCGTCCAGGTGGGCGACCCTGCCCGGGTGTCCGGTCTGGTGGCCCCCGGCTCGCACGTGGCGATCTTCCTGACGATCAACTCCGACACCGGCGGCCAGCCCTCGACCGGCACCCTGCTGTCCGACGTGCAGGTGATCGCGACCGGCAAGACAACTCTCGTCCCCAACTCCGGCGAAGCAGGGGCCAACGATCCTGTCTCCCAGGCCATCCTCACCCTCGCCGTCGATCAGCAGGAGGCGCAGAAGGTCGTCTACGGCTCGCAGAACGGCCAGCTCTACTTCGGGCTGCTGAACGACGCGTCCCTGGTCACTGACACCGAGGCCGCCACGACCAGCGGGAACCTGTACAAGTGACCGCCATCGTCGATCTCGACGTCAACCTGGCAGCCATCCTGCACTCGGCCCTGGGTCCGGAGAGCCAGGTCATGCCGTCCCTTGATGCGCTGCGCAAGCACCTGGACTCCAACCTCGGCGAGGACACCGTGGTGCTCGGTCCGACGGTCGACCTCGGAGCAGCGTTCGGGCTCGCCCAAGCGATGAGAGTCGCCCGGCCCGGCCTGGCAGTCATCCTCGTCCGCCGACGGGTCGACACCTCGGTGCTCACCGACGCCCTGCGGGCCGGGGTCTTCGAGGTCGTCGAGGAACGCGACCTGGCCGGTGTGAACACCTCCGTCCGCCGGGCTCGCGACCTGGCCCGGCAGCTGCGCGACACCGCCGGCGGCTCCTCAGCGCCCGCTGCGTTGCCCGGACGAGGCAAGCTCATCACGGTGTTCTCCGCCAAAGGCGGCTGCGGGAAGACGACACTGGCCACCAACCTGGGGGCCGCGCTCGCTGACCGAGGCCGTCGCGAGGTCTGCCTCGTCGACCTCGACCTCGCCTTCGGCGACGTGGCCATCGCGTTGCAGCTGTTCCCCGCACACACGATCGCCGACGCCATCCCCCTCGCCGACCGGGTGGACGCGTCGGCTGTCGCCTCGCTCCTCACCCCCCACTCCCCCGGCCTGACGACGTTGGTGGCGCCGATCGAGCCGGGAACCGCCGAGTCCATCCCGGCCAGCCTGGTGGCGTCGATCCTCACGGTGCTCAAGAGCCAGTTCGACTTCGTGGTCGTAGACACGCCGCCGGCCTTCGACGACCACGTGCTGGCTGCCTTCGACCAGAGCGACCTGGTGGCACTGCTGGCCACCCTGGACATCCCGGCGCTGAAGAACCTGAAGCTGACTCTCGAGACGCTGGACCTGCTCAACTACCCCAGAGACCGGTGGCGGCTGGTCCTCAACCGGGCGGACTCCAAGGTCGGGCTGGCCCTCAGTGAGGTGGAGAAGACGCTGAAGGCGCCGATCTCGGCGCAGATCCCCAGCTCCCGCGACGTTCCCGCGTCGATCAACCGCGGCGTCCCGATCGTCCTGGACGACCCGAAGCACGCCGTCAGCGTCTCGATCAAGCGGTTCGCCGAGGAGCACGTCGCCCGCGGCACCGGGTCGGCCGACGACGACATCCCGACCGAGTTACGCACCGACCGGCGCGGTCTCCTGCGACGGAGGAGCAAGACATGAGCCTGGCCGATCGCCTTGCTGCGGCGAGAGCCGAGCGGGGCTCCGCCGAGACCGATGCGGCCCCGACGAACTTCGCCGGCTCGAACCGGTCCCGGCGAGCGACCGACCCCTTCGCCGAGCTCAAGCGCACGGTGCACCAGAGCCTGCTGAACAAGCTCGGGCCCAAGCTCTACGACGCAAGACTGACCCAGGTCGAGCTCGAGCAGAAGGTGCGCCAGACCCTTCAAGAGGTCCTTGCCCTCGACGACACGCCGCTGACGGTTCCCGACCGGACGAAGATCGCCCAGGAGATCGCCGACGACATCCTGGGCTACGGGCCCCTCGAGCCCTACCTCCGCGATCCTGACGTCACCGAGGTCATGGTCAACGGCTACGACGCCATCTACATCGAGCGAGCCGGAAAGATCCACGACGTCGATGGCACGTTCACCGACGAGAGCCACCTCCGCCGAACGATCGACAAGATCGTTGCTCGGGTTGGCCGTCGCGTCGACGAGGCGAGCCCGATGGTGGATGCCCGGCTGCCCGACGGAAGCCGGGTCAACGCGATCATCCCGCCGCTGGCCATCGACGGGTCGTTGCTGACGATCCGCAAGTTTGCGGCCGACCCGTACATGGTGGAGGACCTCGTCGGGTTCGGGACGCTGACCCGCGAGGTCGCGGACTTCCTCGAG
>JBBRVU010000306.1:0-3498 GCA_038246575.1 Actinomycetes bacterium | reverse complement strand
GCTGGCGCGCACCGGGTGTTGCCGCGATGCGTGGCTGCGCGAGCGGGCGGCGGATGACGTATCCGGGCTAGGACCACTCGACGTAGGTGATCGAGTTCTTGGTCGTCTTCACGCCGTCGGCCACGCCCGAGGACTTCTCGCGACCCTCACCGGCCCCCGGCCAGACCTTGGACGGCTCGTCCTTCCAGGCACCACCCGAGGCGCCCGAGAGGTACTTTTGGAAGTTCTCGGTCGTGCCGGACTCGTCGCTGCGGAAGAACACCTTGATGGCGCTCGCTGGCAGCTTGGCACCGGAGTTGAGGTCGGCGATCGCCTTGTCGTCCCACGTCTTGATGGTGCCGTTGAAGATCCTGGCGGCCACCTCGGGGGTCAGGACCAATGAGTCCACCCCGTCGATGTTGTACGCCATGGCGATCGGGCCGACGACCACCGGCAGGTTCCACGCCGGGTTGCCGTCGCAGCGCTTCTCAGCGGCAGCGACCTCGCCCTCCGCCTCCTTCAGTGCCGAGTCCGAGCCGGCGAAGTCGACCTGGCCGGCGTTGAACTGCTCGATGCCCGCGCCGGACCCGGTCGGGTTGTAGTTGACCGTCGTGTCCGGGCAGTTCGCCGTGTAGTTGGCGATGGCCTCGTCGATCGCGTTCTGCTGGGCCGAGGATCCCTCGGCGTTGAGGGTGCCGGCTGTGCAGTCGCTGGCGGCCGCGGCGTTGGTCGAGCCGCTGCCGGAGCCGCTCGTAGCGTTGTTGTCGCTGCCGCACGCGGCGAGGAGCAAGGCGCCGGCCGCGAGACCGGCTGCCAGTCGGGAGAAGCGGATGAGCTTCACGGTTGCTGTCCCTCCAGGACGTCCGTCGATGTCTTCGTGACACCGCGAACGCTAAGGAGCCCAGGTGACGCGCCGATCCGCTCGAGGTGAACGCGGGATGAACAGGACAGACCTGTTTCGGCACCCGTCCGTCCAACCGGCCCCGCCGTGTGACCTAGGCCACATCCGGGTTGGCGCTGGTCGCGTCGGCGCTGAACATGATGTCGGTCTCCCACCGGGTGAATCCCAGCACGGTGTAGAGCCGGATCGCGGCCGCGTTGTCCTCGTCGACGTAGAGCATCGCCGCCGGCAGGCCCGCGTGGCGCAGGTGGCGCAGGCCGACCAGCGTCAGCGCCTTGCCCAGCCCGCTGCCCTGCTCGTCCGGGTCGACGCCGACGACGTAGACCTCCCCGATCGGGTCGTGCCCGTGACCCTCGTGGGCGTGCGGTGCGGTGACATCGTGGTGCCCGTCGCCGCCGTGCACCTTGGTCCAGTGGAACCCGGCCATCCGATCGTCGCGCTCGGCGAGAAAGAACCCCTCCGGGTCGAACCACGGCTCGCCCATCCGCCGGTGCAGGTCCTCGATCGTCCAGTCGCCCTGCTCGGGATGACCGCGGAAGGCCGCTGCGTTCAGAGCCACCCAAGCCTCGTCGTCGCGGCCGGGTTCGAAGGTGCGCAGGGTCACGTCCGCCGGCCAGGTCGGCGCGGGCAGCGCGGCGTACAGCGACCGGCGCATCTGCCACAGCGACCGTGACTGGCGGAAGCCCATCGACGTGGCCAGCGCTGCAGCCGCCGGGTGCCCGCCGTGCGCCCACAGCCGCAGCCGGCCGTCGGGGGTCTCGTCGCGTACTGCCTGGACGATCTTCCGCCCCAGGCCCTGCTTGCGCCCGTCGGGGTGCACGACGATCTCGGCGCTGGCCCCTTCGACCTCATCGGTGACGTCCAGATGGCCGTACGCCGCCAGCTCGCCGTCTGCGTAGACCAGCACGCTGCGCACCGGGCTGTCGCCGCCGTAGCGCAGGTGCAGCATCACGTGCTCGGACAGCGGCCGGACCCCGTCGGCCTCGGTGGCTGCCTCCACCAGTGCGGAGACGGCACGCACCTCGTCGGAGTCGAGTCGGCCCAGCACCTCGACCTGCGCTGTCTTCACCGGCCAGACCCTATGGCTCGGCGCGTCCCGATCCGGGCCAATCGGTCAGTTCCGGGCCAACAGAGATCGATTGCGGCAACCCCCTGACGCGTCGCGCCGGGGTCGATAGGTTCGCCGGAACCCTCTCCCTCTGCGGAGCACCCTGAACCCGAGGAGCGCTTATGTCCCGACCCGGATCCCTACGCCGCCGCACAACGGCGGCCGTCGCGCTCACGGCAGCCATCGGCATCGCCGTCACGACCGCCTCCGCGGCCGGGGCCGCCCCGCGCGGCCTCTCGAACCATCACCCGAACCGGGTCTCGGTGCAGCTGCTGTCGTTCAACGACTACCACGGCCACCTGGAGCAGGACTCCGGCAGCGACGGCTCGGTGGACTTCGAGGGCAAGTCGATCGAGACGAACGGCGCCGTCTACCTGGCCCGGCACCTCAAGAACCTGCGCCGCGGGCATGACCACAGCCTCACGGTGGCGGCCGGCGACCTCATCGGTGGATCGACCTTCGTCTCCGGAGTCTTCCATGACGAACCATCGATCGAGTCGCTCAAGCAGATGCACCTCGACGTCTCCAGCGTCGGCAACCACGAGTTCGACGAGGGCGTCAGCGAGCTGCTGCGCATCCAGAACGGTGGCTGCCACCCGGTCGACGGGTGCTTCCTGAAGGACACGGCGGGCAACGACATCCGCTACCCCGGCGCCAGCTTCCAGTACCTGGCCGCGAACGTGGTGAACACCCAGACCAAGAAGACCGTCCTGCCGCGCTGGTGGATCAAGAAGCTTGGCTCGGTCAAGATCGGCTTCATCGGCATGACGCTCGAGGGCACTGACTCCCTCGTGTCTCCCGCCGGTGTCGCGGGCTACGACTTCCAGGATGAGGTCAAGGCCGGCAACCGAGCGGCGAAGATGCTGCAGAAGAAGAAGGGCGTCAAGGCCATCGTCGTGCTGCTGCACGAGGGCGGTGTCCAGGACGGCGGCTCGTACAGCAGCTGTGAGGGCATCTCCGGGCCGATCGTCGACATCGCGAAGCGGCTCGCGCCGAAGATCGATGCTGTCGTCACCGGCCACACCCACCAGCCCTACGTCTGCAACATCCCCGACCCCAAGGGTCAGCGGCGGCTGGTCACCAGCGCGATGTCGTACGGCCGGATTATCACCGAGACCAACCTCAAGATCAACGTCAAGACCGGTGACGTCGTACGTCGTAGTGAGAAGGCGGTCAACCACCTGGTGACCCGCGACGTGCCTGAGGACCGCGGCGAGCGCAAGATCGTCGACAAGTGGGTCGCGCTGGCATCCGGACCGGGCAACCGCGTCGTGGGCTCGATCGCGGAGGACATCAAGCGGTCGTCCAACCGCGGCGCCGAGTCGCCGCTGCCGAACCTGATCGCCGACGCCCAGAAGGTGTCGACAGGATCGCAGGTGGCGTTCATGAATGCCGGTGGTGTGCGGGCCGACCTGCTCGTGGCCAACTCACCGGCTGGCGAAGCAGCTGGCCAGATCACCTACCGGGAGGCGTACAACGTCCAGCCGTTCAGTAATATCCTGCAGACCTT
>JBBRVU010000305.1:0-3519 GCA_038246575.1 Actinomycetes bacterium | reverse complement strand
TTGCCGTCACGCAGGTCCACCGCGCACCAGCGAGGCGCCTCGGCGATCGTGCGCGTCGGCCAGGTGCGGTCGGCGAGATCGACCGGCACGAACGGGGCGTACCGGTGGATCGGCATGCCGGAGGGCTGCTGAGGATTCTGGTGGGGACTGCGCGGAGGTACGGCTGCTGTGCTCATCGAGTCACTCCCGGGTTGTCGCTGATTGCGACCGGAGGCAAGCAAGCGCTCCGCGGCGAGGGGACCGGCCTCTTAGAGGGAAGCCTCGCCGCGGCAGCCAAGGAGCAGGGCCGTCCGCACATCAACGAGCGTACGCCGGGTCGACGCCCTCCGTCGCCGTTGCTCCGACCCAACGTCCGCATGTTGGGACGTGCCGTCCTTGGCGGCGGTGCTCGCCTCAGCCTTGGTCCCACGGACCGGCGACTGCCAGCGCGCGGGCACCGGACTCGAGCCGGACCGAGTCGAGTTCCTCCCCGCCGCAGGGGCAGCCGGTGCGGTATTGCCACTTCTCCGGCACCGAGACTCGGAACCACACCTGCTTGCCCTCGCCCATGGTGACGACGCCCCAGGTGTCGGCCAGGATGTCGAGCAGCCGCAGTCCCCGGCCGCCCTCGGCCTCCCAACCGTCAGGGTCGAACGGTTCGCCGGGCTCCGGGCCGGTTCGGGGAAGGGTGCGCTCGGGCGACCCGTCGGCGACGCCGACCTCGAGGATCCCCGCGGCCACCGCCAGCGTGAGGGTGACCTCGGTCTGAGCGTGGCGCAAGGCGTTGGTCACCGTCTCGCTGACGAGCAGCGTGGTGTCGATCGCGAGGTCATCGAGTTCCCACCGCGCGAGCAGGTCCCTGGTCAGCGCCCGGGCCTCGGCGGCTGCGCCCGTGCCAAGCGTGCGCGACACGACCCGACACATAGACTTCTCCCCGAGTCCGGAGCTGACTGCCCAACTCTCTGAGGCACACTCTGCCCGCTCCTGCCCGCCTCACGCCTGACTGTCGGGATTCGGGCGGATTCGCGCGAGTCGCCGGGTCAGAACCCGAGCTTGCGCAGCTGGCGCGGGTCGCGCTGCCACTCCTTGGCGACAGTGACGTGCAGGTCGAGGTAGACCTGGGTGCCGAGCAACGCTTCGATCTGACGGCGTGCCGTGCTGCCGATGTCGCGCAGCCGACTCCCCTTGGGACCCAGCACGATCGCCTTCTGGCTGTCTCGCTCGACGAAGAGGGTCGCGTAGATGTCGAGGAGCGGCCGGTCGGCCGGTCGACCCTCTCGCGGGATCATCTCGTCGACCGCCACCGCGATCGAGTGCGGCAGCTCGTCGCGCACACCCTCCAGCGAGGCTTCCCGGATCAGCTCGCCCACCAGCACCTGCTCGGGCTCGTCGGTGAGGTCGCCCTCCGGGTAGAGGGCGGGTGACTCGGGGACCAGCTCGGCGAGCAGGTCGGCCAGCAGGTCCACCTGGTCACCGGCGACCGCGGAGACAGGCACGATCTGGGCCCAGTCGACCCCCTCGGTGCGGCCCAGCTCGCCGGTGGCGAGCAGCTGCTCGGCGACCCGGTCCCGGGACACGGTGTCCGTCTTGGTCACGATGGCGACCTTGGTCACGCTGGTCAGTCCGGCCAGCTCGCGGGCGATGAACCTGTCCCCCGGACCGATCTTCTCGCCCGCCGGCAGGCACAGCCCGACGACGTCCACCTCGGCCCAGGCGCTGCGTACCTCCGCGTTCAGCCGCTCGCCCAGCAGGGTGCGCGGCCGGTGCAGCCCTGGTGTGTCCAGCACGACCAGCTGGCTGTGCGGGCGATGGACGATGCCCCGCACGACGCGCCGGGTCGTCTGCGGCTTGCTGGAGGTGATGACGATCTTCTCGCCGACCAGCGCGTTGGTCAGGGTGGACTTGCCGGCGTTGGGCCGGCCGACGAACGCGACGAAGCCCGCCCGGTGCGTCGGCGGCGTCGGCGTCGTCTCACTCATGTGACGGCCGGGTCGATGGCGCGCCCAGCTTCCCGGTCGGTCTCGACCCGGGCGTCGACGTCCGGTCTGCCGGCCAGCCGGTCACGTCGCTCACCGGCGAGGAAGCTGCTCACGGAGTTGACGATGGCTGTCAGCGGCACGGCGATCAGTGCGCCGAAGACGCCGGCCACCAAGGCGCCGATGGCAATCACGACCACCACGGCGAGCGGATGGACCCGCACCAGACGGCCCATCAGGAAGGGCTGCAGCACATGTCCTTCGAGCTGCTGGACTGCGATCACTCCGCCGAGCATGATGAGCGCCGCCACCGGACCGCTGGCGACCAGCGCGACCGCCGCCGCCCCGATGCCGCTGATCGTGGCTCCCACGACGGGGACGAAGGCCCCGAGGAAGACCAGCACGCCGATCGGCACGATGAGCGGGAGCCCGAGGATGAGAGCGACCAGCACGATCCCGGCGGCGTCAACGGCTGCGATGACCACCGTTGCCCGCACGTACGAGGTCAGCACAGCCCAGGCCCGCTCGCCGCTGCCCTCGACGCGACGCCTGGCCTGCTGTGGGAACAGGCGCACGAACCAGCCCCAGATGCCACGCCCGTCATAGGTGAGGAAGATGGTGGCGAACAGCGTGATGAACAGGCCGGCGACGATGTGCCCGGCCGTCGTCGTGACCGAGACCAGGGTGCCGCTGATGCCGCCGCCGCTGCCGGCGCTGACCCCCTCGCGCACGCGGTCGAAGAAGTCGCGCACCTGCGTCTGGCTGAGGCCGAGGTCGCTGAGGTACTTCTCGACCTGCACCAGGCTGTCGTCGAAGGACGTTCGGAGGTCGCCGAAGCCGGACGAGACCTGCTGGGCCACCAGCGCGACCAGCGTGACCAGCGCGGCCAGCCCGGAAATCACCACCAGCGCCGTCGCCAGCGACCGAGGTACCCCCCACCCGGTGACCTTGTCGACCGCGGGTGAGGCGATGGCCGACAGCAGCAAGCCCAGGATGACCGGCACCAGCACGACGGAGAGGACCCCGAACAGTCGCAGCGTCACGTAGAGAGCGGCCAGGACGAGCAGCAGCCGCCAGGACCAGGCTGCGGTGAAGCGCAGCACGTACGGGACGTGCACACCGTCATGGCGTTCCTCGCCGGTCGGGGAGACCACGACGGGAGGCGGCAGCGGAAGCGGCACCCGGCGGGCCCGGCTCCTCCGGCCGATCATGTCCGCACCACGCCATCGGCCCCCGCGCGCACGACCGTGGCCACGCCGAGGTCGGCGAGCACCGCCCGGTCGTCGTCGGCCAGGACGTCACCGGGCCCGACGACGGCGGCGGCCTCCAGCGCCGACTGTCCGCTGGACACCGCAGCGGCGACCGCTGCCTGAATTGCGGTCAGCCGGAGTGACGGCAGGTCGACGGTCACGGCCACGTAGGTGCGGCCGATGTCGTCGCGGACGGCGGCACCCTCGTGTGCTGAGGCCCGGGCTCGCGCCGAGCGCGCCAGCGTCACGAGCTTGGCGTCCTCGGGCGGCAGGTCCGGGTCAGGGCTCGCCGACATCCGCGGCCTCCTTCTGCT
>JBBRVU010000304.1:0-3539 GCA_038246575.1 Actinomycetes bacterium | reverse complement strand
GTTCGCGGAGTACTTCAAGGTCGTGCTGATCAGCGGCCAGGTCAACGCGTTCCAGTTCGGCGAGGAGAAGTTCAACGTCATCGGCACCAAGAAGCTGACCATCGCCTGACGGCCAGCGTCTGATCGACAGGCACAGCAGAGCACGGCCCGAGCGGGCCGCCCGCAGTCCGGGCGGCCCGCTCGCGCGTGGTCGCGACCATGCGAGGATCACGGGATGTTGCGCTGGCTGACCGCGGGGGAGTCGCACGGGCCCGCCCTGCTCGCGACCCTCGAGGGTCTACCGGCAGGTGTGCGCGTCACGACCGACGACGTGCGCCGCGCGTTGGCCCGCCGCCGACTCGGTCACGGCCGCGGTGCCCGCATGTCCTTCGAGCAGGACGAGGTGGAGCTGCTCGGCGGGGTGCGCCACGGGCTCACGCAGGGCGGCCCGGTCGCGATCCGCATCGCCAACACGGAGTGGCCCAAGTGGGACCGGGTGATGAGCGCCGACCCGGTGCCGGCCGACGAGCTCGACGGCCAGGGCCGCAACGCCCCGCTGACGCGGCCCCGGCCGGGGCATGCCGACCTCGCCGGGATGCAGAAGTACGGCTTCGACGACGCCCGGCCCGTGCTCGAGCGGGCCAGCGCCCGCGAGACCGCGGCCCGGGTGGCTCTCGGCACCGTCGCTGCCGCCTTCCTCGAGCAGGCGTTGGGTGCGCGCCTCGTCGCCCACGTCGTCGCCATCGGCACCGCCGATGCCCCCGACGGCGTGTGGCCCACGCCCGACGATGTCGACCGGCTCGACGCCGACCCCGTCCGCTGCCTCGACCCCGGCGGCAGCGCGGCGATGGTCGCCGAGATCGACGCGGCACACAAGGCCGGCGACACCCTCGGCGGCGTCGTCGAGGTGCTCGTCCACGGCCTCCCGCCCGGGCTCGGCAGCCATGTCCACTGGGACCGGCGGCTGGACTCCCGGCTGGCCGGGGCGCTCATGGGCATCCAGGCCATCAAGGGTGTCGCCGTCGGAGACGGCTTCGAGACGGCGCGCCGGCGGGGCTCGCTGGCGCACGACGAGATCGAGCGCGGCCACGACGGGGGTCTGCGCCGGGTCACGGCCCGCGCGGGCGGCATCGAGGGCGGCATGTCCACCGGTGAGCCGCTGCGGGTCCGGGCTGCGATGAAGCCGATCTCCACCGTCCCTCGAGCGCTGGCCACGGTCGACGTCGCGACCGGCGAGGCGGCGAAGGCGATCAGCCAGCGCAGCGACGTCTGCGCTGTCCCGGCCGCCGCGGTCGTCGCCGAGGCCATGGTGGCGCTGACGGTGGCCGATGCGGTGCTTGAGAAGTTCGGCGGCGACTCGGTCGCGGAGACGGCGCGCAACGCGACGGCGTACCTCGAGCGACTCTCGGTCCGCTGATGGCCCCGCGCGTGGTGCTCGTGGGGCCGCCCGGTGCCGGGAAGTCGACGGTGGCACACCTCGTCGCCGAGCGGATGGGTCTGCCCGTTCGTGACACCGACGACGACGTGGCGACCGCGGCGGGGCAGCCGATCAGCGACATCTTCGTCGAGCACGGCGAGGCAGACTTCCGGCGGCGGGAGGCGGTGGCCGTGGAGGCGGCGCTCCGCGACCACAGCGGCGTACTGGCACTCGGCGGCGGCGCGGTCCTCGACGAGCGCACCGAGCTCGCACTTGCTGGTCTCACCGTCGTGTTCCTCGACGTCGGCATCAAGGACGCGGCCTCTCGGGTCGGGCTCAACCGGGACCGGCCGCTCCTGCTCGGCAACCCGCGCGCGCAGTGGATCCGGCTCATGTCGGCCAGGCGACCGGTCTACGAACGGGTCAGCACCGCGCGGGTCGAGACCGACGGCCGCACGCCCGCCGAGGTCGCCGACGAGGTCGTCGCCGTGGTGACCCTGTGAGTGCGACCCGCATCGCTGTCGGCGGCGACGGCGGGTACGAGGTCGTCGTCGGCCGCGGCATCCTCGACGAGCTCCCGGCGCTGGTGGGGCCAGCGGTGCAGCGCGTCCTGCTCGTGCATCCGCGAGCGCTGGCCGACGTCGTGCCCGGCATCGAGATGGCCCTGCTGGCAAGCGGCTACGACGTGACACCGGCCGCCGTACCCGACGGTGAGCAGGCCAAGACCTACGATGTCGCCACCGCGTTGTGGAGCCTGCTCGGCCGCACCGGCTTCACCCGCAGCGACGCCGTGGTCGCGCTCGGGGGCGGTGCGACCACGGACCTGGCCGGCTTCGTCGCGGCGACCTGGCTGCGGGGCATCCGGGTCGTGCACGTCCCGACGACGCTGCTGGGGATGGTCGACGCGGCGGTCGGCGGCAAGACCGCCATCGACACCACCGAGGGCAAGAATCTCGTCGGAGCCTTCCACGAGCCGGCAGGTGTCCTGTGCGACCTCACGCTGCTGCGCACCCTGCCCCGCGACGAGGTGGTCAGCGGCCTGGCCGAGGTCGTCAAGACCGGGCTGATCGCGGACACAAGGATCCTCGAGCTGGTCGAGGCCGACACCGCAGCCGCACTGGACACCTCCGGTGCCGTCCTGCGTGAGCTGGTCGAGAGGACGGTCCGGGTCAAGGCCGCAGTGGTCACCGGCGACCTGCGGGAGACCGGGGGCCGGGAGATGCTCAACTACGGCCACACCCTGGGCCACGCCATCGAGGCGGTCGAGCGCTTCCGCTGGCGGCACGGCGAGGCGATCAGTGTCGGGATGGTCTACGCCGCCGAGCTCGCGGCGGCAGCGGGCCGGCTCGGCGCATCGGACGTGGCCCGCCACCGCGACCTCCTGCAGGCGATCGGGCTGCCTACGGCGTACGACCGGTCCCGGTGGCCGCAGCTGTTGGCCGCGATGCGGGTGGACAAGAAGACCCGGGGGAGCACGTTGCGGTTCGTCGTCCTCGACGGCATCGGCCGGCCGGGGCTGCTGGAAGGGCCCGACGACGAGCTTCTGGCCGCGACCTACGAGAAGGTGTCGGGATGACTGCGACGCGACGCGTGCTGGTGCTCAACGGCCCGAACCTGGGCCGGCTCGGCTCGCGCGAGCCCGAGGTCTACGGCTCGGCGACCTACGACGAGCTGCGCGTCGCTTGCGAGGCCGAGGCGGCTTCGCTCGGTGTCGATGTCGACGTCCGGCAGACCGACGACGAGTCGGAGCTCGTCGGCTGGCTGCACGAGGCGGCTGACACGAGGACCCCGGTCGTGCTCAACCCGGCCGCCTTCACTCACTACTCGTACGCCCTGCGCGATGCCTGCGCCCAGCTCACGGCGCCACTCGTCGAGGTGCACCTCACCAATCCGGCGGCCCGCGAGGAGTTCCGCCACACCTCGGTGGTCGCTGCAGTCGCCACCGGCTCGATCGCCGGCTTCGGCCTGGACTCCTACCGACTGGCCCTGCGCGCGGTCGTCTGTCGTGGCGAGGAGTGACCTGCGCCGCTCGGGGTAGGCGCGGCGTCAGGTGCGCGCCGACACCGAGAGCCCTCAGTACCTCGTGACCTCGGAGAAGAGCGGTCGGCAAGCGGTGCACACGCCGGAGGCGTTGCACGAACCG
>JBBRVU010000303.1:0-3547 GCA_038246575.1 Actinomycetes bacterium | reverse complement strand
TGATGCCCGACTTCTGGGAGTTCCCGACGGTGTCGATGGGCATCGGGCCGATGAACTCGATCTACCAGGCGCAGTTCAACAAGTACCTGCACAACCGGGGCATCAAGGACACCAGCGACCAGCACGTGTGGGCGTTCCTCGGCGACGGCGAGATGGACGAGCCCGAGTCGCGCGGCCTGCTGCAGCTGGCGGCCGGCGAGGAGCTCGACAACCTCACCTTCGTCGTCAACTGCAACCTGCAGCGGCTTGACGGCCCGGTGCGTGGCAACGGCAAGATCATCCAGGAGCTCGAGGCGTTCTTCCGCGGCGCCGGCTGGAACGTCATCAAGGTCGTCTGGGGTCGGGGCTGGGACCCCCTGCTCGCCGCCGACGGCGACGGTGCGCTGACCCACCTGATGAACTCCACGTCCGACGGCGACTACCAGACCTTCCGGGCCAACGACGGCAAGCACGTGCGCGAGAAGTTCTTCGACCGCGACCCGCGCACCCGCAAGATGGTGGCCAACTGGTCCGACGATGACATCTGGTGGAAGCTCAAGCGCGGTGGCCACGACTACCGCAAGGTGTATGCCGCCTACAAGGCCGCCACGGAGCACACCGGCCAGCCCACCGTCATCCTCGCGAAGACCATCAAGGGCTACGGGCTGGGCACCACCTTCGCCGGACGCAACTCGACCCACCAGATGAAGAAGTTCACCCTCGAGGACCTCAAGACCTTCCGCGACAGCCTCCAGCTGCCGATCAGCGACGCCGTGCTCGAGAAGGACCCCTACAACGCGCCGTACCACAACCCGGGCCCCGACGACGAGGCCATCGCCTACGCGCTCGAGCGCCGGCAGAAGCTGGGCGGCGGTGTGCCGCAGCGTCGCACCAAGCACGCGCCGGTGCACCTGCCCGACGACTCGTCGTACTCGCAGGTCAAGAAGGGCTCGGGCAAGCAGCAGGTCGCCACGACCATGGCGTTCGTGCGGCTGCTCAAGGACCTGATGCGCGACAAGGAGTTCGGCCAGCGGATCGTGCCGATCATCCCCGACGAGGCGCGCACCTTCGGCATGGACAGCTTCTTCTCGACGATCAAGATCTACAACCCGCACGGCCAGAACTACACGCCGGTCGACGCCGACCTGATGCTGGCCTACCGCGAGGCCAAGGACGGCCAGATCCTGCACCTCGGCATCAACGAGGCCGGGTCGATGGCCGCCTTCACCGCGGTCGGGTCCAGTTACGCCACCCACGGCCAGCCGATGATCCCGATCTACGTCTTCTACTCGATGTTCGGGTTCCAGCGCACCGGCGACTCGATCTGGGCCGCCGCCGACCAGATGACGCGTGGCTTCCTCATCGGCGCCACCGCCGGCCGCACCACGCTCACCGGTGAGGGCCTCCAGCACGCCGACGGTCACTCGCCGCTGCTGGCGTCCTCGAACCCCGCTGTCGTGCACTACGACCCGGCGTTCTCCTACGAGATCGCGCACATCATGCAGGACGGCCTGCACCGGATGTACGGCACCGACGACTCGCTGACCGACACCGACCGCAACGTCATCTACTACCTCACCGTCTACAACGAGCCGATGCTGCAGCCGGCCGAGCCCGAGAACGTCGACCGCGAGGGCATCCTGCGCGGGCTCTACCTCTACGCCGAGGGTTCCACCGAGGGGCTGCCCGACGATGCGCCGCGGGTGCAGCTGCTCGCGTCCGGCGTCGGCATGGCGTGGGCGCTCGAGGCCCAGGAGCTGCTGCGCAACGACTGGAACGTCGTGGCGAACGTGTGGTCGGTGACCTCGTGGAACGAGCTGCGTCGTGACGGGCTGCGGTGCGACGAGGCCGCGTTCCTGCACCCCGAGAACGAGGCGCCGGTGCCGTGGGTGACCCGGCAGCTGTCCGGCCGCCCGGGCCCGGTCGTCGCCGTGTCCGACTACATGCGGGCCGTGCAGGACCAGATCCGCCAGTGGGTGCCAGGGCGCTTCTCCTCGTTGGGTGCGGACGGCTTCGGCTTCTCCGACACCCGCCCCGCGGCGCGGCGGTTCTTCCACATCGACGGCCCGTCGATGGCCGTGCGGGCGCTGCAGTCGCTGGCCGAGGGTGGCGAGGTCGACCGCTCGCTGGCGCTCGAGGCCGCCCGCCGCTACCGGCTGTCCGACGTCACCGCCGGCGCCTCGGGCAACGAGGGCGGCGACAGCTGACCACCGCCCGTCGACAGTAGAGAACACGCCGCCCGGCCCTCGTGCCGGGCGGCGTGTTGTCTACGCTCGACCCATGATCGTCGCCTTCAGCATCGCCCCGGCCGGGCCCGACGACACCGGGTCGTACTCCGCAGCCGTCGCCGAGGCGGTGCGCATCGTGCGGGCCAGCGGGCTGCCGCACGAGACCAACGCGATGTTCACCAACATCGAGGGCGAGTGGGACGAGGTGATGGCCGTGCTCAAGCAGTGTGTCGACGCCATGACCGCGTCCCACCCGCGGGTCTCACTGGTGGTCAAGGCCGACATCCGGCCGGGCCACACCGGCCAGCTGGAGTCCAAGGTGGCCCGGGTCGAGCAGCTCCTCGCCGACGACTGACCGGGCCCACGCCGCGTTTGTGCATATGCACAGCTCTGTATAGTCTTGCATCGTGTCCAAGGTCCTGACTTCCCTGCCCGTCGGCGAGCGCGTCGGCATCGCCTTCTCCGGGGGTCTCGACACCTCCGTGGCCGTCGCCTGGATGCGCGAGAAGGGGGCGATCCCCTGCACCTACACGGCGAACCTGGGCCAGTACGACGAGCCCGAGATCGACACCGTGCCCGAGCGTGCCGGCCAGTACGGCGCCGAGCTGGCCCGGCTGGTCGACTGCCGGCACGCCCTGGTCGAGGAGGGCCTGTCGGCGATCGCCTGCGGGGCGTTCCACATCCGCAGCGGCGGCAAGACCTACTTCAACACCACTCCCCTGGGGCGCGCGGTCACCGGCACGCTCCTCGTGCGGGCGATGCACTCCGACTCCGTCGAGATCTGGGGCGACGGCTCGACCTTCAAGGGCAACGACATCGAGCGGTTCTACCGCTACGGCCTGCTCGCCAACCCCAACCTGCGCATCTACAAGCCGTGGCTGGATGCCGACTTCGTCGCCGAGCTGGGCGGCCGCCACGAGATGAGCGCCTGGCTCACCGAGCGCGACCTGCCCTACCGCTCCAGCCAGGAGAAGGCCTACTCCACCGACGCCAACATCTGGGGCGCGACCCACGAGGCCAAGACCCTCGAGCGCCTCGACGAGTCGATGGAGGTCGTCGAGCCGATCATGGGGGTGAAGTTCTGGGACCCCTCGGTCGCCATCGACACCGAGGACGTCACGATCTCGTTCGTGCAGGGCCGCCCGGTGGCCGTCAACGGTCACCGCCTCGACCCGCTCGCGCTCGTCGACGAGGTGAACACGATCGGCGGCCGGCACGGCATCGGCATGTCCGACCAGATCGAGAACCGCATCATCGAGGCCAAGTCGCGCGGCATCTACGAGGCGCCCGGCCTGGCCCTGCTGCACATCGCCTACGAGCGCCTGCTCAACGCCGTGCAC
>JBBRVU010000302.1:0-3550 GCA_038246575.1 Actinomycetes bacterium | reverse complement strand
TGGCTTCGCAACCCCGAACCTAGGCACCACCCGTGCGAGTCACGTCGATGGCACTTGCGAAGGCCTCACCGACCACCCCCGGCAGACGGCCGGGAAACGAGCACGAATGAGCGCCCTGCCCGCCAAGCCCGAAACCCTTCCACTACAACCACAAACCCCTGCTCATCCCATCGGATCACCCACATTCATGCCGGAAGACCCGCATTTCTGCGACAGGCCTGCAGACCACGCGCCACAGCCTGAGTGGCTCTGCTCATGGGAGAACTGATGCTGTCCATCGAGCGACTCGCGGTGAGGTTGCTTGGATGCCGAATCCTCACGGCCCGGAAGGTGAGCAGGCTGAACTGGGTGGTCTGCAGCGGTTGAGGGTTTTGACGAAACAACCTGCACGAACGAACATTGCCGCGTGACTACTACCGAGCCCCCGACCTCTTTGGACCGGCATCACGGGGCGTCCTGGGCATTCCGGCTTATGTCTGGTGGGGAGGCGCAGTGCAGGTTCTGCGGCGTGGTCGTGCCCCATAGCGCGGAGGAGATGAGGGAGCACCGGGGGTCGCACGTGGATGCCCCGACCGCGAGGTAGCCCCCGAACAGGCGGCAGGCTGGGCGCTGTCCATGCCTGGACCCCCTATGGTGAGGCGCATCGGTCCGAGAGCACTGTGGGGTGCCGCGGTGGGTTTCCTCAGCGATGTCGCCAATGCCGTACGTCGAGGCGTCGCCCACGCCTCGGGTGCGGTCACCCGCGTGACCGCCCTGAACGGCCGCGCCGTCCTGACCCTGGTCGACCCGCCAAGGGACCAGCCCGCCTCCATCGCCCAGGTCATCGAGGAGATGCGGCTGCTGGGCGCCGCGCTGCCCGCCCATGACGGTGTCGCGGACTTCCACCTCATGTACCTGCACGTCACCGAGCTCGTCGGCGCAGCGGCGGCAGCACGCTCCTTCCAGGACACGGCCTTCATGGAACGCCTCGACTGCGTCTTCGCCGGCCTCTACCTCGACGCATTCCGCGCGACCGACCAGAGCCGCAACAGCGCCTGGCAGCCGCTGTTCGCGCTGCGAGGGCAGCCGGGCACCGCAAACCTGCAGTACGCCTTGGCGGGGATGAACGCCCACATCAACTTCGACCTCGCCCTGGCCTTGGTACGCAGCTGCCGCCAGCTCGGACGGACGCTGGACTCACCGGCGGTGCGCGCCGACTTCCTTGCCGTGAACGAGATCCTCGCCGCCGCCGTTCAGGAGGTGCGCGAGTCCTACCTCGCCGGGGTTGCCCTCGACGTCGACCGGGCAGCCTCGCCGGTGCTGAACGTGGTCGGCGGCTGGAGCATCGAGGCCGCCCGCGACGCCGCCTGGCTCAGTGCCACAGTCCAGTGGGTCCTGCAGGGCCAAGCGGACGCGTACGCGGCATACCTCGGCTCGCGCGCATCGATCGTCGGCCTCGTCACCCGACAGCTGCTCACACCGGTGACGTTCCCCGATCCGGGGCCGGCGCCGGGCAACGGCGCATGACTGCTGCAGGATGGACCGTCTGGGCACTGCCCGCTCACCGGCACACGGGCCGCGCCCTGGCCGCGCGCGGGCAACTCCGCAGCGCTCAAGTCCGCCCCACTTCCCCGCCAAGATCCATCCCTCACGGCCCGGGCGCCTGACGTCACCGCTCTTTAGGCGCGCCCCGTTTCCACCAGTCGCGAGGCGGCTGCTCGACGATGATCGCCGCTGCAACTTCCACCTGGAGATAGTTGCAGAACTTCCACAGCCCATTCGCCGCGCGCGACTATTGGAACAGAACGCGATCGACCTCGAAGGCATCCAGTTCGCCGGCGAGGTAGTGATCCCCTGCTTCCCCGACGCGAGCGACCAGTGCTCCCAACTGCTCGCCGTGATACTCCGCAACCACGGCACGCTCCGCTTGTCGCTCCGACTTGGTGAACATGGAAGCGAGGCTACTCAAATCCGGACCACGAGAGTCGGCCTCGGGAAGGCGTCACGCTCGAACGCGCGGGGTTCGGACCTGCGTCATAGCCGCGAGTAACCGCACGTCGAACCGTCCGCAATTGCCGCCGATCGTGCCGATGGTCGGATGTTGCCGGGAGCCGGCTTCGGTTGCGTCTTTCGCCCACGATGACGAGGGGATGCAGACGTCCCGCGGCGGTCGACGAACGCGGGTCGAAAGTTGATCGGAAGGGCCAGGAACGCACGAGGCGACCCCTGCCGGGCGGTGGCCGATTACTGCCTTGAGAGCGCTACGCGGGCGAGGTCCTCGGGGTCGATCAGGTGGGAGTGGTCGTCGTCGCCGACGTCGATCTGGACGACGTCGATCTTTCCGTTGAACTTGCTGGCGCCGGCATAGTCCGCGCTGACCGGCATGCCGTAGTCGTCGCCGATGTCGGTGGTCTCGTCGGCGGAGAAGATCATCGGCTGGGTGACATCGATCCGTCCGGTGCCAACTGGGTTGGCGTCGTAGAAGATCGTGACGTCTCCTCCCTTGCCAAGTCCGCCGCCGTCGTAGGCGAACTCCGCTCGGACCTGGTGGGACCCGGAGGGGATGACATCGGTCGCCGCGATCACGAACTCCTGGATGCCCAGGACGTTGTAGACGAACGTCGCCCGACCGTCCTTGACGTAGAAGGCCCAGCCGCCGAACCGCCCACCCTGGGCGATGATCACGCCTTTGGTGGGCCCGCCGGTCGCGGCCGTCAGCGCCGCGGTGACGCTGAAGGAGCGGTTCTTGATGTCGAGAACGCTGTTCTCCGACAACCGCTTCATGCCGGGGAACAGCACTTGGGACGTGCCGGTGATCAGCTGAGGGCGCCCTGCAAGCGTGGGGTTCAGCCGTTCGAAGCGCCGGTCGTCGATGGGCAGGACGTGGTACTTGACTGCCTCGATGAGCCACAGGCGCTGCAGCGCCGCGAGCTTGTCGGGCATCACTGTCGACAGGTCGTTCGCTTGGGAGTAGTCCTTCGTTCCGTCGTAGAGCTCCCAGACGTCGTCGTCCAACGCGGGCAGGACCTCGGTCGGCAGCCACGGCGTGCTGTGCCGAGTGACCGCACTCCACCCCTTGTAATAGATCCCGCGGTTGCCGAACATCTCGAAGTACTGCAGGTCGTGTCGTTCGACGGCGTCCTTGTCGTCGAAGCTGTACAGCATGCTCGTGCCTTCGATCGGCGACTGCTGAACACCGTTGACGAACTGAGGTTCGGGGATTCCGGCGGCCTCCAGGATCGTGGGGGCGACGTCGATCACGTGCGTGAACTGCGATCGCACCTCACCCTTGGCCTCGATGCCCGCCGGCCAGTGCACGATCGTCCCGTTGCGGGTGCCGCCCCAGTGAGAGGCGACCTGCTTGGTCCACTGAAAGGGCGAGCACATCGCCCACGCCCAGCCCACCGAGTAATGGTTGTAGGCGTCGGGCGTGCCCAGCTTGTCCTTGACCGAGGTCATGAACTCGGGCGTCTCGATCGTCGCCATGCCGTTGAAGTTCGCCATCTCGTTGAACGCGCCGTTGACGGTGCCCTCGGCCGAGGCTCCGTTGTCGCCGATGATGTAGTAGATG
>JBBRVU010000301.1:0-3555 GCA_038246575.1 Actinomycetes bacterium | reverse complement strand
CGGCGAGGGCCGCCACGAGCTTGCAGGCGGTGCGCACGCCGAGGTCATCGCCCTGGCGACGGCGGGGGAGCGGGCCCGCGGGGGAACTCTGGCGGTCACCCTGGAGCCCTGCGACCACACCGGACGCACCGGGCCGTGCACCGAGGCGATCCTGGCCGCAGGGGTCGCCCGGGTCGTCGTCGCTGTCCCCGACGAGACCCCGGCAGCTCGCGGGGGCGCCGCCCGACTGCGCGATGCCGGCGTCGTCGTCGAGACGGGTGTCCTTGCCGACGAGGCCGCGCGGGCCAACGAGCGCTGGCTCACCATCGTCGGAAACCAGCGACCGTTCGTGATCTGGAAGACGGCGAGCACCCTCGACGGCCGGGTCGCAGCCGCCGACGGCACCAGTCGGTGGATCTCGGGCGAGGCATCCCGGCGCGACGCCCACGCCCTGCGGGCCGACTGCGACGCCATCGTGGCCGGCATCGGCACCGTGCTGGCCGACGACCCGGCGCTCACCGTCCGCGACGCCGGGGGCGCAGTGTCGGGTGCCCAGCCGCTGCGGGTCGTCGTCGACACCCACGGCAGGACGCCGGCCACCGCCCGGGTCCGCGACACCGCGGCGCCGACCTGGGTCGCGACCGCTGCCGAGCTGGGGACAGGTCCCGACGGCGGCGTCGACCTCGGTGGGCTGCTCAAGGAGCTCTGGGCCCGCGGGTGCACCGTCGTCCTGCTGGAGGGTGGCCCCCGGTTGGCCGGCGCGTTCCTGGCCGCCGGCCTGGTCGACCGGGTCGTGAGCTACGTGGCGCCGCTCCTGCTGGGAGCCGGCCCGTCCGCCCTGGCCGGCACCGGCATCTCGACGCTGGCCGACGGGGTGCCTCTGGAGGTCACCGACGTCACCCGGCTCGGGCCCGACGTCCGGATCACGGCCCGACGGCTGCCGGGGGGGTCCTGAGGTGTTCACCGGGATCGTCGAGGAGCTCGACGAGGTCGTGGCCGTCGACGACCTCGGCGACAGCGTGCGCCTGCAGGTACACGGCCGGATCGTGCTGCCGGGCGCAGTGCACGGGGACTCGATCGCCGTCAACGGCGTCTGCCTCACCGTCGCGGCGATCGACGGTGAGACGTTCAGCGCTGACGTCATGCGCGAGACGCTGGACCGCAGCGCCCTCGGCGACCTCGTGCCCGGCTCCGCCGTGAACCTGGAGCGCCCGATGCGCCTCGACGGCCGGCTCGGCGGTCACCTCGTCCAGGGTCACGTCGACGGCACCGGCCGGATCCTGCACCGCACCCCCTCGAAGCACTGGGACGTGGTGGGCATCTCGCTGCCCACCGACCTGGTCCGCTACGTCGTGGTCAAAGGCTCGATCACCGTCGACGGCGTCTCGCTCACCGTGGCGGCGGTCGACGACGAGTCGTTCACCGTGAGTCTCATCCCCACCACCCTCGAGCTGACCACGCTGGGCCGCAAGGGCGTCGGTGACCCGGTCAACCTCGAGGTCGACGTACTCGCCAAGTACGTCGAGAAGCTCGTGTCCCGCCCTACATCGAAGGAGACGTCGTGAGCGTCCTGCAGTGGCTGTTCGAGGCCCAGCTCGACATCGGGGACAAGCACATCCTGTGGCGCGAGATCATCGGCAACGCCTTCGGGCTGGCGTCGGCTGTCGGCGGGATGCGCCGCCGGATCTGGGCATGGCCGGTCGGCATCGTCGGCAACGTGCTGCTGTTCACGGTCTTCCTCGGCGTGGCCTTCGGCAACCCGCAGGGCGCCACGCTGTACGGGCAGGCCGCACGGCAGGTGTTCTTCATCGCGGTCAGCATCTTCGGTTGGTACCGGTGGCAGCAGACCCGGCGCACGACCGGCGGCAACGGCCCTGCCGTCGTCCCGCGATGGGCCACCGCCCACGAGCGGGCGATCTTCCTCTCGGTGGCCGCGGTCGCGGTGCTCGTGTGCTTCGTGGCCTTCCGCGCGCTGGGTGCGGGGTTCCCTGCAGCGTGGTGGTACTACCTCGCCGACTCGTGGATCTTCGTGGGATCCATCCTCGCCACCTACGCGATGGCCCGCGGCTGGGTGGACTTCTGGCTGGCATGGGTGGCGGTCGACATCGTGGGCGTTCCCGAGCTGCTGTACTTCAAGTTCTACCCCTCGGCGGTGCTCTACGGCGTCTACGGCGGCTTCGTGATCTGGGGATTCTTCGTCTGGCTCAAGCTCTCGCGTGACGAAGGCCCCGGCGATCCGGCCCAGCCGGCCGAGGTCTCGGTGGGGGGCGCGCCGTGACCGGGCCGGTGGTCGGCGCCAGGGGAGCGCGTGCCCCGATGCTCGACCCGATCGAGCGGGCGATCGCCGACGTCGCCGCCGGGCGTGCGGTCGTCGTCGTGGACGACGAGGCCCGGGAGAACGAGGGAGACCTGGTGGCCGCAGCCGCCACCCTCACGCCGGAGCTGGCCGCGTTCATGGTGCGCCACACGTCGGGGGTCGTCTGCGCCCCCATGGCCGCGGCCGACCTCGACCGGCTGAACCTGCCGCCGATGACGGCGGTCAACGAGGACCGCAAGGGCACGGCGTACGCAGTGTCCGTCGACGTCCGGGAGGGGATCGACACCGGAATCTCGGCCGCGGACCGGGCCCGGACCATCCGCCACCTCGCCGACCCGCGCACCGGGCCGGGAGACCTCACCCGGCCGGGCCACGTCTTCCCGCTGCGCGCGAACCCGGCCGGGGTGCTGGGCCGCCCGGGTCACACCGAGGCTGCGGTCGACCTCGCGCGGCTCGCCGGGCTCGCACCGGCGGGGGCGATCGCCGAGGTGGTCAACGACGACGGGACGATGGCCCGGCTGCCCGACCTGCGTCTCTTCGCCGACGAGCACGGACTGGCGCTGGTGTCGATCGCGGACCTGATCGCGTACCGCTCTCGCACCGAGCTCCTCGTCGAGCGCGTCACAGAGACCCGGCTCCCGACGCGGCACGGAGGCTTCCGCGCCCTGGGCTACCGCAGCACGGTCGACGGCAGCGAGCACCTGGCCCTCGTGATGGGTGCGGTCGACAACGGCGAGCCGCTGCTGGTCCGGGTGCACTCCGAGTGCCTGACCGGCGATGTGCTGGGGTCGCTGCGCTGCGACTGCGGGCCGCAGCTGGATGACGCGTTGGCCGCGGTGGCTGCTGCCGGGCGCGGGGTCGTGGTCTACCTGCGCGGCCACGAGGGGCGTGGCATCGGACTGCTGGCCAAGATCGCGGCCTACGAGCTGCAGGACCAGGGCCGCGACACGGTCGACGCGAACCTCGACCTCGGGTTCCCGGTCGACTCGCGCGACTTCGGCGTCGGTGCCCAGATCCTGCGCGACCTGGGCGTCGGACCGGTCCTGCTGATGACGAACAACCCGGCCAAGGTCGCCGGGCTCCGGGCACTCGGGGTCGACGTCGTCAACCGGGTGCCGCTTCCGGTGCACGTGACTCGGGACAACGCGGCGTACCTGCGGACGAAGCGCGACCGGCTGGGCCACGACCTGCAGGGCATCCCGGACCTGAGCGTCGTCCCGGCCGTGGCCGCCCGGGCCGCCACGTGAGCGGCCCGGGGG
>JBBRVU010000300.1:0-3566 GCA_038246575.1 Actinomycetes bacterium | reverse complement strand
GGCTGAGACCTCTGGTGCCCTCCGCCGGCACTGTGCTGGACAAGCTGGTGACCTTCGTGCCCGAGGCTGACGCCGATCGGGTGGTCGACGCGCTGGCTGCCGCCGGCGCTGGCCGGCTCGGCGCGTACGAGCGTTGTGCCTTCACCACCAGCGGCACGGGGACGTTCACGGCTAGGCCAGGAGCGGACCCTGCGATCGGCGAGATCGGCTCTGCAACGCGGGTCGCCGAGACCCGGGTGGAGATGGTGCTGGCTCGACACCGTCGTTCAGATGTGGTGTCCGCCCTTCGGGCGACCCACCCCTACGAGGAACCCGCGTTCGACCTGCTCGAGCTCGTGCCCGCACCTGGCTCCCGGGGACTCGGTCGGGTGGGGACCTGGGCGCGTGGAGGGTCGCTGCGCGAGTTCGCCGCGCACGCGGCGGCAGCGCTGCCCGCGACGAGGGCCGGCGTGCGGATCGGCGGTGATCTGGAACGTCCGGTCCGGACCGTGGCGGTGTGCGGGGGAGCGGGCGACGATCTCTTCGCGGACGTACGCAGGGCGCAGGTGGATGCCTACGTCACCGCCGACCTGCGCCATCACCCGGCCTCAGAGGCACTCGAGCACGGGAGCCCGGCGTTGGTGGACGTGAGTCACTGGGCGAGCGAGTGGCCCTGGCTCGGCGACTGCGAGCGGTTGCTGCGTTCCGGGCTGGGCCCGCAGGCGACTACGGTGGAGACGAGAGTCTCGACGATCGTCACCGACCCGTGGACGTCGTTCTCGCCCAGCGACTAGCCCTTCGGACCAGGAGCCAGAACTGAAAGCCGCCGCCTCCGACCAGCAGCGCCTGCTCGCCGTCCAGGCTCTCGACACCAAGCTCGACCAGGTCGCGCACCGCCGGGCCACTCTGCCCGAGCACGCGGCGCTCGTCGAGCTGGAGGGCACCCTCGCCGAGCTGCGCGACCAGATCGTGGCTGCACAGACCGAGGAGAGCGACTTCGCGCGCGAGCTGCGCAAGGCGGAGGGCGACGTCGACCAGGTCCGGGAGCGGGCCGAGCGCGACACGAAACGCCTCGATGCCGGGCAGGTGTCCTCGCCCAAGGAGCTTCAGGGGCTGCAGCACGAGATCGCCACGCTGGCCGAGCGGCAGAGCGCCCTGGAGGACATCGTCCTCGACGTCATGGAGCGGCTCGAGTCGGTGCAGGGCCGGCGGACCGAGCTGGAGGACCAGCAGGAGAAGGCGCGCGCCGAGTCGGTCGCGGTGACCGCCCGCCGCGACACCACGGTGGGCGAGATCGACGCCGATGCCGGCCAGCTCACCGAGCAACGCTCGACCCAGGTCTCAGCCGTGGACCAGGCGCTGGTCGACCTGTACGAGAAGATCCGCGCGCAGCAGGGTGGCGTCGGAGCGGCGTTGCTGCGTGAACGGCGCTGCGGGGGCTGCCGGCTCGAGCTGAACAACATCGAGCTCGGCCGGATCCGCGACGCCGACCCGGACGAGGTGTGGCGGTGCGAGGAGTGCCGGCGCATCCTCATTCGTACCAACGAATCGGGTCTGTGAGCGGTCGGGTCGGTGGCGCACTTCATCGTCGAGGCTGACGGCGGCTCGCGGGGCAACCCGGGGCCGGCTGCGTACGGCGCTGTCGTGCGCGACGGCGGGTCCGGTCAGGTCCTGGCCGAGCGCGCGGAGTACATCGGGAGAGAGACCAACAACGTCGCGGAGTACCGCGGTCTGATCGCCGCACTCACAGCGGTGCGCGAGCTCGATCCCGACGCGACCGTCGAGGCACGGCTGGACTCGAAGCTCGTCGTCGAGCAGCTGTCGGGGCGCTGGAAGATCAAGCACCCGGCCATGAAGCCACTGGCGATCCAGGCCAGGGCGATCTTCGCACCTGATCGAGTGACCTACGTCTGGGTGCCGCGCGAGCGCAACAAGCACGCGGACCGTCTTGCCAATGAGGCGCTGGACGCTGCGGCGCGGGGTGAGACGTGGTCAGGGGCGGACAGCATGGCCGAGCTGCAGTGTTCCGTCGACGAGGCCGAGATCGAGGTCGAGCCGTCGGCGGACGCCTCGGCCGAGGCACCGGCGAACGCGCTGGTCGGCTGGGACATCGGGCTCGGTGCGCCGACGAAGTCGTTGCTGCTGCGGCACGGGGAGACGGCACACACGGTCGAGAAGCGGTTCAGCGGGTTCGGTGGCGTGGACCCCGCGCTGACGTCCCTGGGGGAGCAGCAGGCCGCGGCGGCCGCCGAGCGGTTGGTCGCGTTTGGCGGCATCGACGCGGTCGTGAGCTCGCCGATGCGCCGGGCCCGTCAGACGGCCGATGCCGCGGCGTCAGTGCTCGGGCTCGACGTGCGCGAGGTCGAGGGCCTTCGCGAGTGCGCGTTCGGGGAGTGGGAGGGCCTGACCTTCGCCGAGGTACGCGAGGGCTGGCCCGGCGAGCTGGCGGCCTGGCTGGCCGACCCGACCGTGGCGCCGCCGGGCGGGGAGTCCTTCGCCGACGTGCGCCGCCGGGTGCTGGTGGCGCGCGACAAGCTGCTCGCTCGCTACGCGGCGTCGTCGGTGCTCGTGGTCGCGCACGTCACGCCGATCAAGGTGCTGGTCAGTGACGCGCTGGGTGCGCCTGCTGCGGCCATGTACCGGATGGAGATGACACCCGCGTCGCTCACCGAGGTTCATTGGTTCCCGGGAGGACAGGCATCGCTGCGTCGTTTCAACGACGCGTCGCACGTGCCGAGGGCAACGTCCGGGCGGTGAGTCTCGCGCGCCCGCAGCCCTGCTGTTCCCGTGGGGCGGCTCGCCAGTCCCCCGCGAAGGCCACGCACGACACGAAACGGCGCCGAGCACCTGACGAGTCGCGGCGGGTCAGGTTCGGGCTGCACCGATACGCCCGAACACCTCGCTCAGCGGGTGAGCTTGGGCAGCACGTCGCGGCCGAATACCTCGATCCACTCTGCCTGATTACGTCCGACATTGTGCAGGTAGACCCGGTCGAAGCCGAGGTCGACGAAGGACTGGATGTGCGCCCGGTGCACGTCCGGGTCCGCGGAGATGACCATCCGGCCCTCGAAGTCCTCGGGGCGCACCAGCGCAGCCATCGCCGCGAAGTCGTGCGGTGACCGGATGTCGGCCTTGGCGAACCTCATGCCGCCGTTGGGCCACTCGGTCATCGCATTGGTCAGGGCCTGCTCGTCGGTCTCGGCCCACGACAGGTGCAGCTGCAGCACCCGCGGCATCGCGTCCGGGTCCTTGCCGGCCTCGCGGGCACCCTCGGCGAACTTGGCGAAGAGTCCGTCGACCTTGTCCAGCGGAGCTCCCACCGTGATGATGCCGTCGGCGTGCTTGCCGGTGCGCTTGGCGTTGATCGGCCCGGCGGTCGCCACCAGGACCGGTGGTGCCGTCTCGGGCATCGTCCAGAGCCGGGTGGTCTCGAGGGTGAAGAACCGCCCCCGGTGCTTGACGTCCTTGCCGACGATCGAGGCGTCGAAGAGCTTCTTGATGACATCGATGGCCTCGAACATGCGCAGCGACCGCTCGCCTGCTTCCGGCCAGTAGCCGCCGATCACGTGCTCGTTGAGCGCCTCGCC
>JBBRVU010000299.1:0-3581 GCA_038246575.1 Actinomycetes bacterium | reverse complement strand
GCTACAACAGCAGATCCTCGACCTGCTCGGCGTGCCCACCACCGCCTACAACACAAACTGAACACAACAAGGACGTGGGGAGCCAAATCACGCCCGAGAAGTGCGGAACGTCAGATCAAGGGTCCCATGACCAACGTTTCCGAGGGCGCCATGGTGTATCTAGAGTCCTTGGAACGTCGGAACCCGCAGCCGCCTCCCTGAAACGGACACACCAGCCCAAACGGCCGCCGCGAAAGCCTGCGCGGCGCAGACCCCGGCCACGCGGGCTGAGCTGTGCAGTGCGGGGTCTCAATCGGCCCGTCACCCGAGAGCCTGTGCCATCAGGCAGCCGGCGCTAGCCTGACTAGGCGCGCCGTCGTAGCTGGCCTCGGATGACGTCCGACCATCTCCATGACCGGAGCGACCGAAGGGTGCGTCTCACCCGCGAGTGACCGCACGTCGAACCGTCCGCAACTCATGGTTTCTAGCCGAGTGCCTGGCGTTGCTGAGAGGCTCGGTCTTGCTGTCACTTCGGTGGGGTGTCGTCGTCCGCGGGCTGCAGCTTCACCACTTCCCCGGTCGAATCGTAGCTTGTCTCCAGGTTGAACGCGCGCAGTTGCTTCAGCAAATACCTGTTCGCATGGCCCATGGGGCACGTATGGTGCACGCGTTTGATTCCCCTGGTCTGTTTTCGCAGTTCAAGTGGCCTATCGACTTGCTCCCCGGGTAGGAATCGAACCTACGTCGCTTGTCCTGATTCAAAGTCAGGCGGGCCCTGCCAGCAGACCAACCGGGGACCGGCTGCGACCAGGCAGCCAATGGCGAGCCTAGTCGAACCAACCCTCCCCGGGACGTGTCGCCGAGGCCCTCGCAAGTGCCCGGCGGCGCCTGGTCCGTTCGGACGAGTCGCCGAGGTCCCTTCGGCCGAACCTGCCGAGAAGCCCTCGATTTCCACAGCCGCAGAGTTGCTGACGCCGACCTCCGAAACCGTCTGTGCTGCACACTGTTGTGCGACACTCGATTGATCAGGAGACGACGAAGACGACCACGGACGGCCGGCGCACGGAGGACGGGACCCCGGGTCGATGGCGGGGGACACCTGTGGCACGCGTCATGGTGGTGTACAGAACGCGGTAGGAGACCATCGCGATGGCGCCGGTCGGGTCGGCACTGAAGAGCGACGACCAGTTCGATCCTCTCGTCGAGGTCACCGGCCAGCATCGGGAGATGCTCGACCAGGTCAACACGTTGTTCGGCGTCACGCCGGACGCCGACCTGGACGTCATGAACGTGGGCGTGGGCGCGAGCCTGGCGGCCCGCACGGTTCAGGAGATGGACGGCCTGCTGCGCAACAGCCGCCCCGACGCCGTCGTCGTGCAGGGCGCCACCACCGAGCCCGCTGGGCTCCGCGCAGGCGGCCACCGGCGAGGAGATCCCGGTGGTCCACGGTGCGACTCGTCGGCACCGATCGCGGCGAGGTGCTCGCCGAGACACGGGAACTGTTCGACGGCCCTGCCGCCTACCAGGCGATGGCCAGGTCGACGGACTTCTACGGAGACGGCCACGCCGCGAAGCGGGCGGTCGTAGCCAATAGAGAACACCAGAGCGCGCTGGGCACACCGCACACCCGCGAGGATGGTGGACCGGGGACCCGCACGACGAGCGCTCGCGACGCCCCGTGCGGCCGGTCATTGGGCGGACCGCGCCCCCACGCAGGCACAATGGCCCGGTGAGCGACCCTTCGACCGACAAGCCCTCCCGCACCGCCCGATCCCGGATGACGGGGCGTGAGCGGCGCGAGCAGCTCATCGGCATCGGTAGGAAGCACTTCGCCGACAAGGGGTTCGAGGGCGCAACCGTCGAAGAGATCGCCGCCTCCGCCGGGGTGAGCAAACCGGTGGTCTACGAGCACTTCGGCGGCAAGGAGGGGCTCTACGCCGTCGTCGTCGACCGCGAGATCGAGAGCCTGCTCGCGGCCGTGCAGGGGGCGTTGACCTCGGGAGGCACGTCCCGCGAGATCATCGAGCGTGCCGCACTGGCACTGCTCGGCTACGTCGAGTCCTCAACCGACGGCTTCCGCATCCTGGTACGCGACAGCCCGGCAGGCCAGGCCACCGGGTCGTTCGCGAGCCTGATGAGCGACATCGCCAGCCAGGTCGAGCACATCCTCGCCGCGGAGTTCAAGAGCCACAAGCTCGACCCGAAGGCCGCGCCGATGTACGCCCAGATGCTCGTCGGCATGATCGCCCTCACCGGCCAGTGGTGGCTCGACTCGCGCAGGTTCAAGAAGCACGAGGTCGCCGCGCACGTCGTGAACCTCGCCTGGAACGGTCTCACGGGGCTGGAGTCCAAGCCCACCCTGACCACCGACAAGGGCTGAGCCCCACCGACGTCAGGACGCCGCGGGAGCCTTCTGCGCCACCGCGAAGACGCGCCGGAACGGGAACAGCACTCCCGCTGACGAGCGCGGGTAGGCGTCGGCCAGCGCCGCGGCATACGGGTCGATGAAGGCCGCGAACTCGTCGTCGTCGCTGAGGATCTCGATCACCGGCCGCAACCCCGTCGCGGCCACCCAGGTGAGCACCGGGTTCTCGTCCTCGGCGTCGGGGTCGAGCACGTGCAGGTACGTGGTCTCCCACGCGTCGACGACGCAGCCGAGCCGGCTGAGGTAGCGCAGGTAGGTCGCGGGCTCGCCCACCGCCGGCAGGTCGAGCGCCGCGGCGAGCTCGCCGGCCCGCTCGTGGTGCTCGGCGGTCTCGCGCATCAGCCGGTGGCTCGGGGCGTCGAAGTTGCCCGGCACCTGCAGGGCGAACCAGCCGCCCTCGGCGAGGGCCTGGACCCACGCGTCGAGCAGGTCGAGGTGGCCGGGCAGCCACTGCAGCGTCGAGTTCGTCATGATGACGTCGGGCGCCTGCCCCAGCGAGGCGGGGTCCCACTCGCGCAGGTCGGACTGCACCCACTCGACCCGGTCCCCGGGGTCGCGCAGGCGCGCCGACTCGAGCATCGTCTCGGAGGAGTCGACACCCACGACCCGGGCGTCCGGCCACAGCTCGGCCAGGGTCAGCGTCGGTGGGCCGTGACCACAGCCCAGGTCCACCACGAGCTTCGGGTCGTCGCTGCGCACCTGCGCGACGAGGTCGGCGAAGGGTCTGCTGCGCTCCCCTGCGAACCGGCTGTATGTCGTGGGGTTCCAGCTGGCGTGCTCCCGCATGTCGTCCTCCGGACGGTCGCTGTCTCGACGTCAAGAAACTTGATGGGCAGTAGAATCGGCGCATGGCCGCTGACGATGTCGACCGTATCGTCTCTGCGTGGCGGCGCGAGCGTCCCGACCTCGATGTCACCCCGCTGGAGGTGCTGTCGCGCGTGTCGCGGCTTGGCCGGCGCCTCGACCGAGCCCGCAACACCGCGTTCGCCGAGTACGGGCTCGACGGCTGGGAGTTCGACGTGCTGTCGGCCCTGCGCCGCGCCGGCACCCCTTACGAGCTCAGCCCCGGCCAGCTCGTCACCGCGACGCTGGTCACGAGCGGCACGATGACCAACAGGGTCGACCGGCTGGCCGCGCGCGGCTACGTCGAGCGCGAGCCCGACCCCAGCGACCGCCG
>JBBRVU010000298.1:0-3635 GCA_038246575.1 Actinomycetes bacterium | reverse complement strand
GGGGTCGACCGCGTGCTGCGGGTGGCCTGGACGGTGGCCGACCTCTCGGGCCGGGAGCGGCCCGACGCCGGCGACGTGCGGATGGCCCTGGACTGCCGCGGCGTCCTGCGCAGGGCGGCGTGACCCCCGACACCCGGGCCCGGGTCGCGTTGAGCCGGCTGGCCGAACCGGGTGACGAGAAGCTCGGCCTGCTGGTGCAGACGCTGGGCGCCGAAGAGGTCTTCGCGCGGGTTCGCGACCGGCCGCTCGGGTCCGACAAGCTCGAGCACTACCGGGCCCGGCTGCCCATCCTCGACGTCGACCTCGACCTGGCTGTGGCCTCGCGGGCGGGCGTGCGGCTGCTCGTCCCGGGCGACCCTGAGTGGCCCCCGCAGCTGCGCGACCTCGAGTCGACCGAGCCGCTGTTGCTCTGGGTCAGCGGCCGGCCCGACCTAGCCGCACTCACCCGACGTTCGGTCGCCGTGGTCGGGGCCCGGGCCTGCACGGAGTACGGCGCGCACGTCGCCGCCGAGCTGGGCGCCGGCCTGGCCGACCGTGGTTGGACGGTGATCTCCGGGGGCGCGTTCGGCGTCGATGCGGCGGCCCACCGCGGGGCCATGGCGGTCGACGGGACGACCGTGGCGGTGCTCGCCTGCGGGGTCGACGTGGCCTACCCGGCGGCGCACGAGGTCCTGCTCGGCCACGTCGCGGCCGCCGGTGCGGTCGTCTCGGAGCTGCCGCCGGGCGCCCGCCCGACCCGCAAGCGATTCCTCGACCGCAACCGGATGATCGCCGCCCTCTCGCGCGGGACGGTCGTCGTCGAGGCGGCCATCCGCAGCGGGGCGCGCAACACCGCGAGCCATGCCGATGGCCTGTCCCGGCCGGTGATGGCGGTGCCCGGACCGGTCACCTCGGGGGCCTCCGCGGGCTGTCACGAGCTCATCCGAAACGCCGCCGCGGTGCTGGTCACCGATGCAACGGATGTGGTCGACGGGGTGGGCGCCCTCGGCGCCGATGCTGCGCCGGAGCGTCGGGGCGAGACTCGGGTCGAGGACGGGTGGGACCCGGTCACGCTGCGGGTCCTCGAGTCGCTGCCGACGAGAAGGTGGGCCAGCCCGGACGGGGTGGGGACGGTCTCCGGGCTGGACGCCCCGAGCGTGCTGCGCGCCCTCGCGCTGCTGGCCGGCGCAGGTCTCGCCGAGACCCGTGACGGAGCCTGGCGCCGGGCCAACGACTAGGCGCGTTGTTCGGTCGCCCGCCTCGGACGGGGAGTCCGCGCGACCGTGGCGGTGCTTGCCTCGCCCCCGGACAGAGGGGACTGTGTGGTCGTGCCCTCAGCCGAGTCCGCGCAGGTCTTCCCGGAGTGGGAGTCCGCGCTGGACGCCTGGACCCGGCACCTGCGGGCCGAGCGCAGCCTGTCCGAGCACTCGGTGCGTGCCTACCACGGCGACGTCGCCTCGCTCGTCGAGCACGCAGCACGGATGGGCCGCGAGCGGCTCTCGTCGCTGGATCTGATGGTCCTGCGCAGCTGGCTGGCCGGCCAGGCCGCTCGCGGCCACGCGCGGTCGACCCTGGCGCGGCGAGCCGCTGCGGCCCGCAGCTTCACGGCCTGGGCCCACCGCACCGGCCTGCTCGCCGCGGATCCCGCCAGCCTGCTCGCGACGCCCCGGTCCCAACGCGCCCTGCCCGGTGTCCTGCGCCAGGACCAGGCCGAAGCGGTGCTGCACGTGGCGGCCGTGGCGGCCGACGACGACGCCCCGGTGGGGCTGCGGGACGTCGCCGTGCTGGAGGTGCTGTACGCGAGCGGGATCCGGGTCAGCGAGCTCTGCGGCCTCGACCTCGACGATGTCGACCGGTCCCGGAGCGTGCTGCGCGTGTTCGGCAAGGGCGCCCGGGAGCGCACCGTGCCGGTCGGCCGTCCCGCGCTGGATGCTGTGGACCGGTGGCTCGCCGACGGCCGGGACCAGCTGGCCACCGCGGCCAGCGGCGCGGCGCTCTTCCTCGGCGCGCGCGGCCGCCGGGTCGACCCGCGCACCATCCGGCGGGCCGTCCATGCGATGCTCGCCCATGTCCCCGGAACCCCTGACCTGGGGCCACACGGCCTCCGCCATTCGGCCGCAACTCACCTGCTCGAGGGCGGCGCGGACCTGAGAAGCGTTCAAGAGCTGCTCGGCCACGCTACGCTCGCCACGACGCAGATCTACACCCATGTGTCCGTCGACAGGTTGAAGGCTACTTATGACAAAGCGCACCCACGGGCCTGACGGCAACGCTGCCGCCACGCCCACGGGGGGAGTGGGCGCCACGAAGACTCGGGCCGCGACTCGGGCCGCCGCAGGGGGCGACGTGGACGAGAAGAACGCCGCCGAGGCCGCCCTTCAGGAGCTCTGGCAGCAGTACAAGAAGAGCGGCGAGAGTGAGCTGCGCGAGCGCCTGATCCTGCACTACTCCCCGCTGGTCAAGTACGTCGCCGGCCGGGTCGGCGTCGGCCTGCCGCCCAACATCGAGCAGGCGGACCTCGTCTCCTACGGGATCTTCGGTCTGATCGACGCCATCGACAAGTTCGACCTCGAGCGCGCCATCAAGTTCGAGACCTACGCGATCAGCCGCATCCGCGGCGCCATCATCGACGAGCTGCGCGCCATCGACTGGATCCCGCGCTCGGTCCGCTACAAGGCCCGCGAGGTGGAGCGCGCGTACGCCCGTCTCGAGGGAGAGCTGCACCGCACGCCCAGCGAGGCCGAGGTAGCCGCCGAGCTCGGGATCGCGCTCGAGGACCTGCACCAGATCTTCAGCCAGGTGTCCTTCGTCAACGTGGTCGCGCTCGACGAGCTCCTCAGCGTCGGCGGCGAGAAGGGCGACAAGCTCAGTCTGGTCGACACCCTCGAGGACACCAAGGCCGAGGACCCCGTCCTGGCCTTCGAGTCCGAGGAGACCAAGTTCCTGCTGGCCAAGGCGATCAACATGCTGCCCGAGCGGGAGAAGATCGTCGTCACGCTCTACTACTACGAGGGCCTCACCCTGGCCGAGATCGGGCAGGTCCTCGGCGTCACCGAGAGCCGGATCTGCCAGATGCACACCAAGGCGGTCCTGCAGCTGCGCGGCAAGCTCGCCGACGGCAGCTAGGTGGGGTCGGACCCAGCGACCGACCCCGGCGTCGAGCCCTCCTCGGGCACGGCCGGCCGCACCGCGGACTCGAACCCCCTCTGGGGCGAGGACTGGCCGGAGGTTCGTGCCCTCTGGCCGCTGGAGCCCACGGTCGCCCACCTCAACCACGGGTCCTTCGGTGCGGTGCCCACCGTGGTGCTCGAGGAGCAGCAGTCCTGGCGGGACCGGATGGAGTCCAACCCGGTCCGGTTCTTCAACCGGGAGGTGCCTGAGGCCCTGCGCCAGGCCCGGGCCGAGGTGGCGGCCTTTCTCGGGGCTGACCTCGACGGGACGGTGTTCGTCGCCAACGCCACCACCGCCGTCAGCACCGTGCTGGCGTCATTCCCGCTCACCAGTGCCGACGCCGTCTTGCTGACCGACCACTCCTACGGCGCAGTGCGCATCGCTGCGAACCGCTGGACCGGTCGCAGCGGAGCGCGGCTGGACACCGTGCACGTCCCGCTGGAGTCCGACGACGCCTCGGCGGCCTCCGCGGTGCTCGACGCCGT
>JBBRVU010000297.1:0-3683 GCA_038246575.1 Actinomycetes bacterium | reverse complement strand
TCCCCGCCGCCCGTCGCGACGACCGTCAGCCCCGGCGGCGACTCCAGCCACAGCGACCTGCCCAGCTCCGAGGTCATCCCGGTCGGGTAGGCGTAGGTCTCGCCAGCCTCGACGATGCGCCGGAAGAACGGCCAGATGGCGGCCCAATCCCCCTCGTCGGCTACCCGGATGTCCACCTCGTCACCCTAATGAGCCGTTGATCCCCGGAAGTGTCGCTCTTTGACGGCAAGAACTGGCGGGACGGAGGGGCCGGCGACTTCGTCTACGTGCCCGAGGGCGGCCTGCACGCCTTCTTCGAAGAGCATGACAACATCTACGTCTGACCAGCATCCAGCGCTTCTCCACCGGGGGTTTGGCGATGACTTCATGGCCGAGCGGGATCGGCGCGATCACGCTGTTCGTCGAGGATCTGGACGCGGCCAAGGAGTTCTACCAACGCGCCTTCGGCCTTCCCGTGAAGTTCGAGGACGACGACTCGGCCGTCTTCAACTTCGGCAACACCCTCATCAACCTGTTGAAGGCCACGGCGGCAAAGGAGCTCATCGCCCCTGGCGAGGTGGGCGCCGGCGATGTGGGAAACCGGGCGCAGCTCACCCTCGAGGTGGACGACGTCGATGCGCTGTGTGCCCAGCTGACGGCACGTGGCGTGAAGCTGCTCAACGGCCCCATGGACCGGCCGTGGGGGATCCGCACCGCGAGCTTCCGCGATCCCGGTGGTCACATCTGGGAGATCGCGAAGTAGCAACGGACGTGGCTCCGATGTCGCCTCGGCACCCCGATGGCTGACGCCGACGACGTCCGGCGCATCTCGCTCGCCCTTGCGGACGTGGCGGAGATCGAGAGTGACGGCTTCGACTTCCGCGTGGGCAACAAGGGGTTCGTCTGGTCCTACCCGGAGCGCCGGCCGGGACAGCGCCGGCTGATCCGGACCGATGTGGCCGTCCTGTTCGTCGGAGACGAGGCCGAGAAGCAGGCGCTGCTGCTCGGCGAGCCGGAGGTCTTCTTCACCACCCCGGCCTACGACGGGTGGCCACTGGTGATGCTCCGACTGGAGAGGGTCGGGATGAAGCGCCTGCGCGAGCTGGTGACTGACGCCTGGCGGATGCGCGCCGGGTAGCGAAGCTCAGAGCCCGGGGACCTCGGCCGCGCAGGCAAGCACCAGTGCGGCGGCCTGCCCGCGGTACTCCCGCAGCAGCGAGACCCGTCGCGCACCGCGCGCGTCGGCCGACCCGGTCGCCTCGGCCAGGCCCGCGACGACCTGCGCCGCGTCACGTACCCGCTTGGTGGGGAAGTCGCGGACCTCCAGCCGGATGGTCCCGCCGACAGAGGAGATCTTGCTGCGCACCTCGTCGTCGAACACCTGGAAGCGCTCCTGCCCCGCGGGCTTGAGCGCGGCGTCCGCATAGGCGATCGCTGACACGGTCTGTTGGCAGCCGTCGCCCTTATTGGTGTACTGGTCGAGCTGGTCGGCCAGCGGCGCCTTGCCCGATGAGCAGGACGCGGTCAGCAGCACGAGAGCGACGGCGGCACTGCGCCGCAGCGGCCATCGCGGCTGCGCGGTGCGCACGACGGACCGGGTCAGCGCCCCCAGGCGCTGACCTGACCGCGTGGCTCCGGAGCGCTCGTCAAAGCTCGGCGAGCGCGGTCGTTCGACCTGGACTCAGGTCTCCGTGCGCGGGGCTGGGATGCCGGCGAGCAATGCCCGGACCTCGGATTCGCGGTATCGGCGGTGACCGCCGAGGGTGCGGATCGAGGTGAGCTTGCCTGCCTTGGCCCAGCGGGTCACGGTCTTGGGGTCGACCCGGAACATCGTCGCGACCTCGGCAGGGGTCAGCAGCGGCTCGGCGTCAGGGGTACGCGTGGTCACGTTCGGCCTCTTCTCATGGGCAGAACCGGCGGATGTCGGTCCTGATGGGTAGCCAGTGGTAATAGTGCCCGTTATGCCCCTCTGTCCGGAATGGTCCAGACGGGCCATTTTTGAAGTGAGGCGCTCGGACTAGATTGGGGTGCTTTGCCGGGCTACCCGGGTCCGGCGACCGGGCGGATCTGACCCCGCGTCTAGGCTGAACGGGTGCCCCCGACGGTGTTCGGCCCCCATCCCGGCGCGGCGCACTCTCACGAGCAGGTCGTTTTCGGTGCGGATGACGCCTCCGGGCTGCGGGCAATCGTCGGCATCTACTCCACCGCGCTGGGCCCGGCGTTGGGTGGGACCCGGTTCTATCCCTTCGCCAGCGAGGCCGAGGCGCTCGCGGACGTGCTCGAGCTCTCGCGGGCGATGGCGTACAAGAACGCGCTGGCCGGGCTGCCGCACGGCGGCGGCAAGGCGGTGATCATCGGCGACCCGGCCCGGGACAAGTCCGAGGCGCTGCTGCGGGCGTACGGCCGGCTGATCGACTCCCTCGGCGGGCGCTACGTCACGGCCTGTGACGTCGGGACCTACGTGGCTGACATGGATGTGGTCGCCCTCGAGACGCGCTTCGCCACCGGGCGCAGCGAGGCCGCCGGCGGCGCTGGCGACTCCTCGGTGCTGACCGCATTCGGGGTGTTCGAGGGCATGCGGGCGAGCGCCGCGCACGTCTGGGGCGCGCCGACGCTGGCCGGGCGCACGGTCGGTATCGCGGGCGTCGGCAAGGTGGGGCGCCACCTCGTCGGCCACCTGCTCGAGGACGGGGCGAGCGTGGTGGTGACCGACGTGTCCGAGCCGGCCCTCGACGTCGTACGCCGTGAGCACCCCGGGGTCGAGGTGGTCGCCAGCACGGCTGACCTGGTCGCGGCCGACCTCGACGTGTTCTCCCCGTGCGCGCTGGGCCACGCGCTCGACGACGAGGTCGTCGGGCTGCTCCGGGCGCGGATCGTGTGCGGCGGGGCCAACAACCAGCTTGCCCACCCCGGGGTCGAGAAGGCGCTGGCCGAGCGCGGCATCGTCTACGCACCCGACTACTGCGTGAACGCCGGCGGGGTGATCCAGGTCGCCGACGAGCGCAACGGGTTCTCCTTCGAGCGGGCCAAGGCCAAGGCCGCGGAGATCTTCGGGACGACGGCCCGGGTGCTGGCGCTGGCCGACGAGGAGGGCGTGCCGCCAGCCGTGGCCGCTGACCGCCTGGCCGAGCAGCGGATGGCCGCCGGCGCCCCCGACCTCCCGTGATCGGAGACGCAGCGCGGGCTAGAGACCGCGCTCTGTCTCCGATCACGAAAAGCCCCGAGAGGCGGGGTCGGGAACGGGGTTAGGCCGCCGCTGCCGTGGGGCAGAGGCTGGGCGGGTGACACGGGGCGGTACCGGCGGGCGGAACATCCGCCGGGCATGTACCGTTGCACCCACGGAATGCACGCCGATCCGGGGCCGCCTTCAGGGCCGCCCCGTTTACGTACGAGGGGGTCGAGCCATGGGGCGCGGCCGGGCCAAGGCCAAGCAGACCAAGGTTGCCCGCGAGCTCAAGTACAGCTCGCAAGGGACAGACCTCGAGGCGCTGCAGCGAGAGCTCACGTCTGGGCAGGACCCGTCGCGGCGCAACGACGCCGCGCGCAGCGACAGCGACGGGGACGACACCAGCGACGAGTACGGCGACTGGGCCAGCGAACGCCGCTGACGCGGGCCGGCGCCGACCGCCCGACATCTGGTCCGCGCTTTTCCATGATCGGAGATGGAACGCGGGGTAGACACCGCGATCGGTCTCCGATCACGG
>JBBRVU010000296.1:0-3703 GCA_038246575.1 Actinomycetes bacterium | reverse complement strand
GCGGTGCTGCCGGTGCTCGTGCCGGTGGCAGCCGGGTCGGTCGCCGCGGCGGCGGTGCCGTCCGCAGCAGGGGCCGCGTTGGCGACGGGCTCGCTGATCAGAGCGGTGAAGGGGTCACGACCGAACGACTTGGCGGTCAGCTTGACCGGCTTGGCTGGCTTGGCGGCCGGGACAGGCGCTGCCGGGGCGGGCACGGCCGGAGCGGCGGCCGGGGCACCGCCGTCGGTGGCCGGGACCGGAGCCGGGTCGCTGCCGCCCGCGAAGAGCAAGAAGTAGGCGACCAGGCCCAGCACCACGACCGCGGCGAGTCCGCCGAGGGCGAGGAGCTTGGTGCGGTTGCCGGCCTCGGCCACGTCGGGATCGGGCGCCGCCTCGGGACGGTCGAGGACAGCTGTGGGTCCCTGGAACGGGATCGTCGGCTCGCTCATGTCAGTGTCTCCGGGGTCTCAGCTGGCGGGTACGGCATCGGCGGGGGCGGCGGCGACCGGAGCGACAGGTACAGCTACCGCGGCTGCCGCGCCCTTCGGCGAGAGGAAGACTCGCCCCTGGACGCTCAGGCCGAGGTCACCTTCGGCGGCCGAGTCGGCCGTGGACTCCCCGATCGTGAAGCCGGTGATCAGGAAGGACCTCTTGAGCCGCTCGAGCTTGTTCACGAACTGCTCGAGCTCGAAGTAGCTGCCGCTGACCTCGAGGGTCAGCGGGACCTGGAGGAGGGTCGGCGCAGGCGGTACCACCGGCACCGCGGGCGCCGCAGCGGCCCCGGCGTCCGTTGCACCCTCGGTCGTCCCGGCCGTCGCATCGGCCGGCGGCACGGTCGCGACAGGCGCGACCGGAGCAGCCAGGACGACAGCGACCGGCGTGGCCGGCGCCAGGGTGTCCAGGCTCACGCCGGACTTGCGGCCGGCGGAGGTCAGGTCCCGGATCAGCGTCGGCAGCGCCGGGTTGTCGGGGATCTGGGTGCGGATGTTGGCGAGCAGGGCGCGCTGCTTGGGCAGGTCGGCCTGCTGGGCCTTGAGCACCTCGAGCTGCTGGGTGAGCCGGTCGTTGGCCTCGTCCTGGCTGACGGCCTTCGACCGGAGACCAGCGGCCTCGCTGCGCTTGGGCGTGATCAGCAGGAACCAGCCCGCCGCCACGATGGCCACGACGAGGACCGCGGCCAGAAACGACCACTTCCGCGTGACTGACATGTCAGCTGCCCGCCTTCTGCTGGGTGAAGCGCCCCGAGAGGGCGTCCTCGGTGATGGTTGCCTGACTGGTGAAGCCCACCGCGGTCTGCTCGCCGATGAGTTCCTTCGCCGAGTTCGTGAAGTACGGCTGGGTCAGGCCCTTCTGCTTGGCCAGCGCGTCCAGCCACGCCGCAACAGCGTTGTGGGTGAGGCCCTTGCCCTCGAAGCCGATGCTGCCGATCCCGGAGGAGAGGTAGGTGCCGGGATCCTGCACGGGGGTCACGGCCGCCGCGTCCAGGTTCTGGGTGACGGTGACCTTCTCCAGCCAGACCCGGCTCGGCGTCTTGAGGCTGAGGTCGTTGAGGAAGTACGACCAACGGACCTCCTTGCCCATGGCCTCACTGAGCTGCGCCTGCGCTGCCTCGACCTGGCCGTAGACCAGCGGGACGTCTGCGAACTCCGCCTGCTGGGCCTGCAGCTGCGAACCTCGGGTGGTGGACTCGTCGAGGTCGGTCTGAGCGTCGGACACGGCCATGCTGGCGAGGACCGTCAGGCCGCCGACGGCCAGCAGGGCTACGGCCACACCGGCACCGAGGCCTGACTGGACCTTGCGGAACCTGCGCTCCTGCTCGATCTCCGGCGGCAGCAGGTTGACCCTGGGGAGGCTCGCGATGCCGGCGGTGGTCAGCGTGCTCATGATGCAACTCCGAGGGCCAGACCCACGGGCACGGCGGCCAGTGGTTCGACGAAGGCGATCTGCTCGGGCGAGAGACCGGTGCGGCCGATCCGGAGGGCGTTCATCGGGGTGCCCACCTCGACCGGGACGCGGGTGCTGGTCTGCAGTCGTTCGGCCAGTCCGGCCAGGCGGGCACCGCCTCCGGTCAGGACCAGGCGGGAGATCGGCGCGGAGCCACTCGATGCCAGGTAGTAGTCCAGCGATCCGCGGATCTCCTCGACGAAGGCCGCTGATGTCGCCTCCACCACGCGGGTGGCGGCGTGCACGTCGAGTCCGTCGCCGGCGACGCCGAGGCCGAGCTGCTGCTTGAGGGCCTCCGCCTGCTCGCCGGGAACTCCCATCCGCTCGGCGACCGCGTCGGTCACGTCCTGCCCGCCCATCATCAGGATCCGGACGAACCGGGGGATGCCCCCCTGGTGCACGACGATGTTGGTGACTCGTGCACCCACGTCGACGAGGGCCTCGACCTGTGCACCCATGCCCAGGTGGTCGGCGTCGGCGAGCGAGCGGATGACAGCGAAGGGGGTGAGGTCGACCATCACCGGCGACAAGCCGCCCTTGCGCACCGCGGCGATGCTGGAGTGGACCATGTCGCGTGACGCGGCGACGAGCAGCCCGCGGATCGTGCGGGTCCCGCTCTCGGCCACCAGCTCCTCGAGGGGGTGGAAGTCGAGCACGGCGGCGTCGATCGGCATCGGCACGAAGTCCGCCACCTGGTAGCCCAGCGATTTCTTGAGCTCGTCGGCCGGCATCCACGGGAGGTCGACCTGGCGGACGATGACCTTCTGGTTGGCGACGCCGAGCACGACCTTGGTCTTGCTGAACTTCGTGTGCGACCAGAGCTGCTTGATCGCGGCGCCCACGACGTCAGGCTGGATGACCTCGCCGTCGCGGACGGCTCCTTCGGGAAGCGCTACCTGACCGAACTTCTCGAGGGTGACCTCGCCCTTGGCGAACGAGAGCTCGGCGGCGCGCACTCCCGAGGTCCCGATGTCGAGACCGATGGCTGATCGACCTGCCACGACGAGTTCCCTCCTGAGTGCGACATGTGTCGCGTGGTGACCCCTACGGGTCATGTCAGAAGAGGGCATCGGACGGACGGGGGTCGGCCTTGAGCCACCGGGGTCAGCCGAGCACTGCATCCAGGTAAAGGTCTGCCAATGCTGGCCCGTAGACGATTGCGACGAGCGCCCCGAGGAGCATGAACGGTCCGAACGGGATCTGGGACTTGCGGCCGGCCCGGCGCACGGCCATCAGAGCCCCGCCGACCACACCCCCGAACAAGAAGCCCAGGAACCCACCGCAGATCAGCTCGGCCCAACCGAGCCAGCCGAGGTAGAGCCCCAGGACGCCGGCGAGCTTGACGTCGCCGAACCCCATCCCGGCCGGATAGATCAGGGCCAGGCCGAAGTACAGGCCGTAGAGCGCCGCCATGCCGAGTGCGGCCCGCAGCAGGCTCCGCCAGTCCCCGTCGACGGCTGCCGCGAGGGTGAGCAGGGCGCCCGCAACCAGGTAGGACGGCAGCACGATCGCGTTTGGCAAGCGCTTGGTGTCGATGTCGATCATGGTGAGCGCGACCCCGATGGCACCCAGGTACAGGAAGGCGACCAGTGCGACCTGGGCCCCGAGCCGGGCGGCGAGGATCGCGAAGACGATGGCCGTGCCCAGCTCGACGAGCGGGTAGCGGGCACTGATCCGGGCGTCACAGTCACGGCACCGGCCACGGAGCAGCAGCCAGCTCAGCACCGGCACGTTGTCCCGTGGGCGGATCTGGCGGTCGCACTCCGGGCAGTGCGACCCG
>JBBRVU010000295.1:0-3736 GCA_038246575.1 Actinomycetes bacterium | reverse complement strand
TCGGCGCGATCAACGCCCACTGCTCATCGGTCAGATCGGAGGGATAGGGGCGCGGGGAAGTGGACGCCATACCGCCACACTGGCCACCTCAGTCACAACAGTCACGGAGGCTCGCCGAGTGCTTTCCCAACACGTTCTTACAAGCCGTTCTTGCATCACGTCACCAAGGGCAACTCCCAGCGCCGGCGGTCGATCACCTTGGCGAGGCCGGCACCGCGCCCGCAGGTCCTGACCGCCGGCGAGGCCCAGACGATCCTGGACGCGTGCGAGCACCTGCGGGACCGGTTGCTGTTCGCCGCGCTCCTGGACACCGGGATGCGCATCGGTGAGGCGCTGGGGCTGCGGCACGAGGACATCGCGATCGCCGAACGCCAGGTGACGGTGATGCCGCGGCACAACGACAACCGGGCTCGCGCCAAGGCGGGCCGGTCCAGGACCATCCCGGCCAGTGCGGAGCTGATCCGGCTGTATGCCGACTACCTGGCCGGGGAGTACGGGGCGCTGGACTCCGACTACGTCTTCGTCAACCTGTGGGGCCGCCCCTACGGGCATCCGCTGAGCTATCCAGCGGTCTACGACTTGGTGGCACGGCTGCGCCGCCGCATCGGGATCGGCTTCGGCCCGCACCTGTTCCGGCACACCTACGCGACCTGGCTGCTGCGCAAGGGTGCCGGGATGGAGAGCGTGAAGGAGCTGCTCGGTCACGCCTCGATCACCACAACCGTGGACACCTACGGCCACCTCACCGTCGAGGACGCCCGAGCGACGCTGGAGGCTGCGGGCTGGTTCACCGGGCGGGAGGTTCAGCTGTGACTGCCCCGGCCGGGCGACCGGCAGGGACCAGCGGGGTGTTGGAGAAGCTGCTGGCCGCGGTCCGCCCGCAGTTCCGCGTCGACGTCTATCTCCCTGACCCCGGCGACCCGGTGCTGGGCCGGCCACCGTGCTCGGTGCCCGGCTGTGACCGCTCCGGCTGGGAGTACGGGCTTTGCGGCGGACACAGCAACAGGTGGCGGTCCCTGGGCCGCCCGGACATGGCGGGCTTCCTGGCCAGCCCCGGACCGGCACTGAAGGGACGCGCCGGCCTGTCGTCCTGCACCGTGCCAGGCTGCCGGTTCGGCACCAGCGGCTGCGGGTTGTGCATGCGCCACCGCAGCACCTGGACCCGCTCGGGCATCGACGATCCGGCCGCGTGGGCGGCCTGCCAGCCGGCCGTGGGCAGGCAGGACACGACTGAGTGCGGGCTGCCGTTCTGCACGCTGTGGACCGAGAACGACAAGCACACGTTCTGCAAGTCCCACGAGACCCGCTGGCAGCAGCTGGGCCGTCCCGACGTCGAGGACTACATCGCGCACTGCCTGCTGCGCGGCAAGGCACGCATCGACTTCCGCGGGCTCACCCCGCAGCTGAAGCTGGAGTTCCAGTACGCGGTCCAGTGCCGCCACGACCAAGCGACGATCACGGCGCCGCCGCCGGTGGTGACCTGGGCCCTACGGCTGGCCAGCAACGCCGGCGTGGCCTCCCTCCTCGACCACGACGAGGAGCGGTGGCGCGAGCTGACCGCCGCCAAAGGCTTCTGGTATCAGGGCTTCGTCGTGCACGCCCGTGAGGCCGTCCAGACCCTGCGCGACGGCACCGGCTGGGAGGTGGAGTACCCGCGCGACGTGTGGCGGCTGCACACTTTGACCGGCCTGACGACCAACGCCGGCAAGGCACCCGACGCCCGTAACCACCTGCGCTTCGACCGGATTCACCAGCCCTGGCTGCGGGAGCTGGCCAAGCGGTGGGCACGGCTGCGCCTGACCTGCGGACTGGCGGTGGGCACCGTCCTGAACGACATCGCGGGGCTGACCAGGTTCAGTGCCTTCCTGGGCCAGGTCGTACCCACCGTGGATGCCCTGGCCGATCTGGACCGGCCGCTGCTGGAACGCTACCTGGCCTGGCTCGTCACCGGGCCGGACGGGCTCGGGGTCAGGGAGGACGCGGTCACCGCGGTGAGCATGTTCTTCCAGGCCATCCGCCAGCACGGCTGGGACGACACGCTGCCGACCACCGCGGTGTTCTTCACCGGGGACACCCCCCGGCGCCCACCGCGGGTGTCCCGCCGCCTCGCCGAGCACGTGATGGCCCAGGTCGAGTCACCGGCCAACCTCGACCGGTGGCCGCATCCGCAAGGGCGGCTGCTCACCTTGATCCTGATCAGGTGCGGGCTGCGGGCCTCCGACGCCTGCACCCTCGGCTTCGACTGCCTGGTCCACGACGGCCAGGGCGCGCCCTACCTTCGCTACCTGAACCACAAGATGCGTCGTGAGGCCGCCGTCCCCATCGACGAGGAGCTCCAAGCCCAGATCCGCGCCCAGCAGCAGTGCGTCGCCGCGCGCTGGCCCGAGCAGCACCCGCACCTGTTCCCCGCGTTGGCCGGCAACGCCAACGGTCAACGCGCCCTGACCTATCACAGCTACCGGGCGATGCTGAACCGCTGGCTGGAAGACTGCGAGATCCGCGACGAGCACGGCGAGCCGGCTCGGCTGACCCCGCACCAGTGGCGGCACACCTTCGCCTGCCGGCTGATCAACCGCGACGTCCCCCAAGAAGTCGTCCGCGTCCTACTCGACCACGACTCGACCGAGATGACCGCGCACTACGCGCGGATCACCGACCAGACCGTCCGCCGCCGGTGGGAGCAGGCCACCAAGGTCAACATCAAGGGAGAGCGGGTCGCCCTGGACCCCGACGGGCCGCTGGGTCAGGCCCAGTGGGCCAAGACCCGCTACGGCATCGCCACCCAGACCCTGCCGCACGGCTACTGCGGCCTGCCGGTGCAGAAGAGCTGCCCACACGCCAACGCCTGCCTGACCTGCCCGGTGTTCCTGACCGGGCCGCAGTTCCTGCCCGAGCTACGCGAGCACCGCGGACGGACCCTGACCCTGATCGACAGCGCCGAGGCAGCCGGCCACACCCGCGTCGCCCAGATGAACCAGCAGGTCCTGACCAACCTCGACCGGATGATCGGCGAGGTCGAGGTCCAGGCCCCGGACGAGCAGGACGGAGCAGCCGATGCGGTCTGACAACTCCCAGCACGTCGTCGCGGCCGCACGAGCACGCGCCGACCGCACCCGCCAGCAGGCCATCGCCGCCCTGCGGCGCATGGACGCCACCGGCAGCCCGATCACCATCGACACCCTCGCGCGCGAGGCGGGCGTCTCGCGCTCCTGGCTCTACGCCCAGCAAGACCTGCGCGCCGAGATCGAACGGCTGCGTGGACGCCACCAGCCCCAGCCCTCAGCCGCTCCCCCTCCCCAGCGGCAGCGGGCCTCGGACACCTCCCTGCTACGCCGCCTCGAGGCCGCCACCGACCGGATCCACCGCCTCGAGCGGGACAACGCACAGTTGCGCGACGCACTGGCCCACGCCCTCGGCGAACACCGCGCGGCGACCATCGTCGGCAAGATCCCCGGTGGCCGCGACACGCCCGAGAAACGACCCGCCGAACTCAACGGACCCTGCTGAAACGACACCGACGACGACCACGTTGCGGACAAGTCCACAACGCATCCGCCCTGCTCACAGCCATGATCCACACGTCGACTCAAGATAAGGCAGGGCAGGTTGCGCAGCCCGGCGGCCTTGGCCTGGCGGATGCGGTCCTCGACGCGGGCGTGTTGGCGGTGGCGCAGCTCGAGCCCGGCGGCTTGGCCGGGCACCACGCCGGGCGGGGTGTCGGTGAGGAAGGCGGTGA
>JBBRVU010000294.1:0-3744 GCA_038246575.1 Actinomycetes bacterium | reverse complement strand
GTGTCGCGGGCGGTCGGGCAGAAAGGGTCCCCGCGGGGCCGGGGCGGGCCCATTGTGCCTCACATGCGACCTGAATCCGCCCCGAGCGACAACTTGAGACGCGCTGTCGCAACCAGCGGTCTCGAGGGCGGCGTACACGGCCTACGTCAGCTGGGCACGCGGTCGATCCGCTCGGTGCTGCGCTACGCCAACAACCCGTTCCAGGCACTCTGCGGCGAGGTGCTCATCGTCACTCCGCACGGGTGGATCAGCATAGGCAGGCTCCGACCAGCCACCTCGTCCGCGCCTGCGTGCCTGCTAGCATGCAGGCATGGCGCAGGTCACCTGGCGGACGCCGGACGAACTTCTGGAACGAGTGCGCCACGCCGCGACAAGCTCGGGTCGCAGCGTGAACGAGTGGATCACTCGGGTCCTCGATGCCGCGACGGACCCGGACCTCTCTGGCTCCGACGCCGATCGGGTCCGGGAGCGGCTGGCACGGGCCGGCCTGCTCGCCGAGCCTTCCGGCATGCGGGTCACCCGGCCGGACCCCCAAGCTCTGGAGGACGCACGGCAGGCAGCCGGGCACGGCACGCCCCTGTCGGACCTCGTCATCGAGGGGCGCCGTTGACGGTCTTTGAGGACGCCTCTGCCATCGTCGCCCGGTACGCCGCCGAGCCCGGGAGGCAGCAAACGCCTCGTGATCCGGTCGTGGTCGTGTCCGCTGTGTCGCAGGTCGAGGTGAGCTCGGCCATCTGGCGCAAGCAACGGATCGGCGAGCTGTCGCCGGACCAGGCGCGTGCCCTCGTCGACGGCTTCCTGGCCGACCTGGGCTCCGCCCAGCCGTCCGCTGCTCCGGTGACGTACCTGCCGGTGGCCGTCGGCAGGGAGGTGCTCGACGCGGCTGTCGCCCTCTGCGGGGTCCACGGTTTGCGGGCGTGTGACGCCGTCCAGCTCGCGTCGGCCATGCGGGCGCGCGCATTCGAACCGGGCCTCGCGGAGTTCGTGACCTACGACGTTTCGCTACACCGGGCCGCCGCGGCGGAAGGCTTCACCGTCAACCCCCTTTCCTGACGGGTCAGGACGCGGGGGCTATTCCAGGGCCAGCCCCACCCTGTGCCGGCGCAGGTGCACTGGGTCGCGGCGCCGATGGGCAGAACCACTGGCACCGCTACGGTCGGCGGCGGAGGGGACCGTGCTCATCATTCATCGCGCAGCGAGCGGGACCGCGCTGGCCCGCGGGCTCGCCGACGTGCTGACCGTCCCGACGGCCGACCCCTTCTCGGCCGAGGTCGTCGCCGTGCCTGCCAAGGGTGTCGAGCGGTGGCTGGCGCAGCGCCTGTCCCACGTGCTCGGCACCGACACCGGCGACGGGATCTGCGCCAACGTCGACTTCCCGTGGCCGAGCACGGTGGTCGACGAGACGCTGGCGGCCACGTCGGCCGAGCACGCCGACGCGGTCGACCGGTGGGCACCGGCTCGGGCGGTGTGGCCGCTGCTCGGTGTCATCGACGCGTCCGTGCCGAACGAGCCGTGGTGCCGGTCGCTCGCGCAGCACCTCGGCACCGACGCGGAGGACAAAGGCCGTCGGCTCGCCGTCGCGCGCCGGCTGGCCGGGATGTACGACGAGTACGGCCAGTCGCGACCGGCGATGCTGCGCGCCTGGGCCGCCGGCCGGGACGAGCGCGGTGACGGCACCCCACTGGACGACGACCTGCACTGGCAGGCCGAGCTGTGGCGCCGGCTGCGCGACGCCCTCGGCACACCGAGCCCGGCCGAGCTGCTCGACGATGCCTGCGAACGGCTGCGCGAGAAGCCGGAGCTCAGCGCGCTGCCGGATCGGATCTCGGTCTTCGGCGCCAGCCGGCTCTCCGCCGCCCGGCTGCAGGTGCTGGCCGCGCTCGCCGAGCACCGCGACGTGCACCTGTGGCTGAACCACTCCTCGCCCGCGCTGTGGGACACCGTCGCGGCGACCCAGCCGACGCTCAGGCGCAAGGACGACACCACCCGCAGCCGGCTCACCAACCCGCTCCTCACGAGCCTGTCCCGCGACGTCCTCGAGCTGCAGCAGCTCGTCGCCCGCACCGCACCGGATGCGGCGACCGAGCTGCACCCGTCCGAACCAGACAACCCGGACACCCTGCTCGGTCGGCTCCAGCAGGACCTGGCCGCCGACCACGTACCGGCTGAGCCGCCGCCGCTGGCCGACGGCGACCAAAGCGTCCAGGTGCACGCCTGCCACGGCCGTACCCGGCAGGTCGAGGTGCTGCGCGAGGTGGTCGTCGGGCTGCTCGCCGACGACCCGACCCTCGAGCCCCGCGACGTGCTCGTCATGTGTCCCGATGTCGAGACGTTCGCGCCGATCATCGCGGCCACGTTCGCGATCGGCGCCGAGGACGACGCCGCCCACCCCGCGGCGAGGCTGCGGGTCCGTCTCGCCGACCGCGCGCTGCGGCAGACCAACGCGCTGCTCGCCGTGCTCTCCCAGCTGCTCGAGCTCGGCACCGCCCGGCTCACCGCCAGCCAGCTGCTCGACCTCGCCGGCACCCCCGCGGTGCGGCAACGTTTCGGGTTCGACGACGACGAGCTCGAGCGGCTGCGCGACTGGACCGTCGGCGCCGGCGTCCGCTGGGGCCTCGACGGGGAGCACCGACAGACCTGGCAGCTCGGCGACGTCGAGCAGGGCACTTGGCGCGACGGGCTCGACCGCTTGCTGCTCGGAGCCGCGATGGAAGGCGCACTCGACACCTGGGGCGACGTCGTGCCCCTCGACGACGTCGACAGCTCGGACATCGACCTCGCCGGCCGCCTCGCCGAGCTGGTCGGCCGGCTCGCCGCGGCACAGCACCTGCTGGCGACCAAGCACACCGCGCAGGACTGGATGGCCGGCCTCGAGGATGCCGTCAGCGGGCTGGCCGCCACGACGTACGACACCGCCTGGCAGCTGCTGCAGCTGCGCGGCGAGCTCGGTGACATCGCGGAGTCCGCCGAGGGCAGCACGGCGCTGCTCGGCCTTGCCGACGTACGCGCCCTGCTCGCCAACTCCCTCGCCGGCCGCCCGACCCGCGCCAGCTTCCGCACCGGAACCCTCACCGTCTGCACCCTGGTGCCGATGCGCTCGGTGCCCCACCGCGTCGTGTGCCTGCTCGGCCTCGACGACGGCGTCTTCCCCCGGCAGAGCAGCCACGACGGCGACGACGTGCTGGCCCGCGACCCGTGGGTCGGCGAGCGCGACCCGCGCAGCGAGGACCGCCAGCTCTTCCTCGACGCCATCTGCGCGACCGGGGACCACCTCGTCATCACCTACACCGGCGCCGACGAGCGCACCGGCGCGCCGGTGCCGCCGGCCGTGCCGCTGGGTGAGCTGCTCGACGCGCTCGACCGCACCGCGACCGCGCCCGGCGGTGGCCGGGTCCGCGAAGCCATCACCACCCACCATGCGCTGCAGCCCTTCGACCCGCGCAACTTCGAGCCCGGGTCGCTGCTGCCGGTGCGGTCGTTCAGCTTCGATCCCTTGTCGTACGCCGGTGCTCGCGCCGCCGCCGGACCACGGACCGAGCCGTTGCCGATCCTCGCAGGTCCGCTGCCCTCCCCGGCGGACACCGACGTCGACCTCGCCGACCTGCGTCGCCTGCTGACCCATCCGGCGCGCGGCTTCCTGCGCCAGCGGCTGCAGGTCGCCGAGACCCGCGGCGAGGACGAGCCGGCCGACGCGCTGCCCGTCGAGCTGGACAACCTCGAGCAGTGGGCCGTCGGCGAACGCCT
>JBBRVU010000293.1:0-3752 GCA_038246575.1 Actinomycetes bacterium | reverse complement strand
CCCAACCACAGCCGACGCTGCCGTTCATTCAAGTGCGGCTTGAGGACCTCAAAGCGGCTGGCCAGAGACTCCACGGCATCGGACATGACACGACCGTATCCGCACCGCACCCGAAAACGAGGTTATTTCATCACGAGCCCTAAGTGGGCGCTGGCCGTGCTGGGCACAGGCGGCCCGTGGCGACCGCAGCCAGAGGGGTGCCGTGATGAATGCGGCCATCACCTGGTGTTGGGGCCTCCTGGTGTGCACGGCCGAACGGACTCGTTCCGGTCGCCCCTGATGTGGACGGGTCCGGCCCTACCGAGGTCCCGTGTGGGTCTTCGGCTCGACGATCTTGCAGGAGCTAATGCGGCGCTGCAGCATGGCGTGAGCCTGCGGTTGGCGCGGACGGCCGGCTGACGCGTGGGCTCAGGGGCTGGCCAGCCCGGATCGGTAGGCGAGCATGACCAGCTGTGCCCGGTCTCGGGCGCCGAGCTTGGCCAGCAGGTGGCTCACGTGTGTCTTCACTGTGGAGTGGCTGACGAACAGCTCCTCGGCGATCTCCTGGTTCGACAGTCCGCGGGCTACGGCCACGAGCACGTCCAGCTCGCGCACGGTCAATGGTGGCAGGGCTGTCTTCGGGTCACGACCGGGATCGGCGGCGACGAACCGCTCGATCAGCCGGCGAGTCACGGTCGGCGCCAGCAAGGACTCCCCGGCCGCGACGACCTTGACGGCCGCAACCAGGGCCGCCGGCTCTGTGTCCTTGAGCAGGAACCCGCTGGCCCCCGCGCGCAGTGCACCGTAGACGTATTCCTCGTCCTCGAAGGTGGTCAGCACCAGCACCCGGACGTCGCCGGTCTGCGTGCTCGACACCAGGTGCCGGGTCGCCTCGATGCCGTCCATCCGTGGCATCTGCACGTCCATGAGTGCAACGTCGGGTTTCAGCTGTCGAGCCAGCGCCAGCGCCTCCACGCCGTCCGCGGCCTGACCGACCACCTCGATCCCGGGGTCGGCGCCCAGGATGAGCGCGAACCCGCCGCGGACCAGTGCCTGATCATCGACCACCAGCAGCCGGATCACGTCGCACCGCCGCCTTGGTTCGTGGGCAGCGGGATTCGCGCCGTCACCAGGTAGCCGCCTCCGCGCGCTGGGCCGGCCCGCAGGTCGCCGCCGTACACCGACACCCGCTCGCGCATGCCGCTCAGGCCGAGACCGCCATCAACGGTCGGCGTCGCGGTGCCCCCGGGCAGAGGCTTCCCCGACTGCGAGGAGACGCCCGCACCGTCGTCACGCACCTGGATGGACAGCCAGTGTTCGTCAGCGGCCACGGTGACCGCGACCGACGATGCCGACGCATGCTTGAGGCAGTTGGTCAGCGCCTCCTGGATGACCCGGTACCCCGCCAGCTCCACCCCCGGCAGGGAACCCTCGCGAAGGCCCGTGGATGCGTCGGTGTCCAGCTGCAGCCGGATCGGCAAGCCAGCCGCCTCGACCCGGGCCACCAACGCTGGGAGCGCGCCCAGACCCGGTGAGGGCTCCAGCGGCGAAGGGGCTTCCTCGCCTTCTCGCAGCCGCCCAAGGACCCTGCGGATGTCTGCCAGCGAGGACCTGCCGGTGCCGGCGATCTCCTGCAGCGCGACGCGAGCGGCGGCAGGGTCGCTGTCCAGCAGCTGCTCCGCGGCGCCGGCCTGAACCACCATCACGCTGACAGCGTGCCCGAGGACGTCATGCAGCTCGCGGGTGATCCGCAGCCTCTCCTCAGCCGTGGCCCGAGAGGCCCGTTCGCGCTCCCACTCGGCCTGGCGCCGGGCGGCCTCGACCTCGTGCAGCGCCTCGGTCTCGCGGACGGCCAGCAGCTCGCGACGTTCGCGTACCCCCCATCCGATCACCCAGCCGCCGATGAGCAGCGCCCCTTGGGCCAAGGCACCCTCGACGCTCAGATCGATCGGCCCCAGCGCCGCCGCCAAGGCGATCCCCATCGCGAGCACCGCGACGGCAGCCTTCGCCTCACGCCTCGAGCCCCAGGCCGTACAGGTGTAGAAGGCGATGACCACTCCGAGCGTCGACGCACCGACCGAGTAGTGGAAGGCGATCAGCAGCAGCGGCCCGGGAACGCAGGCCACCAGCACGGCCAACGGCCGCACCCGACGCAAAGCCAGGGGGGCGACGGCCGCGACCGTGAGCAGCACTCCCAGAGCATCCGGGTCGCGGTTCGCGGGGATCGCATCGAGACCGGTGACCAGGATCGAGACGGCGACGGTGACCACGACCGCGGCCATCAGCGCATCCCCAGCAGTGCGCCTGGACGACAGCCGCTGGCGTTCGGCGGGATCGGCTGCTGCGCTGGTCACGGTGCCTCCCGGCTGTCGGTCACCGATCACTGTAGGCCGGGGCGCGGTCCGACACGTCCGTCTGCAGAGTGAGATCCCTGGGTCGCGAAATCATCCTGGCGGCCACCAGCAAAGGACCCCGGACCGACGCGTTCGCACCGGGAAAGGACGACCGTCGAGGGCATGAGAGAACTCGCGCAACGCCGTCCCCTGACCCTCTTCTTCGTCCTGGCTGCCGCCTTCTCGTGGTGGCCGTGGCCGTTGTACGCAGCCGGAGTGTCGTCAGTGCCCATCGCGGGCTTCGGCCCGTTCCTCGCCGCCGTCACCGTACTTGGCCTGACCCGGGGCCGTGCCGGGATCGGGGACCTGCTGCGCAGCATGGTCCGCTGGCGGGTGCCCCTGCGGGCTTACGCACTGGCTCTCGGGGTGCCGCTGCTGATCAGTGGCGCCGCCGTAGCCATGAACCTGTGGCTCGGCGCTGCCCGACCGTCGGCTGTCCTGCTCAACGGGTGGGTCGAGATCCCCGTGACCATGCTGTTCGTCCTGCTCATCCCCGGGATCGGCGGCGCCTGGGAGGAGCCGGGCTTCCGGGGCTTCGCCCTGGGCCGGCTCGAGCAACGATGGGGCCGGATGACGGCGCCCCTGGTACTGGGCGTGCTCTGGGTGGCCTGGCACCTGCCGCTGTTCCTGGCCGGCCAGATCCTGCCGACCGACGTGCTCACGATCATCGCAGCCAGCATCGTCATAGCCGCCGTCTTCCACCTCGGCGGCCAGAGCGTGCTCATCGCGATGCTGCTGCACGCCACCAACAACGCCGTGGGCGGCAACTTCGCCAGCCAGCTGTTCGACGGTGCCGACCTGAGCCGGCTTGGCTGGCTGACCTGCGCCGGGTGGTGCGCAGCCGCAGGCGCCGTACTCGCCGCGCAGGCGAGGAACGCTCGGCGCCTGCGGCGACGCCCCGAGGCGCACGACCTCTCGCTCGCCAGCGTGGTCGGACAGCGCGAACGTGTCCCCGTCGGCTGAAGTAGCTTCACCTCACACACCGCGCACGAGGATTCGGCCCGAGCACCGGTGCCCGCAGCGCGTCATCAGACGGCGCGGGTGCGGGTGCGGTGGGTGGTGGGTGGTGTTGGCCCGGCCCTGGTCCGGGTGTCCCACGGATGGTCGGGGTGAGACGATCACTCGTCGATGATCCGGTGGCCGGGCCACTTCGATCGACTCTGGAGGGTGTTTCGGATGGCTGTGCAGCGAATCGTGGACGACCCGGCGGCGGCGGCGGCGTCGATCGCCTCCGGCGGCCACCTGCACCGTCATTCGGTCGTGATGGTGCTCGACCTGGCGCTGGCTTCGCCTGAACCACCCGTGGTCGACGGCTTCTCGATCGCGCCGATGAATCCGGACCGTGCGATCGAGTACGGCGAAGTGGTCACTCGGGCGTAT
>JBBRVU010000292.1:0-3767 GCA_038246575.1 Actinomycetes bacterium | reverse complement strand
GCGGCGTAGGGGAAGTGCGGGCTCAGATTGGCGTTGGCCCACAGGCCAGGGTCGTTGCCGTAGAGATCGGCAAAGTCGGCGCCGAGGTCCACGACCGGCGCCGTTGCGTCATCGAGGTCGGAGTTCGAGCCGATCTTGCTCACTGACACCGCGCCGTTCCGGACGGTCGCGACGGCGTAGGCCCCGAGGAGCCCGCCCGTGCCCCGGGCCTCTGCCGGGTTCTGCACGGCGACCAGGTAGCGCCGCTCCCCGTCGATCCCGAGCATGGTGGGCGAGACCTCGACGGCGGTCCGGGCTGCCGCGAGGGCGTCGGCGAGCTGGCCGACCTGCGCCTGCGCCCTGCGGACTGCCGTCCGCACGGGGGCGAGCAGCGCCCCGCCGGTCCCGTCAGCCACGCTCCTGGCCCGCTCGGCAGCGGCGGAGGCGCGCCTCACGTCAGGCGTCGCGGCCGCGACGCGGGCCAGATCGATGCGCCCGTTGCCGTCGATCAGGGTGCTCGGCGCGAGCTTCTCGTATGCAGCCATCGCCGGTGGGCCGACTTCCCGAACTGCGAGGTCGGTCGCCGTGGCGACGTCACGGACGGCAGCCGGCATATCGCCGAGGAACGGGAGACTGCTCACGGTGACCCACACCGGGTCACCGGTAAGGCCGCGCGCGGCTCGGGTGTCGGCGCCCATCGAGGCCAGCACCTGCCGAGCGGCCGGCAGGTCGTCATCGCGCAACGCCTGCTTGACGTCCGCCACGCTGCTGCGCGCCGCGCGCAGATGCACGTACGCCAATGCTCCGCGGATCGAGATCCAGGCGGCCACGAGGGCGAGCAGGCCGAGCGCCAAGAGGATCCAGAACGCCGGGCTGCGCCCGGTGATCAGCTCACGCGCCCGGCTCATCGTCGCACCGTCCCGACTAGGATCCCTGGGTGAGTGATCATCGCGTTGATCCCGGACCGGGCCGGGTCGCCATCATCTTCCTCGACCGCAGCGCCGCCATGGGAAACAAGCCGCGGGTCCGCACCTGGGAGTCCATCGCCCGGGCCGCGGGCGCCAGGCAGGTCAGCCTCGTGGGGGTCCCGCAGTCCAGGGTCCCGTTGCCCGACCCCCGCACAGCCTGGCACCTGTTGCGTGGCGACGCCGTCGTCGAGTCCGGTGTCCGATCGACGAGCTGGCTGCGGAGCCGGGTTGCCGAGCTGACCCCGGACGTGGTCGTCTTCGTGACTGCACGTGTCTTCGACCCGGTCGTGGCCCAGCAGGCGCCGCACGTGGTCCTGGACCTCGTCGACGAGCTCAGTGCCAACTACGCCCTGCGCGCCACCGGCGACTCGACAGCGGCCCGCCGGCTGGCCTTCCGCGCTCTCCAGGCCCCGATGCGTCGCTTCGAGCGCAAGACTCGCCGCTTCACGACCACCGCGGCCGGGGCCCGCGACGCGGAGCGGATGGGCGCCACCTGGGTGCCGAACCTCACCGTCGGCGACGTGCCGGAGCACGTTGCGGCTCCCGACGCGCGTGAGCTGGTCTTCGTCGGCAGCCTCAACTACGAGCCCAACATCGAGGCGTTGCGCTGGTTCGAGCCGGTGTGGGCGGAGCTGCGACGGGACCGACCCGAGGCAACCATGCTCATCGCCGGTGCCAATCCCGGAGCCGGGGTGCTGCGCTGGCTGCGGTCGGTGCCGGGCTGGGAGGTGGTCGCCGACTTCCCCTCCCTGGACGAGGTCATGGCCCGAGGGCTGGTGAGCATCGCCCCGGTTCGCTCGGCCACGGGCTTTCCGAACAAGGTGTTGGAGGCTGCCGAACGCGGCATCCCGCAGGTGGTCAGCACCCGCGTGACAGAGGGACTCGGAGGGGGGTTCCCTGGTGTGCTGCTGGCGGAGACCCCGGCCCAGTGGCTGGCTGCTCTGGACCAGCTGCTGCGGTCGCCCGCCGAGGCGGCCCGCCTGGCGGCGGCTGCGCGCGAGCACGCGCTCTCCGCCTACGTGCCGGACCGGTTCGTCGACGTTCTGTCGCCGGCCGTGCGTCACGATTCCTGAACGGGCTCAGGCATCCTGCTCAGCTCGTCGAACCACGGGTCTGCCCCGCCGGCTTCCTCGGCGATCGCGAAGGCTCGGTGACGCGAGAGCTCGCGCCATTGCGAGTCCGCGACGAACATGCGCGCCGTCTCGACCAGGATCAAGCAGTCCAGGAGGACTGACCGGTGCTTGATGTAGTACAGGTCGTAGCAGGCCTTGAGGGCTGACCCGTGCTGGGATCCGGCGTACCCGCACTGCACCTGCGCCCACCCCGTGATGCCCGGGCGGACGAGGTGACGGCGGCTGTAGAACGGGATCATCGACTCGAGCACCTTGACCACGGGCGGCTGCTCCGGCCGCGGACCCACGATGCTCATCTCGCCCTTGATGACATTGAGCAGCTGCGGCAGCTCGTCGACGTGCATGCGGCGCATCAGGAGACCGACCCGCGTCACCCGGTCGTCATCGGCGACCGACCAGCTGGGGCCTTGCTGGTCGCTGTGTCGCATGGACCTCAGCTTGATGATCTCGAAGGACCGCCCGCCCTCACCGATGCGCTTCTGCCGGTAGAAGGCCGGACCACCGTCCAGTCGCACGAGCATTGCCAGTACACCGATCAGAGGTGCCGTCATGACCAGGGCCGCGATCGCCACCGCCAGGTCGAAGGCGCGCTTCACTCCTGGGGTTGCGCTGGAGTACCTCGGGTGCATCAGGTACTGGAACCAGGAAGCGTTGATCGCGGCGAGAGCGACGTGGCCGAACGTCTCCTCGTAGAAGCCCGCGAGCTCCATGACTCGGACCGGCAGGTTGAGGCAGCTGCGGGCGATCTCGTCGAACAGCGGCAGGCGCGGAACCTCAGCTGAGACGAGGAGCAGGTCGATCCGGTGCACGGACACGATCGTGGCCAGCGTGTCCTGAGTCCCCAGTCGGCGCACCCGGGTGTCGTTGGGCTGCGTCACTCCCTCGGGATCGACGAAGCCCACGATCTCGTACTGGTTGCTGCGTAGTGCCCGCAGTTCAGCCGTGAGAGCGGCCGCAGATGTCGGTGCTCCGACCACCGCGATGCGCAACTTGTCGCCTCTGCCGCCGGTGTGCTTCTCGCGGACGATCAGGACGCTCAGCGCCACGTTCACCAGGCTCACGAGCAGGACCGAAGGCGTCAGCGCGTCGGCAGGAGCGATGTCCGAGTAGGAGATCAGCACCAGACAGGCGATCAGCGGCCCGAGCCCCGGCACCAGCGTCCGCGCGAGCGGCAGGAAGCTGGCCTGGCGGGTCGGCCGCCCGGTCACCCACGCGAACATCAGGAATACGAGAGTGGCCGTGACGTCGTCGCGCAGACTCAGCCCGATCGGGGCGAGCACGAAGACGTAACCGGCGAGTGCGGTGACAATCGAGACCACCACGACCCGACCGTCGACGGTCCTAGCCCCCCAGGTCCGCAACGAAGATCCCCCTTCTCAGACACCAGTGACCGCGCTTCGTTGCGAAGCGTGTGACGCGGTGAGTTGCCAAGACTACGTAAAGTCCTCGCCGCAAAGTTCCCTGACTTGCGTATTCATGCCTTTATCATCCGTTCGGCCGAGTTGCGCACGGCTCTAGGAGGAGTCGAGGACCTCCTCGTAGAGCCCGCGCAGCCGTCCGGACCATGCCGAGGCCGTGAAGTGCTCGCCGAACCGTCGCCGCCCGGAGGCGGCGAGCGCCTGGCGTCGCGGCGTGTCGGCGAGTAACGCGTCCAGTGCCGCGGCCAGCGCGGGGGGGTCCCCCGGTG
>JBBRVU010000291.1:0-3777 GCA_038246575.1 Actinomycetes bacterium | reverse complement strand
TCCGGCGGGAACACCCGCGTCAGCACCCCCACCGACACAAGATCCGACAAGCGACGCTCGGTCTCCGGCTTCTTCCATCCAGCACGCGGCATGCCACCAAACTACACCGTTGGCATCTTAACTGAACGGTATTGGGGCTAGTTGTTGCTGGTTGACGGCGAGTTGCACCTGCTGGTCGGCGATCGCGCCGTCCTGTTGGGCGAGGTTGCGCTGGAACCGCCACTCCTCCTCGCGGCGCTCGAACGAGGCGACGGTCAAGGCGATCTGTCCGCCTGTGGCGGCGGCACTTGCAGCGGCGGAGAGCATCTGCCCGAAGTCGTTTCCCGGGGACCCGAGCAGTCCGAAGCTGAGAACAGTCTTTGCCGACTCCAGTATTCCGCCGGTGCCGAATGCCACCACGGACGCGGCATGGAACGCCGCGGCTGCCCCCATCGCCAAGAGGCCGGCGCTCTCCCAGGCGCTGTACCCACGGTCGAGCTGGTGTTGGAAGTGGCTCTCCTGCAGCTGCGCCCGGCCGCGCTGCAGCGTGGCCAGCGCCACCCCGGTCCCGGCGTCCGCGACCTTCAGCTCGTGCAGGACCTTCGTCGCCGCCGCCACCTGCAGGTCGTTGCGCGCCCGCATCTCGTCGTATGTCCGGGCATCCCGCTGCTCGAGGGCGGACAGGTACGCGGCCTCGACCTGCTGGGCCATCGCCACCAGGTTCTTCGCTCGCTCGACCAGAACGGCGAACCGATGCTGGCTGGGCAGCACCGACTCACCCGCCACCCCGGGCACGGCCGCACCGGCGATGTTGAGCCCGTGGTGCAGCTTGGTCAGCCCGGCGAGGCTGCGCCCGAGCAGGGAGTCCCACAGGGGGTTGGCCGGGAACGGGACGGTGCCGCCGACCTCCGGCCGTGCCTCCGGCCGCGCGAGCAGCTCGGCGGCGGTCGCGTAGAGGGTGCGGGCACGCGCGCGGGCGTCGTCGCTCCCGCGCGTGAACTCCGCGTCGGCGAAGTCCAGGAAGCAGCCGACGGTGGTCATCACGGTGGCCCGGGTGTAGCAGTCCCGGCGCTCGAGTGCGAACACGTGCGGGTTCAGTTCCTTGATCAGCCACTCGGGCAGGCGCCCGTAGCTGGACGTGAGGTGGGACTCGATCTCCAGGCCGTGGTAGATCCGCCGGCGCGGTTGCGGCAGGTGGTAGGCGTAGACGGTCTGGTACCAGTCCAGCGCGGCCTGGAACTGGCTGGCGTCCTGGAGCTTCGCCGCCAGCGCCATTGGCACCAGCCAGAAGATTTCCCGGTGCGGCAGGCCCGGTCCATGATGCTGCGCGCTCAGCTCCCGCAGCTCGTCGAGCTGGGTGTCCGAGCGTTGGTCGGTGAGGACCAGGCCCGGGGGCGGGGTCACCGGCTGGGCGGGCAGCGCGGCCAGGTACTCGGCCGCGAGTTCCCGAGCCCGCTGGGGGGTGAGCGCGTTCTCCTTGCGCAGCTTGCCGATCCAGTCCGGCAGGAACGCGGTGGTGGATCGCTCCACCGCCGGGTCGGCGACGTACAGCGCCGGGAGCAGCTGGTTCTCCGGGTAGGCGAAGACACGGGTGGCGGACAGCCAGGTGCCGAAGGTGCCGGTCCAGGCCCATTCCCGGTCGAAGTCGAGGTCGTCGGTCGGCGCGCTCGGAACGGTCCAGCGAGAGCCGGCGGCGTCCTCGGGCAGGGTGTCCGCGCGGGCCGAGAACAGGGCGGTCTGCAGGGTTTCCAGGGCCTGATCCGCCCGGGTCGTGGTCGCCGGGTCGGCCCGAAGGTCGATCAGCAGGGTCCGGCCCAGGCGCTCCCCGGTGTCCTCGACGGATTCCCCGGGGCCGGCCAGCCGGGCGAGCAGGGCGTCACGCAGTCTGGGCAGCGTGGTCGCCTCGGCCGCCCTGGAGCACCTTCACGTAACCGGACTCGATCCCGTCCGCGGCACTGATCCGGCCCGCCAGGGTCCGCCGCCAGTCCGCGTACTCGGCCGCACCGCGGCGCCATCGCGACGCCGGGTCGGTCTCGGCGGAGGGCGGGTCCGGCTGGAAGGATGCCGGCTCCAGCACCAGACCGGCCTGCCGTTCCTCGCGCCGCCAGGTGCGGAACTGCCCCCGTTTCTGTGCCTGGACCAGGATCGCCGCGACGTCCTCCAGCTCCGCCCCCAGCTCGACACCGTCGACCAGCAGGCCACGGCAGCGGGCCATGAACCGGAACGCCTCCAGTGCCAGCTCGAAGGCCGCCAGCGGCGAGGTGATGTCGGCGCCGGCCGCGTCCTGCGCGGCCAGGGCCGGCAGGTCGATTGTCCCGACGTGCCTGGCCACCGCCTGGTCGAAGCGGCTCAGCTGCGGGCCGCCGGCACCCAGGTCGTGCCGGATCTCGGCGAGTCCCGCGGAGATCGCGGCGGTCCGCTGCGTCCACAGGGCGAAGGCGGGATCGGTCGGCCGCGGGTTGCGCAGGTTGGCCTGGCCCACCAGGTCAGGATCGAGGACGGGGCGCGGGCCTGCGGCGGAGTCCCTCGCGGCCTCGTCCTCCTGCCGCCACCGGGACCGCAGCGCGTCGCGTCGCCAGAGCATGACCAGGGCGGCCTCTGTCGCGGGGCGCAGCGGGTCGCCGGCGGTGGACCGGTACCCGCTCAGCGTCTCCAGCGCGTCATCGGTGATCCGGTCCGGCGGCGTGGTGAGCTGGTCCAGCCGGTCCGGTCGCGTGCCCGTCATCCCGACACCCAGGCGGTCCGCGAGCGCCACCCGGGCCGGGTCGCCGGCGGTCCGGGTGTCTCGCAGCTCCTCGTACGACGTGCCCAGCGACCTGAGGAAGGACCGATGGGCGAGCCCCCGGAAACGCTGCTCCACCTCCGGAGGCACGGTCGAGGCCACCTGACCGCGCAGCACCTCGACCGCGATCCGGGTCTGGCTCACCGGCGCGACCGCCTGCTGGAACCGCGCCGGCTCGACGAGCCGGTCGAAGGGCTGGCCGAACCGTGCCGCGAGCACCGCCGAGGTCACGGTACCCGGCACCCCGGCGACGTCCAGGTAGCGATGGGCGAAGTCCACCAGGTCGTGCAGATACCGGGTGGGCGCGAAGACCTGGTCGGCCAGGCCGGGCTCGACCGGTTCGTGCACCCGGATCACGGCCGTTACCTCACGGTGATTCCCGAGACCGTCGAGCGCCTGCACGGAGAGGGTGTGGTCGCCGGCGACCAGCGCGACATCCTTCCGCCGCCACGCCTTCAGCCCGTCACCGCTGTCGGTGAGCTCACTGACGTCGGCGAACGGGCCGCCGTCCACCCTGAACCGCACCGCGCTGATCCCGCTGCTGCGGTCCCCGGCGTTCCCGGAGAAATCACGCACGTGCGGCACGCCCCGCTCGGTGTCCACGACGCTGGGGAAGGGGTCGAACGTCAAGACGTCGGGGACCGACCGGTCGAGGACGACGTCCACCCCGATCTCGCGCGTGAACGGCTCCTCCGTCGGCTCGGGCTCGGGGTCGGGACCCGGATTCGGGAGGTGACCCCCGGTGCCCGCGCTGAGCACCGTGCCGCTGGCCGTCGCCGCAATGTGCAGCGAGGTTCCGCCGACGATCCCGCCGGGCACCTCGAGGTCGACGGCCCACACACCGTTGGACGGAGTGGTCGCCGCCTCCGCACCTGCTAGTGTCGCGTGTCGCTAGTCCTTAGACGGTTCGTGATGCGGGACAATGGTGTATGTCGGTTGCTGCGGCGTTGGTGCTGCGTCCCGGGGACGCCTCGGAGTTGACCTCGTTGGTCCGGTCCTCGTCGGCCCCGGCCGGG
>JBBRVU010000290.1:0-3781 GCA_038246575.1 Actinomycetes bacterium | reverse complement strand
CGGCGCGATCAACGCCCACTGCTCATCGGTCAGATCGGAGGGATAGGGGCGCGGGGAAGTGGACGCCATACCGCCACACTGGCCACCTCAGTCACAACAGTCACGGAGGCTCGCCGAGTGCTTTCCCAACACGTTCTAAGAAGGCCGCGCTGCTCAGCCACGTCTCCGCCGACGGGGCCGAGTGGATCCACGCCGTGGTGGCCGAACGCGCACCCGCCGCGGTGCTGTGCCTGGACCCCTTCCACGTCGTGGCGTGGGCGACCAAGGCGTTGGACGCGGTCCGCCGCGACCTGTGGAACGAGCTGCGCCGCACCGGCCGGGTCGGCCGGGCCCGCGGCGGCTGAAGGGCAGCCGGTGGGCGCTGATGAAGAACCCCGGCGACCTGACCGGTGAACAGCGCACCACCCTGGCCGGCGTCGCCGCCACCAACAAGGCGCTCTACCGGGCCTACCTGCTCAAGGAGCAGCTGCGCGCCGTGTTGCCCGCCAAGGGCGCCCACCGGCGGGTGCTGCTGGCCGGCTGGCTGGCCTGGGCCCGCCGATCCCGGCTACCCGGCTTCTCCACCTCGCCAAGACCATCGACCGCTACCGCGACCTGATCTGGAACACCCTGGACCACGAACTGTCCAACGCCGGCTCCGAGGCCACCAACGTCCACCTGCGAGTACTGACCCGCCGCGCCTACGGGTTCCACACCCCCGAAACGTTGATCGCCATGGCCATGCTCACCAGAGGCGGCCTCTGCCCCCAGCTACCGGGACGCGTCCCATGAACAACCCACGGGAACGGCAGGAGACCCTTCGAATCCCGTCCGCTTCGGGCGCCTCGCGCACCTCATGGGCCTGACGCTCGCGCCAGTCGCCGGCCAATGCAGCGGGGCCCCCAACTCGGGTCCAAACAGTCATGCACCGACCTGAAGACCGGCACCCAGCGTGCAGCGTGTGGTCGACGATTGCGTCGTAGTCAACTGGCCGCCACGCAGATCACGGTCGTCACCGCACCATTCGAGGCCGGTGCAGTTCCGTGGGCCGATGGGCCTGCGGTGCGCGCTCACTCATCGGGCTCGGAAACGTTCACGATGCCGGATGCAGCCCTTCGGAGGCGCCCGTCGGTGGTGATCAGATTCGCGGCGAGCGACTCCGCCAGCGCGACATACAGCGCGTCGCGAACCGCGATGCGGTCTGTCAGTGCCCACGCGACCGGCAGCAGGGGCTGGAGCGGCCATCGCTTGGCACCGAGAGTTCCGAGCGCCTGGACGCGCTCGGTCTCACGGGTCAACCGGCCGGCGCGTTTGAGGCGACCGAGTGCCGAGAGGACTTCCGCATCGAGGTGGGCCGGCGCCGCGACCGCACCAGCCGCAGCGAGGTGCCGTCGAAACGGATCAGCGGCGGGCAAGTCACAGATCAGGTCGACCACCACCGCGGCATCGATGACGGCGATGGTCAACGACCCACCCTCGCGTCATCCTCGGCGCGCGTAGCGGCGACGAGTTCCGCGCCGGATGGTGCGCCCCCATGGTTCGGACCGAGCTCGCGCAGATGCCCGAGCCACTGCTCCATGGAGGGTACGGCCACGTGCTCGGTGAGAACGTCACGCAGGTAGGCACGAAGGCTCTTGTCCTCGGCGGCGGCGCGACGAGTGAGTTCGGCATGCACCTCGGCTGGTAGGCCTCTGATCAACACGTCCATACGACCACGATATCACTCTGATAGTCGCTCGACATGGCGCTCGCCTGGTCGTACCGCAGACGGATCGCCACCTGGGAACGGTCGACGCGTCTCGTGCGTACCCCTCATCGTTCCCCGGTCTCGTTACGCGCTGTGCTGGTCAGGTGAGCGGGGTGAGCACGGCGATCTGTGGACCGTAGGGTCGGTCGACGAGCTGGTAGCAGAACCGCTCGTGGACGTCGCCGTAGGTCCAGGTGACGTCGGCCCACACGGTGCCGGGTGCTTCGAGGATCACCGAGATCGTCTTCTCGATGGTGTCAACGCCCTCGTACTGCCCCCAGCCGGCGGCGAAGAACTGCTCGGTCTGCGACGAGTCGCTGACGGCGATCGACTGGCCCGGGAACAGGATCAGGGCGGGGATCGCGTACATCTCGGCGATCGTGGTGGCGTCGCGGGCCAGCAGCGCGGTGGCGTAGCGGTCGAAGAACTGGGCGGTGGTCTCGGTGGTCATCGTCATGTGAGCAGGCTAGGAAGGAAACGTGACACGCGTGCGTCGTCTTCTGGAGGAGAACGTCATGGCCGGACAGGACCGGGTCGACCTCGCGGCCGCCTCCCGTGACAGTGTCCTCGCGCTGCGTCGCGTCGAACGTCAGCAGGAGCTGATCGAACGGCTCCACGCCGCCCACGGGACCCGCCTACAGCTGACCGCACTCGCCGCCGACCTGCGCGTCTCCGCGCGCACCCTGGCCCGCGACGTCGAACGGCTCCGACTCAGCGGAGTACCCCTTCGCACCCACCGCGGCCGCGGCGGCGGAGTCAGCCTGCCCCACACCGGCACCCTCCCACCGATCGTCCTCGACCTCCGGAAGCGGCCGCACTGATCTCCAGCCTCGCCGTCCTCGGCCCCAGCGTGAGCGACAGCGCGACCTCCGCCATGCAGAAGTTGACCGCGACCCTTCAGCCCCGATAGCCGATCCCCCTTACAGCGACGGCCAGCAGACGCGGCCACCGGCGTTCCCATAAGACGAACGGCTACCGGAGCACATTCGGGCTCCCTGCCGATCGGCTCAGGGCGCACGTTGGCCGTCCCGCAGCGGATCCCCTGCGGGACGATGGCGGCGACCGACCGGTGCCGCTTGAAGGTTGCCGCACGCGGTTCGGCCTACGGGACGCTCCGACGAGCCGCAGCCGCCGACTCGGCGACCGATGAGTTCGACCGCCCGGGTTGGTCCTGAACTGCGATGGCCGAGTACAAAACCCCAACAAGGGAGCAGCACATGGTGATCGTCGCAGGACATCTGATCGTCGACCCGCCACAGCGCGAGTCCTACATGGCCGACTGCGTGGGCGTCGTCGAGCAGGCCCGACGCGCACCCGGCTGCCTCGACTTCTCGATCGCCGCCGACCTCGTGGTCCCCGGCCGCATCAACATCTTTGAACGCTGGGAGTCCCAGGCACACGTCGAGACGTTCCGCGGCAGCGGTCCCAGCGAGGAGCAGGGCGCCGCGATGCTCTCCGAGGCGGTGGCGGAGTACGACGTCGCGGACGTACGGCCTCTGATGTAGCCGGGACGTCGTGATTGGCGCCCGCTAGCCGTGCCGCCTGTCGAGCCGCGAAGCGGGCGGCTGCCGTCCCGTACGACAACGACGCCTGCCGGGCGTCGACGGAGCATCACGGTTGGGCCATGACCGTAAGGCGTTCCTGCATCGATGGGCGCACCAGAGTCTCAAGATCGCCTGACGATCTCTCGCCACGTGGCCGCCGGGCTCACAGTTGATCACGTTAACGTGGTCAACTCCCCCTTGACGCGTCCTGCAGGAGGTGCGAAGGGGGAGTACGGCGCGCCCAGGCCACCGGTCGCGCCCCTCGTCCCGCGCGCGGAACGGCGCCTGGCCCGCCGGCGAAGCGTCGACGTATCTGTCGGCCGGGGGCGGTCTCTTACGCCAACGGCAGGCCGACATGGCTCGGCAGCGCCTTAGTGGTCTGACCCGTAAGTTCTTCGGGGGTTCTCAGGCAGCCATGTGGTGATCTTCGGTGGGCTTCTGGTGGGCGTCGATGCGTTGGAGCAGGTCGTGCAGGTCGTGGCGGGTGAACTTCCAGTTGAAGGGCCTGGCG
>JBBRVU010000289.1:0-3800 GCA_038246575.1 Actinomycetes bacterium | reverse complement strand
TGAGTCAGCCGGCGCTCGGCCCAAGGCAGCCGTGCCTCCACATCGTCCAGCGCGGCAACGGCTCCGCGCAGCTCGACCGAGAGGTCGGCCAGCCGCTGGTTCGACTGGCGTGTCTGCTGGTCGGCTTGGGCTTTCCGCCGCTCGACGTGGCCGACGTCGGCAGCGACCGAGGGTCCGCCCGACAAGGTGATGACGACGAGGAGGGCCGCCGTGGTGGCTCTGCGCATGCGAAGGAAGCTCCGGTTGCTCGATCGAACGACCGGATCGACCGTAACAACTATCGATCATCGTAGGGCGATGCGACGCGCGGGCAGGCGGACGCAACCCTGGATGCCGAGTGCAGCCGGTTCAGGCGTGCGGCAGGACGTCCGTGATGCACCCCGGGATCGTCCCGGCCACTGCAGCCGGTGCCAGCGCCAGCACGGCCGGCCCCGCCAGCAGCGCGCCCGCCGTCAAGACCGCCACCACGACCGCCCCGCGCGGCAACGGTGCAGCCGGGCGCAGCAGCCGTCGCACCCGAGCCAGGGCCGACGCGCCACCGGCGGCGAGGGTGCCGATCGGCGCGGCCCCGTCGGCGAGCGCGACGAGTGCGGCCGCCACGCTGCCGCGGTCGGTGCCGGCCGCGTCGTCGGCGGCCATCTCGATCAGGTGCGGGATCTTCTCCGCGGCCGCCACCAGCAAAGGGACCCGTGGGAACGCCTCGGCCAACGCTGCTGCCGCCGACACGGCCAGGTGGTGCCGGGCAGCGAGGTGAGCCCGCTCGTGGGCGAGCACGGCGGCGACCTCGGCATCGTCCAGCACGTGCAGCGCACCGGTCGTCAGCACGATGGATCGCCGACGACCGGGCAGGCAATAGGCAGCGGGAACCTGGTGGTCGATGACGACAGCCCCGAGCCGCGGGTCACGCCGGCCGACCAGGGTGAGGGCATCGGCGTGCTTCCGGCGCTGGCGGTTCGCCCCGTGCGCCCGGGTCGCCACCACCACAGACAGCCGAATCACGACACCGGCAGCCAGGCCAATTCCCGCCACCGTCGCTGATGCCACCATCGGGTCGCGTACCAGGCTGCCCACGGAGGACACGCAGTGGGACAGCAGCTCGGCCAGCCCGCTGGACAGCACCCTCATCGGGACGGCGAGTGCCAGGCCCCCGAGGACCACAGCGATGACGAGCGAGCCCGAGGCGGCCTGCCAGGCCAGCACACCCAGTCGCGGGGCCCGTTCCGGCCACGACGCCTGCGCGAGGACCCGTGGTGCGCCGACCGCCAGGACGAGGGCCCACAGGAGCAGGGCGGCAGCGATCATCGTCGGGACCGCCGGCCGCGCCGGCCCGCAGTCGGCTGCTGGTCCAGCGCCGACCGCAATGCCTTGGCCTCGACTGCCGTGAGCTGGTCGAGGAACGCCACGAGAGTCGCCTGGCGGTCCGAGCTCGCCGTCAGGGCCTCGGTCATCAGGTCGGCGGTGTAGTGCTCCTTGGTCTGCCACGGCCGGTAGGAGTACGCGCGCCCCACCGGCTCCCGGTCCAGCCACTGCTTGCGGTGCAGCTTGTCCATCACGGTCATGACCGTCGTGTAGGCGATGGTTCGCTCCGGGGCGAGCTCGGTGTGCACCTCGCGCACGGTGCGCGGCCCGTCGGCAGCCCAGAGGCACTCCATGATGCGGGCCTCAAGCTCACCGAACGCGCGCACCGCGTCCTCCGTCCCAGCCGTCGATCGACGGCGGTGCGCCGTCGGGGTCAGCGTAGAGGAGCAGCCGGGTCGATCAACGGCGCTCGGCGATCAGGTCGTCGAGCAGGCCGCGCAGCGTGGAGTAGGTGATCCTTCCGACGACGCGCGCCGCCACGCGGCCTCGGTCGTCGAGCAGGATGGTCGAGGGGATGGCCTGCGGAGGCACGGTGTTGCGCAGCCTCAGCAGCAGCTTGCCCTTGTCGTCGACCAGGCTCGGGTAGGGGATCTGGAACTCGCGGACGAACGCGCGGGCGGCTGCGTCATTGTCCCTGGTGTCGATGCCGATGAACTGCACTCCCTGGGCACTGCTGTCCTCGGCGGCGCGGCGAAGGTCAGGAGCCTCTTCGCGGCAAGGGGCGCACCAGGAGCCCCACGCGTTCAGCACGACGATGCTGCCGCGGAAACGGGCCGTGGACAGAGCCGATCCGGTCAATGTCCGCCCGCGCAGCACGGGCGCCTTCCGGCGCTCGCCCGGGGCCCATCGCGTCAGCCCGGTTTCGTCCCCCGCGGTAGCGGACTGGATCTTCATCCCCGCCGCACTGCCCTCTCGGGCGCCGTCGAAGATGCCGCTGGCAGCCAGCGCGACAGAACCGATGGCCACGACTGCGCCGCTGACGACGACGCCGACGCGATCCCGGCGGGTTGTCCGGCCTAGGCGGAGGAAGCCAACCACGGCCACAAACTACTACGGTGCATAGTATGTGCTGACGCGCAGGTCGAAGGATGCCCAGCGCGCCATCTGTGAGAGGCGAGGAGGCGGGATGCCCGAAAATGGTCGCGAGCAGCGCGAGGCGAAGCGTCGGGCCAAGGACCAGGCGAGCCGGGCCCACGCTGCTCGTCGCGAGCAGGACGAGGCTGCCGAGCGCCGTCAGGAATGGGAGAAGCGCCGCAACCGCAGCCGCACTGCGTACATCCTGATGGTCGTGGGTGTCGTCGTCGCCGGCTCCCACATTCTCGAGCACCTCGGGGTGATCCGGCTGCTGCCCAACGCAGCGCTGCAGGACATCCTCATCGGCTACCCGACAGCTGGCGTGTTGGTCGTGCTCGGGCTGGCCATGCTGCCCGCCCAGAAGTACTGATCTGGACCAGGGTGGCACAGCGCTCGCGCGCAGCGACTACCGCGAAGCGATTCGAGACACGTAGCGCCGTTGCCACTGTGTCTCGACGGCGCGGAGGTCGTAGCGCTCGCAGACGTATGCGACGGCGTCCACGTCCGCACCGGCGTCGATGACGACGAGACACGCCAGCGCCGTGCCGGTCCGGCCGCGGCCTCCGCTGCCGGCATCGCGCAGCGCGTCCGCTACGTCCGCACGAGCGGTCGGCAGGCGGAAGTCCAGCCACCGGATCCAGCGAGAATCCCAGGCGAGCACCGGGGGAGGTGCGCCCAGCAGATGCAGGGCGAAGGTCGGCGGCGGGACCCTCCGGAAGCTGCTCCGCAGCGCCCAGCCCCACACCCGACGCCCTGACGGCAGAGTCATGACACGTCCAGCACGTCGTCGGGGTGAACGATGTCGTCCTGGTCGCCGAGCACGACCGTCACCGCATGGGTGGGTGCTGATGGCTCCTACCCCTCGTGCCATCGACCTGTGTGATGTTCGTCTGGTCAGACCGTGGGCAGTCGCAGCACGCTGACGGCAAAGCCTGCGTCGTCGTGCCAGGGGCTGAGGTCCCAGGTGGCGAATCGATGTTCCAGCACGAAACCGGCCACCGCCACGTCTGCATCGAACGCATCGAGCGCGTACCCGCGGTCGGTCCCAAGTCCGACGACGAGACAGCCGCCGGGCACCAGGTGCGCCGCGATCCGACGGAGTACGTCGGCCTCGGTCGCGATCGCCACGAAAGCCAACACGTTCCCGGCGAGCACGGCGACATCGAACGGCACATCGATGCCGACCACGCTCAAGTCGAGGACCGCGAGGTCGGCCACGACCCACTTCGGACCCGGGTGATCCGCAGACGCTGCCGCGATCAGCTCGGGGTCGGCATCGACACCAACGACGTCGTGACCTCGCTCGTGCAGCAGCGCGCCAACCCGCCCCGGACCACAGCCGGCGTCAAGGATCCGCGACCCGCGCG
>JBBRVU010000288.1:0-3804 GCA_038246575.1 Actinomycetes bacterium | reverse complement strand
GTGAAGCCCTCGTCCGGACCGAGTGCGGTGCTCGCGGCCAGCACCCGCACGTCGGACGTCGCGACGTCGAGCTCGTCGGCGGCCAGCGCTGCGATCGCGGTGAGGATCCCCTGGCCGAGCTCCGCCTTGCCGGTGCGCACCGACACCGCGCCGTCGTCGCCGACGTGCACCCAGGTCGACAGTCGCGATCCGTCAGCCATCGCCGCCACCGGACTCATCGGGCTCGCCGGTCTGAGCGGACTCGGCGGCCCGCAGGACCGCGCGCACCACGCGTCGCTGGACGCCGCAGCGGCACAGGTTGCGATCGAGCGCCTCGATGACTGCGGCCTCGTCGGGCCGGGGGTCCCGCGCCAGCAGCGCCGCCGCGCTCACGACGATGCCCGACGTGCAGAACCCGCACTGCGCTGCCTGCTCGTCGAGGATCGTTCGCTGCACCGGGTGCAGCTCACCATCGGTTGCCAGGCCCTCGACGGTGACGACCTCCTTGCCCTCGACCGCCCACAGCGGGGTGTCGCAGGACGGCGTGGCGTGGCCGTCGACCAGCACGAAGCACGCGCCGCACAGGCCCATCCCGCAACCGAACCGCGAGCCGAGCAGCCCGAGGTCGCCGCGCAGGGCGCTGAGCAACGTCGCGTCGGGGTCACCGCCCAGCTCGGCGGGCTCGCCGTTGACGGTCGCGTGCACGGCTTCGGTCACGATCCCCCCGAGAAGAACGCGTCGTGGATCAAGGACAGCCCAGATGCTGCCACGAGGACGAGGGTGATCTTCTGGAATGTCGCCGGTGAGAGCCTGCGCGCCGCGCGCGACCCCAGCGGCAGCGCGATCGCGATCGGGATCAGCGCGAGCAGGCTCTCGACGAGCCGCGACTGGGTGTAGAGGCCGACCGCGGCCAGCGTGATCGTCTGCACCACCGCAGGGACGAAGAACATGACGGCCAGTGAGAAGACGTAGGCGCGAGGCAGCAGGCCGAAGCCGTGCAGGTACGTCGTCACCAGCGGTCCGGAGATCCCGGTCGCGCCCTGCAGCCCGCCCGCGGCGAGCCCCACCGGCGGAGAGGCCACCCGGGTGACCCCGGAGGACAGCGTGAACCCCGGGTGCAGCAGGGCAATCGCGACGTAGAGGACGACGACCGCCGCGAGCACCGCCGAGAGGATCCGGCCGTCCAGCGACTTCAGCAGCACCGTGCCGATCACCGCGCCGACGACACCCGTCGCCAGTAGCATCGGCAGGTCGCGGGTCTGACGGCGTACATCGCGAAGGGTCCAGACGAGCCATCCGTTGGACAGGACGCCGGGGATGGCCATCAGCACCACCGCGCGCTCGACGCCGATGAACACCGCCATCACCGGGATCGCCACCTGCGGCAGCCCGCCCCCCGTGGCGCCCTTGATGAACGCGCCCACGGTGATGGCGATGGCGATGATCACCAGGTCGGAGAGGCTGGTGCCGCTCACTCCTGGCGGCCGGGGGTGCGGAGGTCAGACACTCTCTCGATCCGCGGGTCGGGCCGCCCAGTAGTCCGCTGACGCCTTGCTCTTCGCCAGCGCCTGGGCGTCCTCGAAGCCCGGCGCCATCGAGGCGTCGGTGCCGGCGAGGTACTGGTGATGGTCGATGCCGAGCAGCCGGATCCAGCTCTGCTGTCCGTAGGTCAGCGCGACGAAGCAGCCGAGCTCGACCAGCTCGGGCTCGGTGAAGTGGGCGTGCAGCCGCTCCCAGAACGCGTCGTCCACGTCGAGCCGCCAGGCGATGGCCTCGGTGTAGGCCAGTGCCGCCTTCTGCCGGTCGTCGTAGCGGTCCGAGGACTCGAAGTTGAGCAGCTCGTCATACTGCTGCTCGACAAGGCCGGCGGTGGTCGCCTTGATCGAGCGCTGGTTGCCGCAGAACTCGCAGTTGACCGTGCGCGAGACGTAGACCCGGCACAGCTCCTTCACCGAGTGGTCGAGGACGCCGGAGTGGAACACGGCCTTCCACGAGTCGGCGAACGCCCAGAACGCGTGCGGCGCGTGTGCCCGCACCGCCGAGCTCTCCGGGCGCGGGGTGCCCTCCCGGGCGCAGCGGTGCATCTCCGCCTGCATCCGCTCATCCATCGACTCCATCGGTACGTAGCTGATGCGCGGTTCACCCATGACGCGGCCTCCCGGTGCTTGCAAACGATTGCTGTACGCAGCCTAGCCAGCCGCCAGCCGGGAGACAAGGGGGTTCAGAGCGACGGGTTCAGCCGGGCGACGGCGGCGGCCCGGCTGCCGACGTGCAGACGCTCGAAGATGTTCTCCATGTGCTTGCCGACGGTGCCTTCGGAGATGTCCAGCCGCCGCGCGATCTGGCCGTTGCTGAACCCGGCAGACACGTAACGCAGGATCTCCTGCTGTCGGGGGGTCAGCGGCAGCAGGCCCCGCTGGCGCCGCTGCGCCGCGACGTAGGCGTTCTGCAGGTGGGGCCGCAGCAGGGTGAGCACCGCGAGGTCGCGGTCGGAGAAGTCGCTGCCGGGGCCGCGGGCGAAGAGCAGCCGCAGCGTCCGTTGCGGGGCGCCGGCGTCGAGACAGACCATGATCTCGTGCTCCACTCCGAACGGCCGGTCGTGGTCGGCGTACATCCCGGTCTGGTGGTAGTCGGCGTCGGACATCATGTCGCTGCAGCGGAACACGACCGTCGGGTCACCGGCGCGGTCGGGATAGGAACATGTCGAGTCCCAGTAGTGGGCGCGGTAGGCGGCGTCTGCGGCCTGCTCCTCGGCCGGTGTCGTCGGCATCCACGGGAGCTCTTGGTGGTTGAAGAACTCCCAGCGCGGGGTGTCCTGACCGGAGGCGGAGAGGTTGTCGCACGGGACGAGCTCCTTCAGCTCGCGCAGCAGGTCCCAGGGCAACGCTTCGGAGTCGCCGGATTCGCCCGTCGAGCAGTAGTCCCGCGAGATGTTCAGCATCTGGTGCAGGTCGCGCTCGGTGATCGTCATGGCGCTCACGGCAGGCCTCCTCGGTCGACTTCGACGGTAACCCGATCCGAGCGTCCGCGGACATACGGAGAACATCCGATGGTCGCGGTCTCCTGCGACCTCCAAGGTGAGCACATCGAGGACAAATCACCGTAGGAGAGGCAGGACCAGCACATGAGCAAGAGCCCCAGAGTGACCGTCGTCGCGTCGTTGGCGGCCGCCGTGCTGGTGGGCGCGACCGCGCTGCAGGCAGCCGCGGACCCGACTTCGCCGCCCCCCATCGCCACCGAGCTGCTCACCGGTCGCGCCGTCTTCACCGACGATGTCGGCCTCAAGATCAAGATCAAGACGCTCGGTCGAACCGATGTCGTCAAGACAAAGGACGCATCGCGCACCCTGGTGGCGCGGTTCACCGTCCAACCGGGTGCCCGGTTCCCGTGGCACAGCCACCCCGGCCCGGTCATCGTCAACGTCGTCGAGGGATCTTTGGTCTACATCGAGGACGACACCTGCGAGGAGGAGACCTACCAGGCCGGCACCGCCTTCGTCGATCCCGGACAGGGGCACACGCACAGCGCCTACAACGCCGGCGACCGGCCGGCCGTCCTCGTCGCCACGTTCTTCGAGGCTCCGGCCGAGGGAGCCCTGCTCCTCCCCGGGCCAGCGCCGGCCTGCGCCGGCTAGGAAGCTCTCGCCGGATCTCGTCCGGCCAGCGTCAGGCGTCGCCGAGGCGCGCCTTGAGGGCGTCCAGCTCGGTCATCAACATCGCCGGCACCTTGTCGGTGCCGATCTTGTCGAACCACTCCTGGATCTGCGGGATCTCTGCCCGCCACTCGGCCGCGTCGACGGCGAGGACCCGCTCGAGGTCCTCGGTC
>JBBRVU010000287.1:0-3804 GCA_038246575.1 Actinomycetes bacterium | reverse complement strand
GTCAGCGGCCTCGTGGGGATCAGCGGCACCAGCGTGACCGCCCCGTCGGTGACCACCACTCGACCGGGCGACCTGGTCGTCGGCTTCTTCTCCCTGGCCAACGCCGTGTCGGTGACCGAGCCGTCCGGGATGACCGAGCGGGCCGAGGAGGCCACGCCGGCGGCGACCTCGAAGGCCACCATCGAGGCAGCGGACTACGTGATGGCCGCGACCGGCGACACCGGTGACAAGGTCGCCTCCTCGTCCAAGAGCACCACGAGCATCGGTCAGCTGATCGCTGTGCGAGCCGCCGGCTAAGGGCTCGCGAGGACAACAAGGAAGAGCCGCGGTGCCCTTGGGCACCGCGGCTCTTCTGCGTACTCAGCTGCCACGGGAACGTTCAGCGGTGTGACGCGCGAACGTCAGATGGCCTGCTCGGACTCCCCGACCCGCGAGCCCAGCTGCCAGGCGATCTGACGGGAGAGGCCTTCCTCCGGCTGCACCGCAGCGGCGTAGCCGAAGTCCCGGCGCGCCTTGCTCGTGTCTGCGCTGGTCGCCCGCTGGTCCCCCGCCCGGGCGGGGCCGTAGGCGAGGCGCGGCTCGCGCCCGACGCCGTTCGCGATGTGCTCGATGGCGTCGTGGACCGTGAGGACCTCGCCGCCACCGATGTTGTAGACCTCGCCGAGGCGACCGGCGTCCAGGGCACCGAGGGTGCCGCTGACTGCGTCGTCGACGAACGTGCTGGACCTCGACTGGCGGCCATCGCCGTAGACGTTGACCGTCTTGCCATTCGCGATGGCTTCGATGAACTTGTGCCAGGCCATGTCCGGGCGCTGCCGCGGACCGTAGACCGAGAAGTAGCGCAACACGCACACGGGCAGGGAGAACATGTCGGCGTAGGCAGTCAGCAGGTTCTCGGCGGCGAGCTTCGTCACGCCGTACGGCGACACCGGCTTGACCGGCATCGTCTCGTCACCCACCGCGTTCAGTCCATAGACCGAGGACGTGGAGATGTGCACGAACTTCTGCACCCCGACGTCGCGGCAGGCATCGGCCAGTCGCTGCGTACCGGTGAGATTGCACGTGGAGTAGAGCTCGAAGTCGGTCCAGCTGCGCGGCAGCCCAGGCATCGCGGCGGCGTGGATGACCGCGTCGCACCCCTGGACGATCGGGTGCAGGTCGGCGGTGCGAAGATCGGCTTCGACCAGCCGGAACCCGCGCGCACGCGTGAGGTCGGCCAGGTTCCGGCGCTTGACCTGCGCGGGGTAGAAGTCGATGAACGCATCGAGCCCGACGACTGTGTCGCCTCTACCTACGAGCTGCTCGCTGATCTGCGAACCGATGAATCCTGCGGCGCCCGTGACGAGTACCTGCATGCTCCCCCCACCTTTAGAACCCTGCAAAACACAAGGGTAGGCAGAGAAGCAGCGCTAGGGCATCAGCCTTTCGTCCCATCCCCCATTCGGCCTAACGGCGGCTGCCGGGCAGGCCCGGGGATTTCCCGGCCGTCGCGATAGCATCAACGGCGGATCCGTTATCCGGCGGTCTGTCCTCGTCACGTCCTCCGGACGTCCGCTGGAGTGGGAGGTAGCGAACTGCCAACCGCTGACACCGCGCCCTCCCGGCGGACATCGGGACGCCACGCGGCGAAACGTGGCCCAGGACGGGCTCGGCGGGTGCTCTGGGCCTTGACCGTGGCCCTGGTGGCCGTGCTCGTCGTGGTCTCGGGCGGCGTCCTGCTCGCGGATCAGTGGTCTGCACCGCCGGCGGCGAGGCCCGGGGCAGCGGGGTCGCCGGGACCCTCCGACCTGGCGCCCCTCGAGACGGTGCGCATCGATTCGGTCGATCAGTTCGCCGGGCCACGGCACGCCCAGCGCGGGACATCGACCACGTCGGGCCAGGAACAGACCAAGCTGTGGTTCGCGGGCGGCGCGTGGTGGGGGCTGATGGTGGCCAAGGACAGCGGCGAGACGCACATCTTCGGCTGGCGGGAGGACCGGTGGCAGGACACCGGCACCCTTGTCGACCTGCGCAAGCGGAGCCATGGCGATGCGATCTGGACGGGCCGGCGTCTGTACGTCGCCTCCCGGCTCTCCAACGGCATGCTGCTGCTCACGCGATTTCGCCTGACCAAGAATCTGCGCTGGGTCGCTCTGGACACCACGCCGGTGCTCATTGCCGGAGGCGGCGCGACGTCGCTGTCCATCGACGTCGACTCGCAGGAGCGCGTCTGGGCCGTGTTCAACCGCGACGGACAGATGTGGATCGCCAACAGCAACTCCGGGGGCCGGGCCTTCTCCCGGGCCCGACTGCTCCCCGGACCCAACTCGGTCAAGCGCGATGACACCGCCGGGGTGCTCGCATCGGCCGAAGGAATCGCCGTGCTCTGGTCCGACCAGGTCCGCGGAATGTTCCGGTTCGCCATCCGGAAGGACACCGACCCCCGCAGGTTCATCCGGCTGACGAAGCCGCCGTTGTCCGGGGAGCGAATCGCCGACGGGCACATCCGGATGCTCGCCGCTGACGACGGCCGCATCCTTGCTGTCGTGAAGACCTCATTGGGGGACGCCGCGGTGGATGCTCCTCGCAGCCCGTTGATGTTCGTCCTGGTCCGCTCCCCCGACGGCAAGTGGACCCGCAGTGTTGCCGCGACGACAGACGACCAGATGACCCGTCCGCAGATCCTGCTCTCCGAGGACGGCAAGCGCTTGTTCTTCCTCGCGACCGCGCCCCAGACCGGCGGCTCCGTCTACCTCAAGATCGCCGACGCGCAGAGCCTCGTCTTCTCCGCCGGCCGGGGCACACTCATCCTCGAGAGTGCCGGTGCGCACATCAACTACGCCACCGTGACGCGGCAGCGGGTCCCTGCCGACGGCGACCTGCTGGTGCTCGCATCGGCTAAGGACTCCACGACGTACTACACCTCGCGCATCGTTCTGCGTCGTCAGTGAGTTCTGCGCCGCGAGCCATGGGTTCGCGAGCCGTGAGATAGTGGCGCCCGGGGAGCAGAAGGCTGAGATCGACGAGGGGGATCGGGTCTTGGCGATGCATCCGGGGGCGGAAGAATCCCGCACGAGCCTGCGCCGGTCCGGCGCCTCAGGGGTCGTGTGGCAGGGGATGGCCTACGCCGCCGGCAAGCTCGTCGTGGCGGGGACCACGGTCGCACTAGCCCACCTTGTCGCGCCGAACGAGTTCGGACTCGTGGCACTGGCCACCGTGTTCATCACGTTCGCCGACGTCGTTGCCGACGGCGGGGTCGCTCAGGCGCTGGTCTTCCTGGAACGAAATCGCCGGACGACCCGGTCCGCACTGCTGGTATCGCTGTGCGCCGGCCTGGGCCTGGCAGGTCTGGTCGCCCTCACTGCACCGGCCATCGCGGACTTCTTCAGGTCGCCCGACGTGACGAACCTCGTCCGTGCGTTGTCGGTCGTGCTGCTCCTGGGATCCATCTCCTCCGTTCCGGAGGCGCTGCTTCGTCGAAGCCTGAAGTACCGCCAGCTGGCATCCGCGTCCGTCCTGCGAGCCGTGGTCACCGGCGTGGTCGGCATCGGCCTGGCGCTCACGGGGCTGCAGGCCTGGGCGCTCGTTCTCGGCACGATTGCCGGGGCGGCCTCCTATGCCGTCGCGACATGGCTGATGGTGCCCGGGCAGATCGACCTCAAGCTCTGGGCACTGGGCCGGAACGACCTTGCCGCCATCCTGCGTTTCGGGCTTCCTGCCGCGGGAGGGATCCTGCTGTCCCGGCTGATCTTCGACCTTGACTATCTCGTCGTGGGACGACGGATCGGCAGTGAGGCGCTCGCGTACTACTCCATCGCATTCCGC
>JBBRVU010000286.1:0-3855 GCA_038246575.1 Actinomycetes bacterium | reverse complement strand
TGGACGAGGCGGCCCGGGCCCGGATACATCAGCAGGTCGTCAGGTCGGCGGACGAGATCATCGCGGGTAAGGGCGCGACCAGCCTCGCGGTCGGCCTGGCTGTCTCGCGCATCTTGGAGGCCGTGCTGAACGATGAGCACCGGGTGCTGCCGGTGACGTCGCGGCTCGACGACATTCACGGGCTGAGCGACGTGTGCCTGTCGATGCCGTCGGTCGTCGGGCGGACGGGGATCCAGCGCGTGCTGGCCACCCCGCTATCGGCCGACGAGCTCGCCAAGTTGGTGGAGTCGGCAGCGACGGTCCGGGCGACGGCCCACAGCCTCGGGCTGTAGCACGGCTCGCGAGAGCGAGGCAGATCGAGGTTCTCGGCGTGGTCACAGGGCACGCCAAGTCCCGTACGTGGAGGACAACGGGGTAGCCCGGCGGCCTCCACTTCCGCCGCATCATGTCGCGGGGCTACGGACGGTTCGGTCGTCAATTCAGTCGTGGGGCGCCGGATGCCGGCGATGCCGCGGAGTCGACTGTAGGGCAACAGAATTGCCGCCCTCGATGGTAACGCCGGCTTGTGGAATGGACCGGGGGAGCGCGCCCCCAGGCAATACCGACCTGGAGCCGTTGTGGAGCGACGCTGCTGTGCTCATGTGGTGGCCTGCTGGACGACAACGTAGGCGACCGTCGGCGGAGTAGCTGCGCCTTGGAGCACGTGCTGGAGCTCTTCGTGTCTCTCCGTCCGCGAAGGGTCGGGCCACAGTCTCCGGTCCGTCAGCGAGCGTCGTACTCACGGTGCTGGCGCCAATATCGGTTATGCCGAGACCGCGTCACAGCGGCTCAACTTCGGGGTGCTGCGGGTGCGGCCTGTTTCAGGGAGATGCCGTTGGTGGGACGGATGAGTATCTGCGTTCGGCTGCGTCAGTCCGATACGGAGATGACCAGCTTGCCCCGCACGTGCCCCTCGCGGCTGAGCGCGAACGCAGCGGGCAGCTCCTCGAGCGGCAGGACGGCGGCGACGGGGACCCGCAGCTGTCCGGCGTCGGCCAGCCGACCGAGCTCGGCCAAGCCCGCTGCGGAGGGGCGCACCCAGAACCAGGAACCTCCCGTTTCCAGCACGGACGCGTCGGCGATGGAGGCGTGCCGCCCGCCCGCGACCAGCACGGCCGTCGTGACGTCGCGGACCCCGCCCACGAAGTCAGCGACCACGTCAACGCCGTCCGGTACAACCTCGTGGAGGCGTTCCACGAGCCCGTCGCCGTACGCGACGGGGGTCGCACCGAGGTCACTGAGGAACTCGTGGTTCGCCGGGGACGCAGTGGCGATCACGCGAGCACCGCGCGCCCTTGCGATCGGGACGGCAAGGGCTCCGACACCGCCTGCCCCACCGTGCACCAGGACCGTGTCGGAGGCGGACACGAGCAATCGCTCAAGGGTCTGCAGCGCGGTGAGCCCGGTGAGCGGGAGGCCACCCGCCTCGTCCCAGCTGAGGGCCGCGCTCTTGAGAGCCACACCGCGGACACTCATGGTCACGAGCTCGGCGAAGGTGCCGCCGTGGACGACGTCCTTGCGCGCGTAGGCCACGACCTCGTCGCCCACCTCGAACTCCGGGGTGTCGATGCCGACCGTCTCGACCGTGCCGGCGACGTCCCAGCCGGGGACCACCGGGAACACGGCATCCATCAGGCCGTCGAGTCCGCCGGACATCACCTTCCAGTCGACCGGGTTCACCCCGGCTCGCCGCACCCGGATGCGGACCTCGCCCGGGCCGACCTTCGGGTCGGGCAGCTCGCGAAGGGTCAGGACGGCGTCGGATCCGTATGCGTCGTACGCCATGGCTCTCATGGCTGCACGCTAAGGCCCCGTGAGGCACCCGCGGCGGCTGTGACGAGTGCAACGGCAGGTCGTCGAAGGATGAGCGAGAGTGCGGCCCTCACCTTCGACGGCCCACATGGCTGCGCTGCGTGCCCGCCGTCAGAAGGCTTCGGATGGGAGATTGGGTTGACTTCCGCCGTGGAGCCCACCGGAACGAGAGACCGACCCAAGGAGCCGCATGTCAAGCATCGCGATCATCGGAGGGCACGGGAAGGTCGCCCTTCACCTGGCACGTATCCTCACCGGCAGCTCACACTCGGTCAGCTCCTTGATCCGCGACCCGCAGCAGCGCGCGGACATCACGGCGGTCGGTTCCACACCGGTCATCGCCGACGTTGAGAACCTGACGTCCGAGCAGCTCGCGGAGCTGCTCGGCGGGTACGACGCCGTCGTGTGGTCGGCGGGTGCGGGCGGCGGCAGCACCGAGCGCACCTATGCCGTGGATCGTGATGCCGCGATCCGCTCCATGGACGCCGCCCGCCTCGCCGGCGTGTCCCGCTACGTGATGGTCTCCTTCAAGGGGTCGCGCGTCGACCACGGAGTCTCACCGGACGACGGGATGTTCGCCTACTACGAGGCGAAAGCCGCTGCGGACGAGTACCTGCGCGGGACGGAACTGGACTGGACAATCCTTGGTCCCAGCACTCTGACCCAGGCGGTCGCGTCCGGTCGCATCGACGTCGGTGCCGATCTCCCACCCGGTGACGTGTCCCGGGAGAACGTCGCCCGGGTCATCGCGGCCGTTCTCGCCAAGCCCGCCACCATCGGCAGGTTCATCGAGTTCAACGACGGGCACACCCCCATCGACGAAGCCGTCGACGCGGCCCCCTGACGCACTGGTCGTAGCTCAGAACGCCTGCGAGGCCACCAGTCAATGCGGCCGATGAGCCATCCGGGTAACCGCAGACGCTGTTCCACCTGCCTCACATCGCCTCGTTCCGGCGATGTGGACGACCGGGGCTGCCGACGGTCGGGCATCGGGGGTGGAGTTGACAACTAGACTCGCTTGACACGGCGTGGGAATCGCACGCCGAGAACAGACGGATGTGGTCGCAGTGAATGAGAGCCTCGGCCACACCGACGTCATCGACATCCGCACCGCCGGTGGCACCGAGATGCTGCTGCCGGTATGGCCGCGGCTCATGGGCGCCTTGGGCGCCGCGGCGCTCAACTTCAAGATCGCGCGCTGAGCTGGGCACCATGACCGACACAACCGTGCTGGTCACCGGCGGGACCGGCGGGATCGGACTGGCCACTGCCGCCGCACTCGCCAAGCTCGGCGCCCGGGTCGGGATCATCGGACGCGACCCCGCCCGGACCAAGGCCGCCGCCGCCCGGCTCCGCCGCTCCGGTGGCGAGGTCGACATCTTCGTCGCTGACCTGTCCTCGCAGCAAGAGGTTCGCCGGCTCGCGCAGGAGGTGCTCGCGGCATACCCGCGGCTCGACGTCCTGGTCAACAACGCCGGGGGGTACTGGGCAACCCGGCACACGACCGTCGATGGCCTGGAGCACACCTTCGCGGTCAACCACCTGGCACCGTTCCTGCTCACGAACCTCCTGCTGGACCGGCTGCGCTCCAGCGCGCCCGCCCGGGTCGTCACCGTGTCCTCCGGGGCCCAAGCCATGGGGGCCATCGACTTTGAGGACCTGCAGGGAGAGCGCGACTACAGCGGCCAGCGCGCGTACAACCAGTCCAAGCTCGCCAACGTGATGTTCACCTACGAGCTGGCCCGCAGGCTCCAAGGGTCTGGCGTCACCGCGAACGCCCTGCACCCCGGAGTGGTCCGCACCAACTTCGGGCGCGAGGACTCCAAGGGCTGGATGCGGCTGATGCTGCCCCTCATCCGCCCGTTCCTGAAGAGCCCCGAGCGCGGTGCCGCCACCTCGGTGTACCTCGCTTCATCCCCGGACGTGCAGGGCGTGACCGGCCGGTACTTCGCCAACAGCAAACCCAAGACCTCATCCAAGGCCTCACAGGACACCACGGCGGCG
>JBBRVU010000285.1:0-3874 GCA_038246575.1 Actinomycetes bacterium | reverse complement strand
GGTGCAGCGGGTGCAGCGGGTGCAGCGGGTGCAGCGGATCAGCCACCTCGAAGCCGTCTGCGCTGTCGGCGGGCCCAACGGGATCGGGCGGCGCGCCCTGGATTCCGCGTCGCGCCTCGATCGACGACCTGGCCGAGACGGCGACCCGTTTCATGACCGCGGTGCTGCTCGTCGACTGACCTTCGTCGCCCGGCGTCAGGTCTCGGTGCGTCGGACCGGGCCGGGTGGTCGGATGCCGCCGGCTCCCGGTTCGTCGGCGGCGTGCACCATGTCGAGCGTGACCGGCCCCAGGTCACGGCGGCGCAGCACCTGCTCGGTCACGATGACGGAGGCAGCCACCGCGACGAAGTAGGCCATGGGGCCGACGGCCAGGCTGACAGTGACGCTGCGGATCACGGCATCGAGCAGGAAGGTCAAGCCGGACGCGAGCGCAACCACGGCAAACCAGGTGAGCCGGTCGACGACGTCATTGCGGGCGACCGATTGCCAGGCGGCCCCCAAAGCGGCCCCAACGACGAAGGCTGCCAGCGCCGCCCAGGACCCCCGAGCTTCCGCCCCGAACGGAATGCTCACGAACCAGATCAACACCCAGGCATAACCGCGCCATCGCGTCATACCGCTGAGTGTGGCAGCCGGCGGCCGGGCCTGGCCCGGCGGCCGGAGCAATAGGCTCGCAGCCATGGACTTCCGCAACGCCTACGCCCAGGGGTTCGCCCGGGTGGCCGCGTGCACCCTGCCCGTCGCCCTGGCCGACCCCGCGACCAACGCCGAGCGGGTGATCGCGACGGCCAAGGAGTGCCACGACGAGGCCGTGGTCGTCGCCCTCTTCCCCGAGCTGTCGCTGAGCGGCTACGCCATCGACGACCTGCTGCTCCAGGACGTGCTGCTCGAGGCCGTCGACGACGCCGTCGTCACCATCGCCGAGGCCACCGCCAAGCTGCTCCCACTGGTCGTCGTGGGCGCCCCGCTACGGCACGGCAACCGGCTCTACAACTGCGCGGTCGTCATCTGCCGCGGGGAGGTGCTCGGGGTCGCCGCCAAGTCCTTCCTGCCCAACTACCGCGAGTTCTACGAGAAGCGCCACTTCGCCTCCGGCGCAGGCCACCAGGGCGAGTTCCTCCTGCGCCCGCACTGGCCGGGTGCCGACGCCGACGGCGAGATCCCCTTCGGCCCCGACCTGATCTTCACCCCCGAGGACCTGCCCGACCTCGCCGTGCACGTCGAGGTCTGCGAGGACCTGTGGGTGCCGGTTCCGCCGAGCCACGAGGCCGCGCTCGCGGGCGCCACCGTGCTGCTCAACCTGTCGGCATCCCCGATCACGGTCGGCCGCGCCGAGGACCGCCACCTGCTCGCCCGTTCGGCGAGCGCCCGGTGCAACGCGGCCTACCTGTATGCCGCCGCCAGCGCGGGTGAGTCGTCGACCGACCTGTCCTGGGACGGCATGACCATGGTCTACGAGATGGGCGCGCTGCTCGGCGAGTCCGAGCGCTTCCCCGACGGCCCGCGTCGCACGGTGGTCGACGTCGACCTCGACCAGCTGCGCCAGGAGCGCCTGAGGCAGGGCAGCTTCGGCGACAACGCTGACGCGTACGCCGCCGACGAGGGCGGCTTTCGGGTGGTGCCGTTCCAGCTGCGACCCCCCACCGGCGACCTCGGCCTGCGCCGCGCGGTCGACCGCTTCCCCTTCGTGCCGGATGACGACGCGCGCCTCGCGCTCGACTGCTACGAGGCCTACAACATCCAGGTCTCGGGGCTCGAGCAGCGGATGCGCGCCATCGGCGGCGGCGACCCGGCCCGGATGCCGACCATCGTCATCGGCGTCTCCGGTGGCCTCGACTCCACCCACGCGCTGATCGTCGCGGCCAAGGCGTGCGACCGGCTCGGCCTGCCGCGCACCCACATCCTCGGCTTCACGATGCCGGGCTTCGCGACGAGCGCCGGCACGAAGTCGAACGCCGTGCACCTGATGGAGTCGCTCGGCATCACCTGGGAGGAGCTCGACATCCGCCCGGCCGCCACCCAGATGCTGGCCGACCTCGGCCACCCGTTCGGGCGCGGCGAGGAGGTCTACGACGTCACCTTCGAGAACGTCCAGGCCGGGCTGCGCACCGACTACCTGTTCCGGGCGGCCAACCAGCGCGGCGGCATCGTGCTCGGCACTGGCGACCTGTCCGAGCTGGCGCTGGGCTGGTGCACCTACGGCGTCGGCGACCAGATGTCGCACTACGGGGTCAACACCGGTGTGCCGAAGACGTTGATGCAGCACCTGATTCGCTGGGTCGTGTCGTCGGGGCAGTTCGAGGGGCCGGTCAACGAGACCCTGCTCGGCATCCTCGACACCGAGATCAGCCCCGAGCTGGTGCCGGCCAGGGAGGGCGAGAAGATCCAGTCGACCGAGGACTCGATCGGCCCCTACGCGCTGCAGGACTTCACGCTGTTCCACGTGCTGCGCCGCGGCTACCGGCCGAGCAAGATCGCCTTCCTCGCCGAGCAGGCGTGGTCGGATGCCGGGCGGGGCGCGTGGCCCGCCGGCTTCCCCGAGGGCGCCCGGCCGGAGTACGACCTCGCCGCCATCCGGCACTGGATGGAGGTCTTCGTCAAGCGGTTCTTCGCCAACCAGTTCAAGCGCTCGGCCATCCCCAACGGCCCCAAGGTCGTGGCCGGCGGTTCGCTGTCCCCGCGCGGTGACTGGCGGATGCCGTCCGACGCCGGGTCGCGCGCGTGGCTGGCCGAGCTCGAGGCGAACGTCCCGACGTCCTGATTCCCGGCATCCCGCCGCAGTCCTCCCGACTTCGTGCGACTTGCCTGCGGTTCCGCCGGGCAACCGGTGGGACAACCGTGTGTAAAACGCACGGAGTCGGTCCGGTTGACGGTCGGGGACCAGCGCTGCGACCCTGCAGCGAGAGCAGTCTCGAGATCGACGAAGGGGCGGCGTGATGCCCGGAGGCAGGGAGCACGACGGCGCGGGGCGCCACAGCGTGGGTCTCGAGGTCGACGGGGTCCAGGTTGCGCTGCTGACCGGGGTCACCGGGCTGAGCCTGGAGCACGAGGTCCTCGAGCTGCGCGAGGGCGGCGCGGACGGGTCGGTGGTCGCCCGGCAGCTGCCTGGCCGACGCAGGGGCGGTGAGGTGACGCTGACCCGCGGTGTGACTGCCGACCGCAGCTTCGAGCAGTGGGCGCGCGACGCCTCGCTCGCCCCGGTGGGGCGGGCCGTGGGGACGGTTCGGCTCGTGGTGCTCGACGCCCGGGGCCAGCCCGTCGTCACGTACGCGCTGACCCGGGCGTGGCCGCGACGGCTCGAGGTCGACGGGCTCGAGCCCGGCGGCAGCAGCGCGCTCGTAGAGCGGCTCGTGCTGGTCTACGAGTCGTTCGAGCGCGTCTGACCCGTGCCGCTCAGTGCGTCGAGCGCCCCGCCGTCGAGGCGGAACCGGGTCCACTCCTCCTGGGCCACGGCCCCGATCGACTCGTAGAAGCCGATGCTCGGGGTGTTCCAGTCGAGCACCCACCACTCCAGCCGGGAGTAGCCCCGCTCGACGCAGATCGCGGCCAGGGAGTGCAGCAGCTCCTGGCCCAGGCCCGAACCGCGTTGTGCCGGCGTGACATACAGGTCCTCGAGCCAGATGCCGTGGGTGCCGGTCCAGGTCGAGAACGACAGGAACCAGATCGCGCATCCCACGACCTCGCCGTCGACCTCGGCGACGTGCGCGAACGCGGCCGGCTCGCGGCCGGCCGGGAAAAGTGCCTCCCCCAGGTGCACCTGCGAGGCCTCCACCTGGTCCAGCGCCTTCTCGTACTCGGCGAGCTCTCGCACCAGCGCCTGGATGACCGGCACGTCACCCGGAACGGCGGGCCGGACCCGGGAGGAGGTAGGAGG
>JBBRVU010000284.1:0-3931 GCA_038246575.1 Actinomycetes bacterium | reverse complement strand
TATGCCAAGGGTGTCGCCACTGCAAGCGCGGATAGCGACCTGCTCTCGGCAGGCAGCTCAACGCTACGAAGCGACAAGCGACAGCCGATCCGCGGTGCTCCGGCTGCCGCTTGGGTGGCCGTAGCAGCGGGTTTCGGCCTGACGGGCGCTGGGTGTCGTGGCTGACGGCGACCGGAACATCCAAGTGACGAGGACCGAGCGATCGCCACGGGCGTGCGCGGTCTGAAGGAGTCGCCTCAGCCTGGATCCACCGTTGCGATAGGGCGGTTCGGCATGTCGTAGACCGCGGATGCCCTGCTGGTCAGGAGAATGTGGCTTGCGAAGGACACGTTCTACCGACTCAGAAGGAGCATCCGCGGGATGCGAGTTTCTCACAGCCCTCAGCTGGTCTCGGCAGCGTTCGATGATCCGAATCTTGTGTCGTGTGCCGGTCTGGCACCGGTGGTCGCGTTGGCGCAGCGGTGTGGCCTTGCCGAGCTCGTCGCGGACAAGCTCACGCTGCCGGCCAAGGGCGGGGTGAACGCGCACCTGAAGATCCCGGCGCTGATTGGTGGGATGGTCGCGGGCGCGGACAGCATCGATGACATGGACCTGCTGCGGCACGGCGGGATGGACCGGTTGTTCGGTGGCGTCCGGGCCCCCTCCACGCTCGGGACGTTCCTGCGGACCTTCACCTTCGGGCACGTCCGGCAACTCGACAGCGTCGCCGCCACGATGCTGGCCGAGCTGGCGACCCGGACCCCGTTGCTCGCCGGTGCCGACCAGGTCGCGCACGTCGATGTGGATGACACCGTGAAGGCGACCTACGGCTACGCCAAGCAAGGCGCCGGTTATGGCTACTCCGGGGTGAAGGGCCTGAACGCGCTGATCGCGACCGTCTCGACGCCGCTGTCGGCGCCGGTGATCTGCGCGACCCGGCTCCGTAAGGGCAGTACCAACTCCGCCCGTGGCGCAGCCCGTCTGGTCGCTGACGCACTCGTCGCGGCAAAAGCCGCCGGCGCGGGCGGACCAGACGGCGACGGGCTGATCGTGCTGCGCGCGGACAGTGCCTTCTACAACCACGACGTGATCGCCGCGGCCCGCCGGGCAGGAGTCCGGTTCTCCATCACCGCCAGGATGAGTCCCGCTCTGAGCACGGCGATCAGCAGCATCGGCGAGCACGACTGGACGCCCATCACCTATCCGAACGCGGTCTGGGACGACCAGCAGCAGCGCCTGATCAGCGACGCGGAGATCGCCGAAATCCCCTACCTGGCGTTCACCAGCCGCCGCAAGACCGACCACATCCAGGCGCGCCTGATCGTGCGCCGCGTCAAGCGCCTCAACCCCACGGCCAGCAAGCCCAACACGACCAAGGGCAAGCAGAGCACTGCTGAGCAGCAGGAGTTGTTCTCGCTCTACCGCTACCACGCCGTGTTCAGCGACAGCCCCCTGACCCTGGTCCAGGCCGAGAAGACTCACCGCGGTCACGCGATCATCGAACAGGTCCACGCCGACCTGAAGAACGGGCCCCTGGCACACCTGCCCGACGGGTCGTTCCAGGCCAACGCGGCCTGGCTCATCATGGCCGCGATCGCGTTCAACCTCACCCGCGCCGCGGGCTGCCTCGCGTCCACATTCCACGCCCGCGCGACCACCAGCACGATCCGCGCCCACCTCATCAACGTCCCTGCCCGGCTCGCCCACTCCGCCCGCAAGCTCCGGATGCACCTCCCGACCGGCTGGCCCTGGGAACCGGCGTGGAGCCAACTGTTCGACGCGACCCTGGGACCGCCCGCAGCCGCCTGAACCCCGCCCACCGCCGCGAGGCCAAACCAAGACCCGAAGTGGAAGAGCCGGACAGACCGGCCGATCACCCACGCCCGGTCGACCCACCAAGATCATCAAGCGCCGTCAAGGCCCAACAAGAATCGGGGCGGTGGATCCAGGCTGAACGTGCGCCCACGGGCGCTGCAGACCGGTTCGCCGCCGCGGTGGCGCCCTGGTCGGTCGGCTAGCGCTCGTCCTGGTGTCCCTGCTCGGGGACCAGGAACCGGCGCGCGCGCCTCAGGCCGACGTCGTTCTGCGCGATCAGCTCGACCGCCCGGGCCCGGGCCCGGGCGAGCCGGGCCTGCAGCTCGGTGTCCCGGGTCCGGCCGTCGCCGTGGGCCCGCTTCTGCCGGTACATCTGCAGGTCGGCGCGGTGGAGGGCTTCGATCGCCTCCTCGCCGGGCTCCGCATGCACCCACCCGTAGGTGCCCCGGATGCGCAGCGGCCCCTCGGTCGTGACAACCGGCTCGTGCAGCGCGTCGCCGATCCGGCCGCACACCGCCCTCCCCCCGTCGAGCTCGGCGTCCTCGAGCAGCACGACGAACTCGTCGCCGCCCCAGCGGCAGACGGTGTCCTCGGGCCGGACCACCGTCAGCAGCCGGTGGGCCACCTCGACCAGCACGCTGTCGCCGACCGGGTGACCATGCATGTCGTTGACCAGCTTGAAGCGGTCGAGGTCGACCAGGACCAGCTCGACCTCCTGGCCGTGCCGTGCCTGCCGGGCCAGTGCCTGCTCCACCCGCTGCAGCAGGACGTCGCGCAGCACGAGCCCGGTGAGGGGGTCGCGGGTCGTGTGCGGGGCCGGCGTGAGGTGGACCAGCAGCAGCCCGGTCTGGTCCGCGGGCTCCACGGGCACGACCGTGCAGTGCAGCTGCTCCCCGGTCCGCGATGGCAGCCGTCCCTCGTGGGCGGGCGGGTCGGGGGACGCCTGGCTGCGCGCCGGGGCGGCGACGGCTGCCCGAACGGCGGCCGCGACGGCGGCGGGGTCGATCAGTCGGGTGAAGGCGCGGTTGACCTCGATCGGCGTGCCCTCGAGGTCGGTGACGGCGAGCGGCACGGGCAGCTGTGCCACCAGCCGGGCCCAAGGCAGACCGCTGTCATCCTTCACGAACTCCGTCCTACCCCGAGCGAGCAGCGCCGTCCACGGCCGGAGGACAGGCTCACGCGACCGGTTGCTGGCAGGATGGGTGGATGAGGGCGAGAACCGAACGGTTTCCAGATTGATCACGACCGCCTCACGCATGTCCGCGACCTTCGCCCCGGAGCCGGTCAGCAACCGCGACGCCCGCCGTTTTCTGCGCCGCTTCCTGGACAGCAGCGGCCTCGACGGTGACATCGCGGACTCCGCCGAGCTCGCCCTGTCGGAGCTCGTGACCAACGCCGTGCTGCACGCGCACACCGAGTTCGAGGTGGCGCTCCACCTGGTCGACGACGTCCTGCGGGTCGAGGTGACCGACCGGAACCCCCAGCTTCCGGTTCAGCGCCGGTACGCCGAGCAGGCCACCACCGGCCGCGGGATGGACCTCGTCGCCGCCTACACCCGCGACTGCGGCGTGGATGCCAGCCCGGACCGCAAGACCGTCTGGTTCGTCGTCGACCGCCCGTCGCCCTCGGACGAGCAGGACGAGCAGGCCCTGCTGGACGCCTGGGTCGTGGACCTGGACGACACCGCGGATGCCGCGGTCGGCGGCGGGGTGGTGCTGCTGTCCCTGCCCCCGACGCTGTGGCTCGCCGCCCGCGAGCACCACGACGCCGTCCTGCGCGAGCTCGCGCTCTACGTCGCCGCCCATCCTGAGAACGCACCCGCGCCCGACCGGATCGCGCTCGCCGACCGCGCCCGGGCGTGGATCTCGACGCAGCTCGTGGCCGAGCTCGATCGCCTCGCCGCCTCGGCCGCGATCGCGCACCGGGTCCTGCCCGAGGGCCACCCCAGCCCGCTGCCCGACACCCCCGCCTCGCTCGACCTCGAGGTGTCCGTCCCCGACGACGCCACCGAGGCGTTCGCCGCGCTCCAGGACGTCCTCGACGTCGCAGAGACCCTCGCCGCACGAGGCCTGCTGCTGGCCCGTCCCGGCCTGCCGGAGATCGTCGCGGTCCGCGACTGGGCGTGCGAGCAGGCCAT
>JBBRVU010000283.1:0-3935 GCA_038246575.1 Actinomycetes bacterium | reverse complement strand
GCCTAGATGTCGTAGTAGAGCTCGAACTCGTGGGGGTGCGGGCGCAGCCGGATGGGGTCGATCTCGTGGGTGCGCTTGTAGTCGATCCAGGTCTCGAGCAGGTCCTCGGTGAAGACCCCACCCTCCATCAGGTAGCCGTTGTCCTCCTCGAGCGCGATCAGCACCTCGGGCAGTGACGAGGGGACCTGGGCGATCTCGGCGTGCTCGTCGGGCGCCAGCTCGTAGAGGTCCTTGTCGACCGGCTGCTCCGGTTCGATCTTGTTGCGGATGCCGTCGAGGCCGGCCATCAACATCGCGGAGAACGCGAGGTACGGGTTCGACGACGGGTCCGGCACCCGGAACTCGATGCGCTTCGCCTTGGGGTTCGCACCGGTGATCGGGATGCGGATGCAGGCGGAGCGGTTGCGCTGCGAGTAGACGAGGTTGACCGGGGCCTCGAAGCCCGGCACGAGCCGGTGGTAGCTGTTCATCGTCGGGTTGGTGAACGCGAGAAGCGACGGGGCGTGCTTGAGCAGGCCGCCGATGTAGTAGCGCGCCATGTCCGACAGGCCGGCATAGCCCAGCTCGTCGTAGAACAGCGGGTTGCCGTCCCTCCACAGCGACTGGTGGCAGTGCATCCCGGATCCGTTGTCGCCGAACAGCGGCTTCGGCATGAACGTCGCGGTTTTACCCGCCGCCCACGCCACGTTCTTGATGATGTACTTGAAGAGCATCAGCTGGTCGCCGGCGTGCAGCAGTGTGTCGAACCTGTAGTTGATCTCGGCCTGGCCGGCCGTGCCCACCTCGTGGTGCGCCCGCTCGACCTGGATGCCCGCGTTGCCCAGGGCCAGCGACATCTGGTCGCGCAGGTCCGCGTAGTGGTCGACCGGTGGCACGGGGAAGTAGCCACCCTTGTACCGAGTCTTGTAGCCACGGTTGCCGCCCTCCTCGACGCGACCGCTGTTCCAGGCGCCCTCGATGGAGTCGATGTAGTAGTAGCCGGCGTTCGCCTTGGTCTCGAAGCGCACGTCGTCGAAGACGTAGAACTCGGCCTCCGGCCCGAAGTAGACCGTGTCCGCGATGCCGGACCCTGCGAGGTACGCCTCGGCCTTGGCCGCGATGTTGCGCGGGTCGCGGCTGTAGGGCTCGTCGGTGAACGGGTCGACGATCGAGAAGTTCAACGCGAGCGTCTTCTCGGTGCGGAAGGTGTCCACGAACGCCGTCGCCGGGTCGGGGATCAGCTTCATGTCCGACTCGTGGATCGCCTGGAAGCCGCGGATGGAGGATCCGTCGAACATCTGACCGTTGACGAAGAAGTCCTCGTCCACGGTGGAGGCGGGCACGTTGAAGTGCTGCATGACCCCTGGGAGGTCGCAGAACCGGACGTCGATGAACTGCACGTCCTCGTCCTTGATGTACCGCAGGACCTCGTCCGCGTTGCTGAACATCCATCCTCCTCTGATGACGACGCGGGTTGCCGTCTGATCGGGAACCGTAGGGGCCCGCCGTTTCCCTGCCATGACCCTCGTGTTTCACCCGTGTTACGGCCGATTGTGCTCCTCGACGTACCGTGTGGGCATGGTCGAGCGTGAGGACGTCGCCTCCTGGCTGGAAGGCCCGCGGCGGCGGGACGACGGTCAGCAGGCGTACGCGGGGGAGCGCCTGGGCCGGCCGGAGCACGGCGTGGGCTCGGTGGCCGGCTTCGGCGCCCGCACGCTCGCGTTCCTCGTCGACACGATCATGTGCGCAGTGGTGGCCTGGGGTGTCCCGCGGGAGCCGCGGCTGACGACGCCGATCTTCATCGTGGAGGTCCTGTTCCTCACCTGGCTGGCCAGCGGGTCCGCGGGCCAGCTGATCCGGGGACTGCGGGTCGTGCGGCTCGACGGCCGCCGGGTCGGGTTGCTTCGCACCCTGTTGCGGACGGCGTTGCTGGTGCTGCTCGTGCCCGCAGTGATCTGGGACCGGGACGGGCGCGGCCTGCACGACCGGGCGGCCGGCACCGTGGTGATCCGGGCCCGCTGAGCCGTCCCGAGCACCTCGAGCTGCGGGTCAGCCGCGCGGGCCCCGGGGCATCCGAGCACCCTTGGGCATCGGACCCTTGGGGATCGGCAGGTTCATCGTGCCCAGTGCCTTGAGGCGGCGGTTGACCTCGCTGACCTGATGATTCTTGAGGTTGCGTGGCATCTTCATCAGCTTGCGGTTGAGCTTGCGCAGGGGGACCTGTCCGTCCCCGTTGCCGGCCTGGAAGTCGTAGATCGGCACGTCCGGCACGAACCGGGCGACTTTGCGCTTCTCGGTGGCGATCAGGCTGTTGACGCGTGTGGGGGAGCCCTCGCCGATCAGGACCACGCCGGGGCGGCCGACGGCCCGGTGCACGATGTCCTGGTTGCGGTTGACCGCGACCGCGGGGGTCACCGTCCACCCCTTGCGCAGCATGTTGAGCGCGGCCGCTGCGGCGCCGGGCTGGCCGTCGACCTGCGCGAACGCTGCCTTCTCGGCACGACGGCCGAAGATGACCGTGGCGGCCAGCACCCCGAGCATGACGCCGATGAAGCCGAGGTACACCGGGTGGCCGATGAGCAGGCCGACGGCGAGCAGGATCGCGAAGGTCAGCAGCCCGGTGGCCAGGGTCACCCAGCCGACCATGGGGTCGGACTTGCGGGTCATCGTGTAGGCGGCCCGGATCTGTGCCACCCGGCTCTGCTTGGCCGGCTTCGCAGCCGTCGCGCCGTTTGCCGCGTCAGACTTGGTGCTGCGCTTCCGCCTCAGTGCCATGAGCAAGGAGGATACGTGCCGCCGGCCGCCTCGCCTGCCCCGGCAGCCCCCGCCATCCCCCGTGATCGGAGGCGGATCGCGGCTAAGAGACCTCGGTCCGTCTCCGATCATGGAGGGCGGAGGGGCTGCGGCGGGCCGTCGGACGCGTCGCCTGCCGGGGCAGGGACGCGAGGATGTCGGCGTCCTGCTGTCGGGTCACCGACCGGTCCTCGATCGCCCGGAGTGCGTTGCGGCGCGAGCCCTCGGTCACGTGATGTGCCGCGGTCTCCACGGCCGAGTGCACGAGCTCGGAGAGGGTTGTCATCGCGGGCACGGCTGCTCTCATGTCTACGAGCGTGCGCGACCGAGGTTACGCACGGATGTCCGGGGTGAAAAACCTGGGGAAGAACTTCCGGCCGTGTCGGCCGGCTCGTCGAGCGCGAGACTAGACCGCGGCGGGGTCGGCTGACTGCGACCGGGCCTCGACGGCCTGCCGGTAGAGGCGCCCGGCGCGGTAGGACGAGCGCACCAGCGGCCCCGACAGGACCCCCGCGAACCCGATCTCCTCGGCCTCGGTCTGCAGCTCGACGAACTCCTCCGGCTTTACCCAGCGGGTCACGGGGTGGTGGCGGGCCGACGGCCGCAGGTACTGAGTGATCGTGATCAGCTCGCATCCCGCGGCATGGAGGTCGCGCAGCGCCTGGCTCACTTCGGCCCGCTCCTCACCCATGCCGAGGATGAGGTTGGACTTGGTGACCAGACCGAAAGCGCGGGCCTGGGTGAGGACGTCGAGCGAGCGGTCGTACGTGAACGCCGGCCGGATGCGTCGGAAGATCCGCGGCACCGTCTCGACGTTGTGCGCCAGGACCTCGGGCCGGGACTCGAACACCTCGGCCAGCTGCTCGGGCACTCCGTTGAAGTCCGGGATCAGGTTCTCGACCCCCGTGCCCGGGTTGAGCCCGTGGATCGCCTTGACCGTCTCGGCATACAGCCAGGCACCGCCGTCGGCGAGATCGTCACGGGCGACGCCGGTGATCGTGGCGTAGCGCAGCCCCATCGCCTGGACCGACTCGGCGACCCGCCGCGGCTCGTCCCGGTCCAGCGGCTGTGGCTTGCCGGTGTCGATCTGGCAGAAGTCACAGCGCCGGGTGCACTGGTCGCCGCCGATGAGGAACGTGGCCTCCCGGTCCTCCCAGCACTCG
>JBBRVU010000282.1:0-3950 GCA_038246575.1 Actinomycetes bacterium | reverse complement strand
GTGTCCCGCCGGCTGCCCGCGCAGGGCGGGGCGCTCGGTCGGCTGGGGCCACGGCTCGGCGCTGCCGCTGTGAGCGGCGGTCTGCTCGCAGTCGCGTTCCCGCCGTACGACCTGTGGTTCCTCGCGCCGGTCGGGGTGGCCCTGCTGACGGTGGTCGTCGTGGGTCAGTCGCTGCGCCGGGCGGCGCTGCTCGGCCTGGTGCACGGGCTGGCAACCTTCCTGCCGCTGTTGTCCTGGATGACGGTGATCGGTCCCGACGCGTGGGTGATGCTGGCCTTGCTGGAAGCGGTTTTCGTCGCCGCGATGGCGCCCGGACTCGTCCTGGTCTGGCGACTGCCCGGTCGCGCGATCTGGGTGGCGTGCCTGTGGGTCGCGCAGGAGGCAGCGCGTGGACGGCTGCCCTTCGGTGGCTTCCCGTGGGGCCGGCTGGCCTTCGCCGAGACCGCCAGCCCGTACACGCCCTTCGCGGCCATCGGTGGCGCTCCGCTGGTGTCCTGGGCGACCGCGTTGAGTGCCGCCGTGCTGGCCCTCGCAGTTCTTGGCTGGTCGGTCAGCCGTCGGCGCAGCGGCCTGCTGGCCGGGGCAGTGATCGCGGTCGCCCTCGTCGGTCTCGTGCTGCCGGCACTCATCACCCCGGCGGTCAGCGGCCAGCGGGTCACGGCGGCCCTCGTCCAGGGCGGCGTGCCGGGGGAGGGGATGGACTTCCTCGGCGAGCGCGAGCAGGTGCTGCGCAACCACGTCGCGGCCACCGAAAGACTCGCGCGCGACGTCCGCGACGGAGTGGTGCCCGCGCCGGATCTGGTCATCTGGCCGGAGAACGCCTCGGACATCGACCCGTTCAGCGATGACGGCGCGCGCAGCCTGATCGACTCGGCGGTGCGCGACATCGGTGTGCCGGTGCTCGTCGGGGCGGTGGTCAACGGGCCCGGTCCGGAGTTCGTGAGCAACACCGGCGTCGTGTGGGACCCCAGCTCCGGACCGGGGGAGCGCTACGTGAAGCGGCACCCGGTGCCCTTCGGCGAGTACATCCCCTTCCGCGCACAGCTGAGCGGTCTCGTCACGAGACTCGACCAGATCCCGCGCGACTTCTTCGCCGCCGACTCACCGGGGAACCTGCGGGTCGGTCCAGCCGACGTCGGTGACGTGATCTGCTTCGAGGTCGCCTACGACAACCTGGTCCGCGATGTGGTCGACGGCGGAGCGCAGGTGTTGGTGGTGCAGACCAACAACGCGACCTACAACGGCTCCGGGCAACCCCAGCAGCAGCTGGCGATGTCCCGGCTGCGGGCGGTCGAGCACGGGCGGCCGGTGCTGGTCGCCGCCACGAGCGGCATCAGCGCGGTCGTGGCCGCCGACGGAACGGTTCGCCAGCGGACCGCGGAGCGGACCGCGCAGACCCTGGTCGCCGAACTTCAGCTGCGCTCGGGGATCACCGTGGCCGACCGGGTCGGAGCCTGGCCCGAGGGCTTGCTGACGCTCGTTGCTGCGATCGCAGCCGCTGTGGGTTGGATGCGGCAGAATCGACGGTTCGGACGCGGCGACCAGGGGAGCACGGCGTGATCGACGAGAGGCCGGCGGCCGGCGGGCGAGCGGGCCCGCCGTCAGGCGCCGGAGTGCTGGTGGTGATCCCCACGTACAACGAGCTGGAGAACGTGGAGCACGCCGTCACCGGCGTACGGGCGGCAACGCCGCAGGCCGACGTCCTCATCGTGGACGATGCGAGTCCCGACGGGACCGGCGAGCTCGCCGACCGACTCGCCGCCGCGGACGATCACGTGCACGTCCTGCACCGTCGTGCCAAGGAGGGGCTCGGCGCGGCCTACCTGGCCGGCTTCGCGTGGGGCCTGGCCCGCGACCACGATGTCCTGGTCGAGATGGACGCCGACGGCTCCCATCAGCCGGGGCAGCTGCCCACCCTGCTGGCGGCGCTGGGCGACGCGGACCTGGTGCTGGGGTCCCGCTGGGTTCCCGGCGGTCGGGTGGTCAACTGGCCACGCCGGCGGCTGCTGCTGTCCCGGGTGGGCAACGCCTATGTCCGACTCGCTCTCGGCCTGCCCGTCCACGATGCGACTGGCGGCTTCCGCGCGTTCCACCGGGAGACGCTGGTCCGGCTCGACCTGCGCGGGGTCTCCAGCCATGGCTACTGCTTCCAGGTCGACCTCGTCCGGCGCGCGGTCGCGGCCGGAGCCCGCGTGGTCGAGGTGCCGATCGAGTTCGTCGAGCGCCAGCACGGGGCGTCGAAGATGAGCGGTGCCATCGTGCGCGAGGCGCTGTGGAAGGTCACGCTGTGGGGCCTGCTGCGTGCCCTTCCCACTCGCGTCCGTGCTCGCGTGAGCGCGTCCATCGAGCACTCGCCGACAATGGGAGCCAAGCCATGATCGTCGTTCTGCTCCTGGTGTTCCTGCTGACACCGGTGATCGAGATCTACGTGATCATCCAGGTCGGTCAGCAGATCGGCGCCGTCCCGACGGTCGTGCTGTTGCTGGCCGAGAGTGCCCTGGGTGCCTGGCTGGTCAGGCGGGAGGGTCGGCGGGCCTGGCAGGCACTGCGTGGTGCGTTCGGCAGCGGCCGACTACCCAGCCGCGAGCTGTCCGACGCCGCGCTGGTGCTCGTGGGCGGCACCCTGCTGCTCACCCCGGGCTTCGTGACCGACGCCCTCGGGTTCCTCATGATCCTGCCGGTGAGCCGGCCGGTCGCCCGACGCGCGCTGGCCTGGCTGATCGCGCGACGCGCGGTGTCGGTCGTCGGCTTTCGACCCGGCGGGCCGACGGGGGCCGGCCGGTCGACTGCAACCGGGCCGTCGTCGGTGTGGCCGGAGGATCGGGTGGTCCCCGGCGAGATCGTCGAGGACGACACAGACTCTCGCGGGTCAGACGACGGTCCCGCCCGCCAGGGCTAGGCAGCGACCTCGGCCCGGACAGCGGCCCGGGCCGTGCCACCGGGGGGGTCGTGGCACAGCCCGGACGCGGGCAGTCGGGTCAGGCGCTCTTGCGCTGGCTCCGACTGGTGGTCGGTGTCGTGGGGGTGCTGCGCAACATCTGCAGGCGCTCCGCGAGCAGCACCTCGAGCTCCTTGATGCTGCGGCGCTCCAGGAGCATGTCCCAGTGGGTACGCGGGGCCTTGCCGGCCTTGGGCTCGGGGCGCGTGCCGTCCATCCGCAACGCCTCGGATCCGCAGACCGTACACTCCCAGATCTCGGGCACGTCGGCCTCGAGAGAGAACGGAATGGTGAAGCGGTGCTCGCGCGGGCAGTCGTACGTCACGCTCTGCCGCGGTGCCATCTCCACGTTGTTGTCGGTCTCGTAGCTCTGGGCGCCGAGACGCGAGCCGCGAAGTGCACGGTCGGCCATGAGATCTCCTTCTTAGGGTCCTCCGGGACCACACCGAAATGTGGTGGCGGAGTGCGTGTCGTCCTGATGTGCCAAACGTCCGAGACTGCTGCAGGATTCCCGGTGCCGGGCGGTCAAACCCGTCTGCCAGAGCCTGTGAGCCGACTGTGACCAAAGCCATCGAGATGAAGACGTTCGACACGGCTGATTCGTTCACCAAGGGGTCCGCGGATGCCTCGGATCGCTATTTACTCAGGACGGCCACTGACCCCGGCTGCGGAGCACCCCGCGCAGGACCTCGATCCGATCGGTCATCAGTCCGTCAACGCCGAGATCGAGCAGCCGAGACATCTGAGCCGGGTCGTCGATGGTCCAGACATGCACCTGTTGGCCGCGCCGGTGCGCGCGCTCGACCAGGGCGGGAGTGACGACCGGCAGCAGGCCGAGCCGGTCCGGGACCTGGGCGCAGGGACTCCCGGCGTCTGCCGGGGTCGGCCCTCCGGGGCTGGGCGCGGGGAGTGTCATCCGTCGAGGATCGAGCCGGTCGCGGGCAGCGGCCAACCGGAGCATGGCGACCCGGCCCGGGGTCAGGGCGGTGCACAGGCCCGGCCCGAGCTCACG
>JBBRVU010000281.1:0-3958 GCA_038246575.1 Actinomycetes bacterium | reverse complement strand
TGTCGGACGCCCGACCTGGCCGACGCCCGACCTGACCGACGCCCGACCTGACCGACGCGCCGGGAGGCGATGGCATCGCCACGCGGCGTCAGGTAGCGGCTCGGCGCACGCGGAGATGGTGTGCATCACGGTGTCGCGACTGGTCTTCTTGATGCTGCTGACCGCCGTGTACCTCCGGTTCTCGTGTTGCATCCGGCTCCGAAGGTTCAGATACTGCAGCTCGCAGCTCAGCTGCGTTTCCTGCGTCTGCTCCCAGCTCAGGGGACGACGATGACCGGAACGGGAGAGCTGCGCACGATCTTCGCCGCGCTGGACCCGAGGAAGACCCTCGAGAGCAGGTTCGAGGACGAGGACGACCCGACGACGAGCACGTCGTGCCGGTTCCACTCGAGCCGGTCCATGGCCCCGCCCCACGAGGTCCCGACCGCGACGACGCTCGACACGCGGTCGTCGGCGAACCCCAAGAAGTGCAGGTGCTCGACGGCCGCCGCCTGCTCGGCCGCGGCCTGACGCACCCACTGCGTGTGGACCATCTCCTCCGAGCCGCTGACCAGGCTCGGGCGCATCGTGCGACCCCTGACCGCGTAGGTCACCAGGCGAAGCGAGGCGTCGACGCGGCTGCAGATTCCGGCGGCCCGGTCCAGCAGGGACCACGTGGCGTCGTCGCCGCGGAACCCCAGGGTGGCCCGGTCGACGCGAGCCGTCGGCCCCGCCCAGTACCCCTGCGGTGCCACGGCGACCGGCACGTCGGAGGAGTGCAGCAGACGGTCGGTCTTGGAGGTGAGGAAGATCCGCCCGTGCGGCCCCTCGTCGCCGGAGCCGACGACGATGAGCGACGCCTCGAGCTCGGCCGCCCGGTCGAGCAGCGTCTGGGGCACCGAGCGGCCCGAGCACCACGACGCCTCGCTCGGCACGTCGGCGTGCTCCTGGAGCAGCTCGCGCGCCATCGCCGCGCACTGCTCGCCCTCGCCCTCCGCCCAGAGGCGGAAGTCGCGGTCGGTGTCCCCGGCGACGGCGGTGGGCCAGGCCCGGGGCACCACGGTGACCGCGTGCACCGAGTCGTGGTCGGAGCGGGCGAGCTGGCAGGCGAGCTCGAGGGAGCCGGTGTCGTCCTGGTGCGGGCTGAATCCGAGCAGGATGGTCACTTGTCCTCTTCCCCTCGCGGCTCGGCGATCTCCTCCGGGTCGGTGTAGGTGTTGAGTGTGGCGTTGCGTCGCCCGTAGACGGCGTAGAACGCGATCACGATGGCCAGCCAGACCGCGAAGATCGCCCACGTGATGGCCGGCAGCTTGATGAGGATCCACACGCAGGCGAGGACGGTGAGGACCGGGGTCACCGGGTAGCCGGGGATGCGGAACGGCCGCTCCAGGTCCGCGTGGGTGCGGCGGAGGACCAGGACACCGATGGCGACGACCGAGAACGCGAAGAGGGTGCCGATCGACACCGTGTCCCACAGGAAGTCCGAGGGCACCAGGCCGGCGATCAGCGCGACGACGACTGCCACGACGACGGTGTTGAACGTCGGCGTGAGGGTCTTCGGGTTGACCCTGGTGAACCGCTTCGAGACCATCCCGTCACGGCCGATCGCGAACAGGATGCGGGTCTGGCCGTACAGCGTCACGAGCGTGACCGAGAAGATCGAGATCACGGCGCCGCCGGCCAGGACGGTGCCCCAGATCGTCGAACCGGTGACGTCGTTGAGGATCTGGGACAGCCCCGCGCTTTCCGCCTCCTCGGTGCTGAACCAGCCGGCCTCCTTGGCGGCGATGCCCGCCAGGGCGACGAGGACGTACACCGTCGTGACGATGATCAGCGCGCCGATGATCGCCCGCGGCAGGGACCGCTGGGGATCCTTGACCTCCTCGCCCGCGGTGGCCACGGCATCCAGCCCGATGAAGGAGAAGAAGATCGTGCCGGCCGCTGCGGTGACCCCGCCGATCCCAGCCCCGAAGAAGTTGTCGAAGTGCGAGCCGTTCCACGCGCTCAGGCCGATGACGACGAAGAGCACGAGGACCCCGAGCTTGATGAGCACCATGACCGCGTTGACGCGGGCCGACTCGGTGGCTCCCCGCAGGAGGAGGAACATGCACAGGAACACGAGCACGACCGCTGGGAGGTTGATCAGGCCACCCGTGGCCTCCCCGTCGGTGCCCGGGATGAACGACGCCGACAGCGCCTGCGGGATCTGGAAGCCGACGGTGGCGTCGAGCAGCTCGTTGAAGTAGCCGCTCCACCCGACCGCGACCGCCGCCGTCGCCACCCCGTACTCCAGCAGCACGCACCCGGCGATGATCACCGCGACGAGCTCGCCCATCGAGTGGTAGGCGTAGGAGTACGTCGACCCGCTCACCGGGATCGCGCTGGCCAGCTCGGCGTAGCACAGCGCCGACAGCCCCGCCGCGAGCCCGGCGATGAGGAAGCTGACGATGACCGCGGGCCCAGCCTCCGGCACCGACTCACTGAGCACGAAGAAGATGCCGGTGCCGACGGTGGCGCCGACCCCGAACATCATCAGCTGGAACGTCGTGAGGTTTCGCGCCAGCTCCTCACCCTCGTGGTGGTGCTGCCGGAAGACGATCGGCTTGCGCCGCTTGAGCTGCTCGCCCAGTGACAACGACATAGGTTGCTCCTCCTCGACAACGCCACCATGGCGTCGACCCAACGTAGTGAGTTACTTCCGGGTCCGCGACCGACCCTCGGCAAGCCCATCCCTCAGCCGGTTTCCAGCGCCTGAGGTTCGTGTGAGCGGTCGTCCGATCGGGGCCCGGATCTCGTCCTCGGCCTCGGTCCGCTGCGAGTTCTGCGACCCGGAGGCATCGCCATCTGCATCGGCGGACCACCCGATCCGGACTTCGCCGTCAGCTGGGAAGCCACGGCTCGGCCCCGTGACGGGCCTGCTCCACGTCCCATCCTGCTGACGGCAACTCGCTCGTGCACGCGCTCGACACGGTCCGCAATCTCCGTGAGGTGGTCCCGCCTCCGCGCAACGGTTCCATGCGCACAACCACTGCTGTGACGCTTGCGCCTGCGCTACTTGACGATGACCTGCGGCTTCACATCTGCGGGTAGAGCCGTCGCCACCTCAGAGGACGTGCCGTCCCACGCGCCCGCGGACACCCATGAGCGAACGTCAGTGATCGCCGACCGGAAGGCGGCCCTACGGGCTTCCATGGAGATGTCCATCGGCTGGACGTTGAAGAACTTGAGGTCGGTCAGGCCCACGAACCCGAAGATGGTCCGAAGGTAGGCCTCAACGAAATCCAGTGTCGCCAAGGGAGGTTGCGAGTAGTCGGCACCACGCGAGGTCACGCACACCATCCGTCTGTTCTGAACCATCCCGTGCGGCTGGCCGAACTCGTCGTACCTGAACAGGTAACCCGGTTGCACGATCGCGTCGATGTAGTACTTCAGTGCATAGGGGATGCTGAAGTTCCACATCGGCACCGTCAGCAGATAGAGATCCGCGTCCAAGAACTGCTCGATCGTCTTCTCGATCTCGCCCCACGAGTCGCGCGCCTCCTCGTCGAGCTGTTGGCCGGTCATCAGCGCGTACTTCGACTTGATGTTGACGCCGGCCACCGCCGGCAGGTCTGCACTGAACAGGTCGAGCGTTGTCACGGTCAGGTCGTCGTACCGGTCGTGAAGCTCCTCGAGCAACACACTCGAGACCCGCCCGGTGTTGGAACCCAGGCCCCTGGGAGTGGCAACGATGTGCAACAGGCGGGTATCCACCAACCACCTCGGCTCTGTGGGCCCCCTCTGCGAAATGTCAGGCAACGCCGATCGCGGCGCTAGCGCGAACCCACGAGGGAAATACGGCTCTCCCGGCATGAGTGTGGATCAGGTTGAGCCTCGTTCGTGAGGGAGTAGGAGTTCGATGGGTCCGCAGGACAGCATTACCAGGGCCAGTGCCGCGGTCGGTGAGTGGAAGCCGTAGGCGCGCCGGATGATCAGCCGA
>JBBRVU010000280.1:0-3970 GCA_038246575.1 Actinomycetes bacterium | reverse complement strand
TCCTCGGGGAAGAGCTCGTTCCCCCCACCCGAGAACACGGGTGCCAGGACAGCGATCAGGGCCACCGACAGGTACAGCGCCGGGGCCAGCAGTCTCAGATCGAACGCGGTGTCATTCGGCGCCGTCAGCCCGGAAACGACTGCCACGACACCGAGCGCCGGAATTGCGGCGGCCAGCAGGACAAACCCGAGGCGAGCGCGGGATGACCGCACCATTCCCCACCGTACGGCCGTCAGGTGGCGGACCTGGCTGCTCGTCACGCGAGCAGAGCCCGGTAGCGGGCCGCTCCTGCCGGACCCGCCAGCTCTGCCGCCGGAGATGCGGCCACAACGGCCCCTCGCCGCAGGACGACGGCTTCGTCACACGCCTGGACCGCAAGGTCGAGCAGGTGGGTGGAGATCACCACCGCCGACCCGGCCAGGCGCAGCTCGCGCAGGAGGCTCATGGTGGCCTCGACACCGAGCGGGTCGACTCCGTCGAACGGCTCGTCGAGCAGAAGGACGTCGGGGGAGTGGAACGCCGCGAGGACGACCGAGAGGCGCCGCCCCATGCCGTGGCTGAAGCCGGCAGTGACCCGGTCGGCTGCGCCGGTGAGCTCGAACCTGTCGAGCAGGTCGGTCGCCCTCGCCTGCCAGCCCGACCCGAGACCGCGCAGGGTGGCCGCGAGCTGGAGGTGCTCCCACGGAGTTGCGCGAGGGATCAGGCCGCCGACGTCGGGGCAGTAGCCGACCCTGAACTTCGCGGCGGACGGGTCGCGCACGGCGTCGACCCCGGCCACGTGGACCAGGCCGCTCGTTGGCGGCAGGACGCCTGCAAGGACGCGCAGAGTTGTCGACTTGCCGGCTCCGTTGCGGCCGACGAGGGCCACCGAAGCGCCGGCCGGGACAGCGAGGTCGAATTTGTCCACGGCCAGAACCGGACCGAAGGACACGGTCAGGTCGCGTACCTCGAGAACGGGGGTCACCGGGTGATCCTGTCGGAGTGCGGTCGACCAGGGGGCGGCTTCAGCTGTACAAGGCGTCGATGTCGGCGGAGAACTCCTTGAGGACGACGCCACGCTTGAGCTTGAGCGACGGGGTCAACGCCCCCGAGTCCTCGGTCCAGTCGACCGGTAGGATCTTGAACTTCTTGATGGCCTCGGCCTTCGACACGGCCGTGTTCGCCGCGTCGAGTGCGGTCTGGATGTCATCGAGCACGTCGGGGTCCTCGGCCGCTTCGGCGAGCGTCAGGTTGCCCTTGCCGTGCTGGGCCGCCCAGGCGGGCAGCGCCTCCTCGTCGAGCGTGATGAGGCAGGCGATGAACGGCTGGGCGTCGCCGACGACCATGCACTGACTGACCAGCCGGTGCGAGCGCAGGCGGTCCTCGAGTACCGCGGGGGCGACGTTCTTGCCGGCCGCGGTCACGATGATCTCCTTCTTGCGCCCGGTGATCCGGAGGAAGCCGTCGTCGTCCAGCTCGCCGATGTCCCCGCTGCGGAACCATCCCTCGACGATCGCCTCTGCGGTCGCCTGCGGGTTGTTGTAGTAGCCGCGGAACACCTGGCCCCCCTTGATGAGGATCTCGCCGTCGTCGGCGATCCGCACGGAGACCCCGGGCAGTGGCCGCCCGACCGTCCCGATCTTCACCAGGCCGGGGGCGTTGACCGTGGAGGCGGCCGCCGTCTCGGTGAGGCCGTACCCCTCGAGCACCGTCAAGCCGATTCCCCGGAAGAAGTGGCCGAGCCGGGAGCCCATCGGGGCGCCCCCGGAGACGGCATAAGCCACCCGGCCGCCGAGGGCGGCTCGCAGCTTTCCGTAGACCAGCTTGTCGAACAGCGCGTGCTTCGCCTTCAACCCGATGCTGGCCCCGCCGCTGTCGCGGGCCTCGCTGTGCGCGATCGCAGTCGCGGCCGCCGACTGGAAGATCTTGCCCTTGCCGGCGGCGTCAGCCTTTTGCTCGGCGGAGTTGTAGATCTTCTCGAAGACTCGTGGCACGGACAGGATGAACGACGGCTGGAAGGAGACCAGGTCCTCGAGCAGGTTCTTCACGTCCGATGTGTGTCCCAGCGTCCCGCGGGCCATCACGACGGCCACCTGGATCATCCGGGCGAACACGTGGGCGAGGGGCAGGAACAGCAGCGTCGACGCATCCTCGTCGGAGAACAGGTTGGCCAGGGTCGCGTCCCGGTCCTTGATGCTGATGATGTTCGCGGCCTCGAACAGGAAGTTGCCGTGGGTGAGCTCGCAGCCCTTCGGCCTGCCGGTCGTGCCCGAGGTGTAGATGATCGTTGCCAGGTCCGCTGGCGTAGAGGTCGTCCGCCGGGTCTCGAGGTCGCGGTCGGACACCCCTGCGCCGGCGGCGGTCAGCTCGTCCACTGCGCCAGCATCGATCGTCCACACCGTCGTGACAGTGGAGACGCTCGCTCGCACCTCCTCGACAGTTGCCGCCAGATCGGGGGACTCGACCACACACCCGACGGCTCCGGAGTCACTGAGGATCCACTGGATCTGCTCGGCGGAGGAGGTCTCGTAGATCGGCACCGTCACCCCACCGGCGGTCCAGATCGCGAAGTCGATCAGCGTCCACTCGTAGCGCGTCTTGGCCATCAGTGCCACCCGGTCGCCCGGGCTCACGCCGGCAGCAATCAGACCCTTGGCGACAGCAGTGACCTCCACCTGGAAGTCACGGCAGGTGACGTCCAGCCACCGATCCCCTGATCGACGTCGGAAGGTGACCTTGTCGGGTGCCGCAGTGGCGTTGAGCGCGACGATGTCGCTGAGGTTGCCCGTCGTCGCGGGCGCCTCCAGCAGCGGAGAGGTGTATTCGTCCACGGGTGGGCTCCTGGCTCTCATGTGCCGGTAGCAGGCGGCGAATGATGCGCGAGACCCTACTGTTGCCCGCGTGCAGGCCGCCATCCCTCCGGTGATGTCATGACCGGGCCGGCCCCGGCGCACAGCGGATTCGGCACGGACATCGCGGACGAGTCGTACATCGCGGTCGAGCGTGCGGAGCTCGCACCGCTGGTCGCTGATGCTGTCAACTGGGGCCTCTGGTGGCCCGATCTGGACCTCACGATCAGTCGGGACCGAGGCGCCGAAGGGCAGAAGTGGGCCGTTCGGGGGGCCCTGACCGGCAGCATGGAGATCTGGCTCGAGCCGGCCGGCCGAGGGACCGTCGTGCACTGGTTCCTTCGCGCCGACCCGGCCGCGTCGGCAACGGCCGGTCGGGTCCGGCGGGACAGGAATCGCCGGGTGCTGGCCTGGAAGGCGCACATGTTCGCGCTCAAGGATCAGGTCGAGGGGTCAAGGAACCGCCGGAAACTGCCGACTAGCCGTGAGTGAGCACCACGCTGTCTTCTGACCTGCGCTGCCCCCAGTGCGGCGCGCACCTGCCGGCGGTCGCCGACTGGTGCTCGCTGTGCTACGCCGACCTGCGCCCCACGCCGGCTCCGCCCGAGGTCGAGGCCGTCGACGAGGTCGAGGCCGGGGCAGCCCCGAAGGTGACCGAGTCCGAGGTCGTCCCCAGCCCTTCGGCTGCGGCGCCCCGCGGCAAGCACGCGCGCCGCGAGGCCGCGAGCGAGCCGAAGCCTGGTGCTGCTGACGGCGGTGACGGCATCGCAGTCGACGATGACGAGAAGTCTCGCGTGGCTGACGCGCTGCTGGCCGAGCTCGCCGCCCAGTCGGACCAGTCCCTGAGTCGCTACTCCTCCTTCATCGACACCCCAGGCAAGAAGGCAGCGTTCATCATCGGCGGTGCCGTGTCGGCCATGGCCGTCCTGCTGGCTCTGATGGGCGTCACGGGCATCCTGCTCTGAGGCAAACGGTGGCCTAGTAGCCTTCGGCGCATGGCGGAGCGCACCGAGTCGAGCATCTCCATCGACGCCCCCGCGGCGGACGTGATGGCAGTCATCGCCGACTTCGAGTCCTACCCCGAGTGGACCGGCGCCGTGAAGCAGGCCGAGGTCCGGTCGAAGGCAACGGACGGGCGGGCC
>JBBRVU010000279.1:0-4055 GCA_038246575.1 Actinomycetes bacterium | reverse complement strand
GAGCTCGTCGACCGGTTCCCGATCTGGAGCATCGAGGACGGCCAGGCCGAAGGCGACTGGGACGGCTGGGTCGACCTCACCGCGCGACTCGGCGACAGGATCCAGATCGTCGGCGACGACATCTTCGTCACCAACCCCGCCATCATCGAAGACGCCATCAGCCGCAACGTCGGCAACGCCGCCCTAATCAAGGTCAACCAGATCGGCTCGATCACCGAGACCCTGCACGCCATGGCCATCTGCCGTGACGCCGGGTACGCCGCCATGGTCTCCCACCGCTCCGGCGAGACCGAGGACGCCTTCATCGCCGACCTCGCCGTCGGCTCCGGTTGCGGACAGCTCAAGTCCGGAGCGCCAGCCCGTGGCGAACGCATCGCCAAGTACAACCGGCTGCTCGAGATCGCAGACGCCAACCCCGCCATGCCCTACGGCAAGCGATAGCCCGTTCGCCGACCTCAATCCAGAACCGCCACAATGCCGCCGAGTGCGGCTCATCATTGCGGGCAGGAAGGTAGGCCGTCGTCGGGTGTGAGTTCGCAGTCACACGGCAGCCGACCTGCCGGCGCGACGGGATGCTTGGCATGTAGGCCGCGCGTGGCACTGACAGGGCGCCCGTTCGCGCAGTTCAACCACCCGGTTCACCGGCCGCTGGCCGCGCGCCCTGTTCGACAACGTCGTCGAGGTCAGCACCGTTGCCGCTGCGTGTGCCATGAGAGGCGCTGCTCCTTCGAGGCGTTCCTCCTCGCCGGTTCCCCCCTACCTTCCAGTCTCCGCTGCCACATTCGCCGCGGCGTCGGAGCCGATGTACACCCACCAGAGAGTCATGACATGGAGATCGACCAGGTTTCACCGGGCAGCATCGTCGTCGGCAAAGACGGCTCCCCGTGCTCAGACGGAGCGCTCGACTGGGCCGTTGATCAGGCGGTGCTCGAGGCGCGGCCCATCACCGTTGTGCACGGCGCGGCTCCGATGAACGCCCCGAGCGTGGGCCTGTACCCCTCGGGGAGCTTCGGCGCCGCTCATCTGGTGGACGAAGCTCGGGACTGGGCCGAGACGGTTCTTGATGCCGCCGCTGCCCGAGCGCGTGATCGCCAACCCGGGGTCGAGGTACAGCAGGTGGTGAGCGTTGCTGATCCGCGCACGGTCCTGTTCGAGCTCGGCGAGCGTGCCGAGATGATCGTCCTGGGCTCGCGAGGCCGTGGCCCCGTTGCCAGCCTGTTGTTGGGCTCGGTCAGCGTCTCAATCGCCCGACAGGCGTCATGCCCCGTCGTCGTCTGGCGGACGGGCGACCAGAGCCCGCCGCGACAGCGGATCCTGCTCGGCATCGATGGGACCGAGCACTCCCTGTCGGCCATCGAGTTCGCCTACCGGATGGCGTCCCTGCGAGGCAGTGCTTTGACCGTCCTGTACTGCACCTCGATCCCTGCACCGGTCACGCCCGTGCAGGAAGACGGGCCATGGCCCGACCTCAGCGCGGAGCGCGCGCTGGTCTCCGAGTCGCTCGCCGGGATGGCAAACACGTACCCCGAGGTCTCGATCGCGGTGGAGATGGTCGATGGCTTTGCCGACGACCGGCTGATCGCCGCATCGGGAGAGCACGATCTGGTCGTCGTCGGCCATCAGCGGATCGGGCACCTCAAGGGGCTCATTCATGACTCAGTCTCAACCGCGGTTCTCGAGCATGCCACCGGCATCGTCGCCGTGGTGCCGGCACGCCCCTTCGTGTACTGATCCGGGAGGATCGACGCGCCCACATACATGCGGCCCCGCGGCCAGCAGGCGCCGGCGAGGTGGACACTCGCTTGTGCTCGAGCGATCTTCCCGTCCCACCTAGCTATGGGAAAGGCACCACCGATGGCGACCGACTACGACGCCCCGCGACTGCGCGAAGGCGATGAGGACAAGCCCCAGTCCCTGGAAGGGCTGCACGCGAGCGGGTCGCTCACGGTTGACCTGCTCGAGGAGGGTGACCCGGATGGCGGGCTGGTGCTGCCGGGCGCGGACCTGTCCGACCTGTCGTTGGAGGTGCAGGTGCTGCCCAAGCAGGCGGACGAGTTCACGTGCATGCGCTGCTACCTGGTCGCACACCGCTCGCAGGAGTCCAAGCCGGGCATGAGCGTCTGCCGCGACTGCGCCTGACCTGGAGGCCGGCCTCGGGCGCGGAACATGTCGGGCGCGTTACCAGTTCGCCGTGGACCCGATGGGACGCCAACTCCGGCGGTCGTTGCGTCGTGAGCGTCAGGCACCTCCACTGGTCGCGTAGATGTAGTGCGTCACAGCGACAAGTACAAGTTTCACGCCAGCACCGACGCTGGATCTGCAACGTTTGAAGTAGAGGCCCCTATCCAAACGCTCAGCGCCGCAACCGCTTAGGACGGGCACGCCGCCGTTGCATGGCGACTTCGCACCGCCAGTCACGCGGAGGCGAAGGAGACCGGAGTGCTTCCTAGCGCCACGTGTCCACCCGCGGGCCGTTGCGTACGCGCCACGAGGTCGCGGAGTGGATGTCTACCTACGTGGCCGCAAGAAGTTGCGGAGTCAGCCACCGCCAGCTCGAAGGGGTACGAGCGGCGGCAACTTCGGCCGTCCTCGTGGAGGTCTCAGCGCCGCCAGCCGACCACTGAATCGCAGCCGGACAGGATCCGCTTCTCGTGGTCAGGTCGCGGTCCGTATGCCGCTCAATGCTTTGAAGGTTGAACTGTCCGCGCCGGAACAGACCCGGCGACAGCGTGTGTCCTGCGACCCTTGGTCAGGCGACGTCGTCGGTCTTGATAGTCATCCCAACTTGCTTATCACGGGCTCGACCACGTGACGGGCCCACCAACGCGCAGTCAGGGGGGCCGACTTGAGAGTATGCGACGTGCGGTCTTCTCTTGGTGCTTGCGATGGGCCGCTCGGAGGGTCTCCGGTCGCTGTCTACGCAGGACCGTCGGGAGCGACCGGGAATGGCCGCAGGGCCATGGCCCGCTGAACGGAGACCCAGACGGCCTCCAGGGGTCGGGTCGTGTCGCACACGATCCCGGACGTCCACTCGTCCGTGTCGCGAGCCATCCGGCTGACCACCTCGGCAGTGGCGTCGGACACGTGGCGCGCAGCAGAACGTGCCACGACCCGCTCCGTGGCCACGGGCACGGGCACGAAGCACCGCACCTGGGTGAGGGCCGCGGCACAGGTCCGAGCCACCACCTCGGCGAGGGCCCGGTGCCGTGCGGACGTCCAGGAGGCGTCCACCACGACTGAAACCCCCTGGCCCAGGGCGATGCCGGCGCGGCGCAACAGCTCGGAGTACGTGGCGTCGGTGTGCCGAGCGTCGTACAGGCCGGTGCGGTAGGGCGCTGCACAGTCGGTCAGAGGAGCGAGCCCGGCGAGTTCCTTGCGTACCTCGTCCGAGGAGAGCAGGACCCAGTCGTGGTGGGGGTCGTCCACGAGTCGTTCAGCAAGGGTGGACTTGCCACTACCCGGCAGCCCGCCCACAAGCACCAGGTGCACCCTGCCTCGGGTCAGTGCGTGCCGGCTGAGGTTGAGTGCCCGCCGCGCCCAGGTCCGCGCCTGAGCGTCACCGCTCCTCGCCTGCAGGGCCTCGACCTTCGCACGCACGAACGCCCGGTAGGCGACGAAATGGCGCTCGAGGCTGCGCGGGTGGGTCTCCCCGGTGAGGTCTCGATACCGCTCCATGACGGCGCGGGCGAGGTCATCGGCGCCGCGCATCTCGAGGTCCATCAGGAGGAAGCCGATGTCCATCAGCACGTCCCCGTGGCGCAAGGTCTCGTCGAACTCGAGGCAGTCGAGGATGCGCGCCCCGTCGTCGAGCCAGAAGATGTCGTCGGTCAGCAGATCACCGTGGCCGTCGCGGACCATCCCCGCGGCCTGACGCATCGCCAGGAGCTCGCCACGGCCCCGCAGGTACTCATCCGCCAGTGCATGGATGTCGTCGACCTCCGCCCTCGGGAGTTCAGGGGCCAGCTCCCGCGCCTGCTCCCACCCGGCGCGCCACAGCGCCGCCAAGCCGTCGGCGAGGCTCGGTCCGCCGACGTCAGGAAGCGCTGCATGGAAGG
>JBBRVU010000278.1:0-4074 GCA_038246575.1 Actinomycetes bacterium | reverse complement strand
GTCATCGGCCATCGGGTCCTACCTCTCATTCGACGTCGGTTGCTAACTCCAACGTCGTGAGGATGACTCGGTGGCCATTGCGTGTGCTGGCCGGATCCGCTGTTACACCAACTCTAGGGACACCAACCTCGAGGTCGCCCAATCAAGCCGAACCGGCTCGATTTGAGCACGAATCGGGGCCTTGGTGAAGGGGTGGTACCGCATACCGGATGCGCGATTTTCCGGTGTCAGGAGGCCCAGTCTGGGTCGATTGAGCACGTTTGAGTCGCGGTGGGTCGCATGGTGCGATGCCATAAGGGTGCTAATAAGGGTGCTCCAGTTTCAGGAAAGATTGCACATCACGACCCGCTCCCCATCAAGCCCTGAGCGGGCGCGGGACCGACAGCTGACTGCAGCACGACGTCCAACAGACCCAGAGCATGGTTTCATCGGGTGGTACCATCACCCGAACGTAGCGGAGGACGGTGATGGGCAGCGTGTCCGGTGGAGGTGTCGTCCAACTGCCGGGCGAGGCGCGGACGATAGATGTCGGCGCGTTCACCGTCGTCGTCCATGCCGGCGCCGCGAGTACGTCATGCACCTCGACGGCCGTGACTTCCGCTGCCCTGCGGGCTCGTTCGTCTGCGTGCCCCGGGGCATGCCGCACACATTCAGGGCGAGCACCGTGGGTAGCCGTAAGTTGAACCTCTACACGCCGTCGGCGATGGAAGGCTACTTCGAGGAACTTGCCGAGGGACTTCGCGCAGGCGTCGACGAGGCGGGCCTCGACGAGATCGCTGGGCGATACGCTATGGACGTCCTCGGGCCGGCACCCGAGGGATACCTTTAACTCGATCAGGCAACGTGTTTCGATCCCGTCGGTCGCCAGAGCGGTTCCTGGCGACAATGCTGTTTACGGACATCGTGGGGTCCACCGACCTGGCCGCCAGCCTCGGGGACAGGGCCTGGCGGGATCTCCTCGCCGCTCACCACGCCGCAGTGCGCCGAGAGCTCCGCCGTTTCGGTGGTCGAGAGGTCGATACCGCGGGAGACGGGTTCTTCGTCACCTTTGGTCAGCCTGCCCAGGCGGTTCGCGCCGCTGATGCGATTGCTATAGCGGTCACCGAGCTTGGCATCTCGGTCCGGGCCGGCTTGCATACCGGAGAGGCTGAGGCAGCCGGCCAGAAGATCGGCGGCATTGCCGTGCACATTGCCAGCAGGGTGATGTCCGCGGCGGGGCCAGGCGAGGTCCTCGTGTCGGGGACACTCCGGGAGCTGGTCGCCGGCTCAGGCCTCGATTTCAGCGATCGAGGCGTGCACGAGCTCAAGGGCGTCCCCGGGGAGTGGCGCCTGTGGGCGCTGGTCCGCGACGTGGCGGAGGCCGATCAGGCCGCCATCGCCGGCGTCCGGGTTCCTGAACCGCGCAGCGCCCGGCCGAGCCTGCCGCTGCCGGACAGGCCATCGATCGCGGTGCTGCCGTTTACCAATCTGAGCGGCGATCCGGAGCAGGACTACTTCGCCGACGGCATCGTCGAGGACATCATCACCGGCCTGGCGCGGATCAAGTGGATGTTCGTCATCGCACGCAACTCGAGCTTCGCCTACAAGGACAAGGCGGTGGACGTGAAGCGGGTGGGCCGCGAGTTGGGCGTGCGCTACGTGCTCGAAGGCAGCGTCCGAAAGTCCTCCAACCGCGTCCGTATCGCTGCTCAGCTGATCGACGCCTCAATCGGCACGCACATCTGGGCAGACCGCTATGACCGCGCGCTTGACGACATCTTTGCGGTGCAGGACGAGCTGACGATCAGCGTGGTGGGCATCATCGAGCCGACGCTGCGGCAGGCGGAAATCGAGCGCGCCAAGCGCAAACGGCCTGACAGCCTCGATGCCTATGATCTCTACCTTCGAGCGCTGCCCTTTGCCTTCACCGCGATGCCCCAAGACGCGGACAAGGCCCTAGCCTTACTCGAGCGAGCAATCGAGTTCGAGCCGGATTACGCGGCGGCGCACGCCATCGTCGCATGGTGTCACGAGCAGCGGTACTTGCGTGGCGGTCTCCATGAGCAGACGAGACAAGCCGCCCTGCGCCATGCGCGCAAGGCGATCGCCGCGGGCAACGACGACGCCGCGGCGCTCGCAACTGCGGCCTTTGTTGTCGCGGTGGTCGACAGCGATTTCGAAGCCGCGACCGCGGCCTTCGACCGATCCTTCGCGCTGTCAAGCTCGTCGGCCCTCGCGCTCGGGTTCAGCTCCATCGTCCGCGCGTGGAGGGGCGACGATGTAACGGCCGTCGAGCACGGTGAGCGCGCGATCCGCCTCAGCCCGTTCGACCCCCTTCTATACCTGCCCTACGTCGGCCTCGCGTACGCGCACTTTGCCGCCGGGCGCTTCGATGAAGCGGCCATCGCCGCGGGCCGTGCGAGCCAGTCGAATCCGAAATTCACCATGCCCCACGTGCTGCACGCGGCCGCCCTGCACAATCTCGGCCGCGATGAAGAAGCCACGACTCTGTTGGATCGGCTGCGCGAGCTCGAGCCGCAACTCACCGTCGGCACCGCCATTCGATCCGCCCGCTACGTGGACCCCGCCAAGAATGCTGAGCTGGGCGACGCACTACGTCGGGCGGGTCTGCCCGAGTAGCCGCTGCTCGCCTCCTCGACCGTCCAGAGGTGGTGGTAGGGAGTTGGTACCGGAAGCCGTGTCCGAGTGATAACTTGATCATCTTCGAGTTGCTGGTGAGCACGAGCCCTACGGCGCTCCTGAGAACGGACCTCTCCTTCGGGTGGTGACCAGTCCTTGATCCCGGAAACCAGGTTCACGCGGACGACCGACGGGACCAATATTGCCTATCAGGCCCTTGGCGACGGCCCGCTCGATATCGTGCGGTTGGCCGGGCCCCACTCGAACCTCGAACACATGTGGGCAGAACCGGTGCTCGTGCGGACGTTCCGGCGTCTTGCCTCTAGGGGCCGGGTCAATCTTGCTCGACCGCCGCGGTATGGGGCTTTCGGACCGCGTCCATGGCGGCCCTCTGCCAACGATCGAGGAGCGGATGGACGATCTGCGCGCCGTCCTCGACACCGTCGATTCGGTGCGCGCCGTTCTCATAGGAGTCGTCCATAGCGCCAGCGTCGCGATCGTGTTCGCCGCCAGTTATCCCGAGCGCGTGGCCGGGTTGGTGCTTTACGAGCCGTGGGCACGCGGCTCCTGGGCGCCCGATTCATCGACCCGCGGCTCCGCGATCAGATGGTCAGCGTCTGATGGCCAAGCGGGTGGCCACTCTCCCAGGCGGGCAGAGCCGGCATCCCGGTCGTGGCTACTGGGCGGCGGCTGCCGAGCGGTTCGCGCGCAACCGCGCCGGTCTCCTGGGCCTGCTGATCGTCGGCGGGCTGCTGCTGCTCGGCCTGCTCGGACCGATCCTGGCGCCCTGGGACTATCGCGTCCAGGACCTCAAGGTCGTCGTCGCCAACCGCGGCCCGGTTCCTCCCCTCTACCCGGGGCACCTGCTCGGCACCGACAGCCTGGGCGCGGAAGACTGGGAGAGTACGCGTAAGGGTACGCCGTCCACGAAACAGGCCGATTCACGCTCGGAATCGGGCCTAGATGAGACTTGGTACCGCATACCGGATGCTTGTCGAATCGTCCCATGCGTCCCAATCTGGTTCAGAAACGACTCCCTGGGACACATGCGACACATGGGACAGCTCGCATAAGGGTTCAGATAAGGGTTCAGGTGGGGCCGGGGGCCCGATTCGCGTCGGGTACGACCGCATTGCCAGGGTCACACTCGCAGTGAACCATCGGTGAGCGGCGGAGATCGATGACGTTTCGGGAGGATCACATCGGGCGGGTACACCGAGGTGGTGGAGGCGCCTGCTTCGGGCCATAGCCCGAGCGATCCGACCTTTGCGGCACGTGTCACAGGTCTAGGGCGCAGTCGTCTGCCGATAAGTGGTCAGGTGGAAGAAGGCGTCGTTCGCAATGCGCTCGTCCGCATTGAGCGTGCAGCCCACGCTGGTGAAGGGGCCAAAGCTCAGCTGACCCGCCTCGAGCGTGAAGGCCAAGGCGATCTCGCAGTCGCCCGGCACCCCAGCG
>JBBRVU010000277.1:0-4074 GCA_038246575.1 Actinomycetes bacterium | reverse complement strand
CTGCTGCTGGCCTGGCTTGGCGGCGGCCTGCTGTCCGCGGCGGTAGCGGCGTCCGTCGGCGGACAGAACGACCAGCTGTACGCGGCCGTCAACATCGCGGGCGCCCTGCTGGCGCTGCTGCTGCTCATCGCGGGCGCCCTGCTGGCGCTGCTGCTGCTCATCGCGGCAGGACCTCGTGTTCGGATCAGGCGCAGTGCTCGAAGCCTCCACCGACCCCTTCCTGTCTCGGAGGGGACGACGAGCAGCACCGCAGCTCGGGTGCCCACACTGAGCACCTCCAGCGCCGACGATCGACTCAGCACCGGGCGCGTCATCGAGCCGGCCGCGAACGGGCAGGAGGTAGCCGTGACCCGGCAAGCTCCTCCGCCGCGGGAGCCGACGGACGCACCCTGCAGCACCCTGCCGATGTGGGCGCCCGAGCACTGGCCGGGTGCGCCGCAACCCGTGGTCGTTCTCGCGGAAGACAGCTTGGCCGCGCTGGCGGCGGCGCGCTGGGCGGCGCGGTCCGCGAGCCACCACCGCACCGACGTCGCGCTCGTCGTCCTCGTGCCAGCCAGCTCAGGACAGGACTGCCCGACTCATCTGGACGACGCCCGGGCAACAGCGGCACGACTGATCCCCACGACGCAGAGGTACGGCGTGCGCAGCCACGCCGTCGTCGTCCTGGTCGAACCGAAGGCCACCGCCTCCGCCGCCACGCGGGTGCGTACACGGGCCGTCGCCGACGTGGCGGCGACGCTCGACACGCCACTGCTCGTCCTGGCCGAGAGCCCCGACCCGGCGTGGACCCGCCGCGTCTGCGCAACTGTCCCCCGGGACGTCCTCGTGGTGCCGGCGCCGGAGGTGCACACGCTGTCCCCCGCGAGGACGTGATGTCCGCACAGGACATCGCGGCATGGGCCGGAGCGGCCCTGTGGGGTTCGCGCTTCGCCTGGCTGCTGCTGGAACCGGCCCGACGCCGGCATGTCGCGCGGACCCTGACCCGCACCCCGTCCCCGGCGCCGGAGCGGCGGGCCGCCGATGGCGTCCTGCTCGCGACGGCCCTGCCCAGCAGGCACCTGGCTGCTGCGGCCGTGCAGCGCCATTTCGGCCCCTTCCCGCACGTGGCCTCCGGCCTCTGGCCAGGCGGGCAGCTCCTCGTGGTCCTGCGAGGGAAGCCACTCCCGCAAGCTGAGGGCGACCAAGCCAGCGCCGTGCTCAGCGTGGTCGTCCCTGACGCGAGGGCACCGACGCCGCCCCTCTTGCGTGAGCGGTCCAACACCGCCGACCTCGTCCCGACGGCTCGGCCATCTCCAGGAAGGAGCACAGCGCATGACGACATCCCTGCAACGAGGAGCGGACCAGCAGATCCTGGTACCGCCGCAGCCGGGACCGAGCCCGCAGAAGGAGGCGGGCCTGCAGGTGGCCCGGACCGATGAGACGCCGGCCGTCGTGCCGGGGGAACCAGCCCCGACGCTGCTGCCCCGGCCGCCGTCCGCAGGCACAGGGCGGCTGGCCCTGCGAGGCGAGCTGTCCGCCTCCGATCGCTCCTGGCTCGCTCCCGAGCTCAAGGACCTTGTCGCGAGCGGCGCCAGGACGATCGAGATCGATCTGTCCGCATTGGGGTACGCCGACACGGCGATCGCCCGGCTGCTGGTACGCACCGAGTGGCGGCTCGGAGACGTTCCCCGCAAGCTCCTGCTGATCCACCCACAGCCGCAGGTGCGGCGCGTCCTGCAGTGGTGCGGTGGGCGGCACCTGCTCGTCCGGTGACCTCCGGCGGCCCACCCATCCCTCGCCTGGGGTCGGAAGGATTCCGCCGGCGCTCGAAGTCGGCCACAGACAACGTCGACCCCGGCGTCCACGCGCGGCGGGACCAGTACGACGCAGGCCGCGCCGGCGTCGTGCTGCACCTCAACCTCGCCCCAGCCGGGCCCGGCGTCCCCGCGCGGCGCCAGCCGGTCCAACGCGTCGTCACCCAGCGACTCCACGCCGTCCCGGTTGATGGCCATCGCCCTGGGGCCCCGGTCGCGCCTACGGCCCGAATACTTGGGCAAGCGCGTGAGCTGGTCGTGACGAGAGGGCGGGCCCCGAGGCAGCGAGAACAGCGCGATCAGAACGGCGCCGATGCCACCACCACAAGCAGTCGGGCGGGGCCAGCGTCGCGATGGGCCGGCGTTCAGGCGTCGACAGGGTGATTGACCCTGCGCAGCGAGCTGCTGAAGACGTCCAGGTCCTCCAGCGACATGATCTCGGTGGACGCGCTCAGGAACACCCCGTACCGGGGGCTGTTGTCTGGCATCTGGACGGTCACGTCCACCTGCACGCTGTCGGTGGTGCGCTTGGACTCGGAGACGTCGACGTCGTACCGGTAGCGCAGCGTGGTCGCACCCGCAGCCCCTGGACCTCCAGCAGGGCGGCGGGCTCCAGCGGCTCCGTGCCGGTCTGGTCGTTGCGGATGCCTTCGAGGGTGTCGGTGCGGATACCGAGTGGGCCCACCGCACCGCTCTCGATGAAAACCGCCAGCGCGCTGAGCGTCTCGCCGCTAGCGTCAAGCGGAGGAAGGAAAGAGACGGTCGAGGACGGTATGCAGCTGTCCTCCGACGGCTCCCTGCCCGCGGGCACGGCGAGCACGAGGCGTTCACCTTGCCAGACCGTCCAGTCCGACGGTGCGCCCACTTCGCGGTCCGACCGGCTGACCGCGGCCGCGGTCGTTCCGGGCTCGGGCTGCGACGCCGAGGCCGACGACGAGTCCCCGGAGCCGCCGGGCGCCGTGCTGCCAGCGGCTGACGGCCGAGCAGTCGAGGCCCGGGGTGTCGTGACGGTGGGCGGCGTCGGCGTCTCCGGGCATGCCGCACGTGCTCGCGATCAGGACGGCGACCATGACGGCAACAGCTCCAAGGGTCGAATGACGAAGGGCAGGGCGGCTCGTGCGGGTCTGCGATCGCGGCGTCGTCGTCCGTGCTCGATGACCGTGATGACCTCAGCGGCAGGTAAACGGCCAGGGTGAGATTGCATCTGATGGGGGACCGGTGCCTGCGCCCGCCACTCCAAGCAGACGGCTGCATGCAAAGACGCGCGGCCTACTCGAGCAGGCGGCCCGACTCGGGCGGGAGCGGGCTAGGGCGTGTCGCCCAAGTGATGGCGCTGACCTGCGGGATCGTCGGGGTATGTCACGTGATCAGGTTTTGACCGATGCGCAGTGGGCGCTCATCGAGCCGCTGCTGCCCAGCACGAAGGGCAAGCGCAGTAGGCCTTTTCGTGATCACCGTCAGGTGTTGAGCGGGATCGTGTTCCGGTACCGCACCGGGTGTCCGTGGCGGGACGTTCCAGACCGGTTCGGGCCGTGGAAGACGTTGTGGAAGCGGCACGCCCGGTTCAGCAAGGACGGCACCTGGGACCGGATTCTGGAGCAGTTGCTGTCGCAGGCCGACGCTGCCGAGCTGATCGACTGGCAGCTGTCGATCGACTCGACGGTCAGCCGGGTGCACCAGCACGGCTCGAACCTCTCGCGGGAGGTCGCCTCACAGCTGCCGAGTCACACGGGGGGACTGCTCGAACTACAACAGACAGCCGGTGGAGCCCGTTGACCACGCGATCGGTCGTTCCCGCGGCGGCCTGACGACCAAGCTGCACAGCCTGGTCGACGGCCACGGTCTACCGCTGGTCGTCGAGGCCGGACCCGGCCAGGGCGGGGACAGTCCCATGCTGCCAGTGCTTCTGGAGCGGCTGCGGGTCCCTGGCTGCGGTGCCGGGCGAGCCAGGACCCGGCCAGATGCGCTGCTGGCGGACAAGGCCTACTCCAGCCGGGGCCATCGCGCGTTGCTGCGCGAGCGGGGGATCAAGGCCGTGATCCCGGAGCGCAGCGACCAGCAGAAGCACCGGCTGCGCCGCGGCTCGGCCGGTGGCCGGCCGGTCAGCTACGACCCCGAGTTGTACAAGGGCCGCAACGTCGTCGAGCGGTCCTACGAGAGCTTCAAGCAGTGGCGCGGTCTGGCCACCCGCTACGACAAGCTCGCCGTCATCTTCCGCGGTGGCGCGATCTTGCGCAGCCTCATCATGTGGCTGCGCAGCCCATTAGGAGACACGCCCTAG
>JBBRVU010000276.1:0-4082 GCA_038246575.1 Actinomycetes bacterium | reverse complement strand
GCGTCGCGCTTGAGCTTCTGCAGGATGCGGGCGCTGATCTCCTGGGCGTTGTACTTCTTGCCGTCGATGTCGTCGGAGCCCCAGTCGGTGCCCATGTGCCGCTTGACCGAGCGGATGGTGCGGTCGGCGTTGGTGACGGCCTGGCGCTTGGCGATCTCGCCGACGAGCACCTCGCCGCCCTTGCTGAACGCGACGACCGAGGGGGTGGTGCGGCCACCCTCGGCGTTCGCGATGATGGTGGGCTCGCCGCCCTCGAGGACGGCGACGGCGCTGTTGGTGGTGCCGAGGTCGATGCCGACTGCTCGTGCCATGGGTGTCGTTCTCCTTGCGTTGATGCCGGGTTGAGTGCTTGGGACTCAAGGTAGACCCAGCGGTATGTCATGAGCAAACCCGCCGAGGCAAACTTGCGTTCACCTCACTCAACTCTGAACCTTGCCGTCGTGTTCCCCGACCCCTGAGTGGTCGTCGGTGGGCCTTGTGTAAATTCCGGCGCACGTTGTCACCGTCCGGGCTTCTTGGCATACGCCTGTCACTTCCGGGCGAGTTGTCATTCCGGGCGCAGGTTGGTCCTGTGAGTCGGTCGCCGGCCGGGGTTGAGTCCGCAACACAGCGGTCGACCACAGCCCGTCGTCCTGACGCGGTTCGGTGACGTTCACGGCGGCAGCGTCTCTATCCCACTTGGATCGCCCGCCCACGGCCGCGACCGAGGATGCACTAGCTGCGGCAACTCCGGATGTGCGCCTACGGACGGGCAATCAGCCATCAGGCGGGCCCTCCCACGCTCAGCAGTTGGGCCCTTGGGATGCGTTTGCCCGTCCCAGGGCTCTGTTAGGCACCTTCCCGAAGAGGCGCGCTTCGCTGGAGGTCCCCTCCCAGGTGTAAACCGACATGCCGCTGAGCATCGCAGTGACGATGAGGTAGCGCGAGAGCTTTCACGAAGGCGGCAGATGCGGTGCTCGTTCAGTGCCTTCTCAACATCGCTCGGGCGGCCGGCAGGCCAAGAGGGCCTTGACTATTCGGCCGCGCCTACTAGTATGCAGCACATGGTAATCGCCGTTGACCGTGAGAGCTCGTTGCTACGCGGCACCCTCGACCTATGCGTGTTGCGGTTGCTGTCACGCGAACCTCTCCATGCCTATGGCGTCGTGCAACGCCTTGGCGAGTACGGGTTCGAGCAGTCGAGTCACGGAACGGTCTACCCTTTGGTGACCAGACTTCGACGAGCGGGCTTGGTCAGCCAACGCACGTCCCGCGGCCATGGGGGCCCAACCCGCCACGTGCTCTCCCTGACGCGCGAAGGCGAGCAGGCGCTCGAGACATGGACTTCTCAGTGGTGCACGCACCGGGACCGGGTCGACGGTCTGCTCTCGAAGGAAGGGATTCGCCATGCGGGCTGAAACGCAGCTGACGGAGCGACTGTTGACCTGGCTCGACGCCGTGGACGGCACGTGGGCCGAGGCTGGCCTGACCAGGGTGGAGCGTCGACGGCTGACAGTGGAGCTCGAGAGCAGCATCCGGGAAGGGTTGGAGTCCGGTGCGTCCGAGGAGGACTTCGTGGGTGATGCGCCTTCGACGGTAGCCGCTGACATCGCTATGGCGAATGGGCTTCCGTTGAGGAGCACCACCCCGCGCACCGAGCCGACGCGGCGCACGTTCCACAATGCAGCCTTGGTCGGGGCCGCCATCGGCGTCGCAGCTGCGTGGCTTGTCCTCCTGGCCAGCCCCTATCTGCTGCCGTTCAACTCAGCCGCATCGTGGGTCGTCCTGTACAGCTGCGTGCTCGCCTGCCCCCTCGCCGGCGCTGCCATCGCCATTCGCCGTCGGTATCCGCAGGAGCCACATCTCGTTCGCCTTCAGGTGCTCGCTGTTGTCGGCGTGCTGCTCGGCGGCCTTCTGGCAGCCGTGCCGTGTTGGGCCCTCGCGCGGGCACTGGACTACCCCTCGACGTCCGTTCTGGTCCTGCCTGAACTCCTGCTCGGCCTCGCCATCTGTGCCCTTGTCGTGGATCTGACAGCGCGACTCGGTTGGCTGAAGCAGCCCACTGCAACCGAATAGGGGGGCCCGGCTGCGCGGCCAGGGGCCAGAGGTGCCCGACTTCCCGGCAACTCAAGGCGTCCGCTATCCGGCACGTTCGGCGGCATGAGCGCGCGACGGTACGGACCGCCCACTGTCGGCGGAGGCGCCCTGACACCTTCTCTTCGCGGCGGGCTCAGCGATCTCGCAGTCGATGCTGTTGACTGAGCCTGTGTGAGGTCGCAGGCTGTTGCCCGCGACTGGGCGGAGGGTTCCATGGGTAAGTTGATCTACGCGGCCAGCATCTCGCTCGACGGCTTCCTCGAGGACGAGACGGGTTCGTTCGACTGGTCCGTGCCGGACGATGACGTGCACGCGTTCTGGAACGAGCACGAGCGGCACATCGGCACATCGCTCTACGGGCGACGCATGTACGAGACGATGCGCGTGTGGGAGAGCGACGACTGGTTGACGAACGAGCCCCCGGTGGTCCGCGAGTACGCCGGGATCTGGCGTGACGCCGACAAGGTCGTCTACTCCACCTCACTGACCGACGTGTCGACCGCGCGCAGCAGGATCGAGCGGCAGTTCGAGCCCGAGGCGGTAAGACGGCTCAAGGAGACCTCCGGCTCGGACCTGAGCATCGGAGGCGCGGGGATGGCGGCCCAGGCCTTCCGGCACGGCTTGGTCGACGAGTGCGTGCTGCTGCTGTGCCCGGTCCTCGTCGGCGGCGGCAAGCCGGCGCTGCCTCGAGGCGTACGACTCGACCTCGAGCTGCTGGACCACCGACGATTCGACAACGGCGTGATCTATCTCCGCCACGCGGTCCGACGCTCCGCCTGATTCTTGCGCCGGACAGCGGCAGGAGCGGATGACTGCGCCTGTCAACAGGCGGTCGCCTCGTGAAGGCGCGGCGGCGCCACGCACAGGTGGCACCCGTGGCCTGCCGACTGCCTGTTGGCGGGTCCGCACCCATCGGGGTGGCACTCCGTCCCGGATGGCCAAAGGGCGCGTCGCGGCAACTAGAGGCGGGCCCAAGCGGCCACAGGCCACCGCTGGCGAACATCCGATACTCGGCAGAACCGTAAAACCGCACGACCGCGAAGGATTTGGACAAGACAGTAAGACGACCTGCGTGTCGGCATCTTGTCCCACTGCAGGTCAGCGGCTTACCCTCGCGACAGATCGCGCCGGACCTTCAGGTGGCTGGGTGCCGGGATGGACACCCAAACCAGGCAGGACATCGTCGATGCCGCCCTGGCCGACTGGCGCAAGCTGGCGCAGCGACTGCACGCGCGTTAGCGCACCCCGGACCCAGGGGGTCGGTGCCGCCTTCCTGGCGGATGCCGTGGACGCCGCCTCCCAGGCGTCGCTCGCCGACCACCTCGACGCCACGATCAGCCCGACCCGCGTCGACATGCGGGTGGCGAGCAACCCATGCCGCGACGGCATCTGGGTGTGCCCCGACGACGTCGCCCTCGCCCGGCTGCTCAGCGAGGTGGCACAGCGGCACGAGGTAACCTCGGTGCCCGATGAGGTCACCCAGGTCGAGCTCGCCCTCGACACCCCGACGACGGGCGGCTCGGCCCGTTCTGGGCCGCGGTGCTCACCGGCGCACCGGATGCCGTGGTGCACGACACCGTGTTCGCCCCCACCGGCCAGCTGCCGTCGATGTGGTTCCAAGGCACCGAGCCCCACGAGGTGCCCCGGCAGCGCTGGCATCTCGACGTGTGGGTGGCCCCGGAGGTCGCAGCGGTGCGCATCGCTGCCGCCGTCGCGGCCGGCGGCAACAAGGTGCGAGTGCGCACGTTCCGCGACCGGGCCTGAGCGGGACTGAGACAAGGCCGCGATAAGGCCGCGACCCGGTCAGAACGGCGGAGGCCCCACTGGTACGAGCTGTGGTTCTGGCGTCACCGTGGGTTCGGGCTTCGGCGGTGGCGGCGGCAGGGTGGCGTGGTCGGGCGATGTGACGCGTTTCTTGCCGGTGGGGGAGGTCCAGGTGGCGGTGCCGTCGGGGGCGAGGTGGTAGGTCCAGCGGCGGCGTTGTTTGAGGCGGTGGTGCCTGCGGC
>JBBRVU010000275.1:0-4199 GCA_038246575.1 Actinomycetes bacterium | reverse complement strand
GTGGTCGAGGTTTCGCAGGGCGGTCAGGGCCTGGTCGACGATCTCGTGGCTCGCCTCGCCGGACAGCGTCGCGACGAAGGCGACACCGCAGGCGTCGTGCTCGTTGGCCGGGTCGTACAGCCCCTGCGTGGCCTGACGCGCCAGGCCGGGCGACGACCGCGGGGCAGGCGCGGCCGGTTGCGCGGGACGCGGGTGCTGGGCAGGGGACATGGCGATCGACCTCCTCGTCGGACTCGACAGCCGTACGTTCACGCATCGTGAGCGGTCGCACGGCATCACCGACCGAGGGAAACCGTTGGCCCTGCGGTGGACGCGACAACACTACCGCCGCCCCCGCCCGATCCCGAGACACGTGTCCGCACCCCGGACACCCCCCCCAACATTTCCCAGTTGATCATGCAGAAACGGGGATCTTGAACAACGTTGCAGGTCAGAGCGACAAGATCTCCTGTCGATCATGCAGAAAAGGGAACGCACGCAATCACGGATCCGGTCGTCCGACTGAGCGCCGTGACGACGGCGCCCACGACGCGGCAGGCGGTGCCGGGTCAGGAGAGGCCGGCGCCGACGAGGGATCCGAAGGCGAAGGTCACCGCTCCGGCCACGACGCCGACGAGGACCTGGCGACCGCCGCCGTACCACCACGGCCGTGGCGTCAGGCGGGTCACGAACGCACCGCACAGGAACAGCCCGGCCAGGGTGAGCACCAGCGCCGGCGCCAGCGTGGTCGCGCCGAGCAGGTAGGGCAGCACCGGAAGGAACGCGCCGAGGGCGAACGCGACGAACGACGAGCCGGCCGCCAGCCAGGCCGAGGGCAGGGAGTCCAGGTCGATCCCGAGCTCCTCGCGCACGTGCACGTCCAGTGCCGTGTCCGGGTCGCGGGAGAGCTGCCGGGCCACCTCGCGAGCCAGCTCGGGCTCCAGCCCCTTCACCACGTACATCTGGGCCAGTTCGATCTGCTCGCCGCCGGGGTTGCGCGCGATCTCGCGCCGCTCCAGCTCGATCTCGGCCTCGGCCTGCTCCGCCTGGGACCGTACCGAGATCCACTCGCCGGCCGCCATCGAGAACGCGCCCGCTGCCAGTCCGGCGAGCCCGGCGAGCAGGACGGTCTTGCTGTCGCTCGAGCCTCCGGTGACTCCGGCGATGAGGGCGAAGTTGGACACCAGCCCGTCGGAGGCGCCGAACACCGCCGGCCGCAGCCAACCACCGGTCACGTCGGAGTGCTCGTGCTGGATCCGGTCGGCCTCGAGCGCAGCGCGCTCGTGGGCACTGCTCATCGGCTGACCTCTCCCGTCGGGCTCGGTGTCTCGTCGTCTGCCGCATCTACCGGCTCTGTTGCCGCAGGTCCGTCGTCGCGGCGCGCCTCGAGCTGCGCAGGGGTCTCCCGGCCGGGGCGCCGGCGGGCCGAGAGGACGAGGTAGGCAACTGCCCCGAGGAAGACCACCACGCTCGTCACGTCGTTGAGCCGCAGGCCGAGCACTTCGTTGGCCGGGTCGATCCGCAGTGCTTCGATCCAGCCGCGGCCGACCGTGTAGGCCGCGACGTAGAGCGCGAACGCCCGGCCGTGACCGAGCCGGAAGCGCCGGTCGGCCCAGATCACCAACGCTGCGACGCCGACGTTCCACAGCAGCTCGTAGAGGAAGGTCGGGTGGTACGTCGCCTGGTCGAGCAGGTCCGCCGGCCGGTGTGCCCGGTCGATCTCGACCGCCCAGGGCAGGTCGGTCGGTCGGCCGTACAGCTCCTGGTTGAAATAGTTGCCCATCCGCCCGAGCGCCTGCGCGAGCACGATGCCCGGCGCGAGCGCGTCGGCGAACGCCGGCAGCGGGATCCCGCGGCGCCGGCAGCCGATCCAGGCCCCCACGCCACCGAGCAGGATCGCCCCCCAGATGCCGAGGCCACCCTGCCAGATGAACAGCGCCTTGACGGGGTCGCCGCCCGCGCCGAAGTACGCCTGCGGCGAGGAGACCACGTGGTAGATCCGGCCGCCGATGACACCGAAGGGCACCATCCAGGTCGCGATCTCGGTCACGTCCCCGGCGCGACCGCCGCGCGCCACCCAGCGCCGCTCACCGAGCCAGACCGCCACGACGATCCCGGCGATGATGAACAGCGCGTACGCGCGAAGAGGGATCGGGCCGAGGTGCCAGACACCTTGGGCCGGACTGGGGAAGGACGCGAGTGTCATGACGCAGTCGAGGCTAGCCGGACCAGTCGGGCCAAGTCGTCGCGCACGTCGGCCACCGCAGCCTCCGACGACCACACGAGCCGGGCGCGGCCGCCCACGAACGCGGTCGTGTAGGCGCCGTGGTCGACCTCGTACCCGCCGGGTTCCTCGTGCGGAGTGGGCGCCTCGTAGCTGATGTGCAGGTCAGCTGCGGCCGCCTCGATCGTCTGCAGCGGAGCCGTCAGTCCGATGTACGCCGGGTCGAACCGGTCCAGGTAGTCCCGCACGACCTTCGGGGTGTCCCTGGCCGGGTCGGTGGCGACGAACATCAGCTCCACCGACTCACGCACCTCAGGCGTTGCCCCGCGCAGCGCGGCCGCGATGTTCGCGAGCACGATGTTGCAGACGTCGGGGCAGCTCGTGTAGCCGAAGAACACCAGCGTCACCGGCTTGGCCGCGACCTCGGCCGGAGCGACGCTGCGCCCGAATGTGTCGGTGAAGGTCTGGGTGGGCATCGGGTAGCCGTCGGTCAGGGGCGTCCCGTGCCAGCCCTTCTGGCCGCCGACGCTGATGACCGCCGAGCCGTTGCCCGTCGCGGACCCAGACCCGCCGGCACAGGCAGCGAGGCCGACGGCAACCACAGCGACGAGTGCACCCAGCCGAAGCGATCGCGAGAGCCGAGCGCGGGTCACCGGACACCCGGTCGGCGACCGCTGCGCACGCCGTCGGCGAGCTCGCTCGCCAAGGCCTCGACCGCCCGACACCCGTCGTCGGGAGTCGGCGCGTCGAGCAGTGCGCGCACGAACGCCGAGCCGACGGCGACGGCGTCGGCGTAAGACGCGACCTCGGCCGCCTGCGTGCCTCTCGAGACCCCCAGCCCGACACACACCGGAAGGTCGGTCACAGCCCGGACGCGGGCCACGAGCGTCCCGGCAGCGTCGCCCATGTTGTCCCGGGTGCCGGTCACACCCATCGTCGAGGCGGCGTAGACGAACCCCCGGCAGTGCTCGGCAGTCATCCGCAGCCGCTCCTCGGTCGAGGACGGCGCGACGAGGAACACCCGTGCGAGGCCGGTGGCTTCTGTGGCGCCGAGCCAGTCCGAGGGCTCGGCACCGGCCTCGTCCGGCGTGATGTCCGGAGTGATCACGCCCACCCCGCCCGCCGCCGCGAGCCCGTCGGCGAACCGGCGCGCGCCGTAGCGCTCGATCGGGTTCCAGTAGGTCATGACCATCGTCGGCGCACCGGTCGCAGCAACCTCGCTCACAGTCGTGAGCACATCATCTGTGGTGGTCCCGAGCTGGAGCGCCGCTTCGACAACACGCTGGATCGTCGGCCCGTCGATCAGCGGGTCGGAGTAGGGCAACCCGACCTCGACGATGTCGACGCCGCCGCGCACCATCGCTGCCATGGCGTCGACCCCGCCGGCGACCGACGGGTAGCCCGCGGGCAGATAGCCGACCAGCGCGGCGCGACCCTCGGACCGCGCTGCGGCCAAGACCTCGTCGAGCTTGGCGAAGGGGTCGCTCACCAGCCCGCCCCGGAGGCGTCCTGCGGCCCCTGCTCGACGACCGCCGTGGCCGACTCGACGATCGCCTCGTCGCTCACGACGTCGAACCAGCTGGCAGCTGTGTCGACGTCCTTGTCCCCACGCCCGGACAGGTTGACCAGCACGACCGCGTCGGGGCCCAGCTCCTGGGCGACCTTCGCCGCACCGGAGAGAGCGTGGGCGCTCTCGATGGCCGGGATGATCCCCTCGGTGCGGCACAGCAGGGCGAACGCATCCATCGCCTCGATGTCGGTGATCGGGGCGTACGTCGCGCGCCCGGTGTCGTGCAGCCACGCGTGCTGCGGCCCGACGCCGGGATAGTCCAGCCCGGCCGAGATGGAGTGCGAAGGCAGCGTCTGCCCCATGTCGTCCTGCAACACGTAGGTCCGGGTGCCGTGCAGGACTCCTGGTGATCCCCCAGCCATCCGCGCTGCGTGCCGGCCACTGGCGACACCCTCGCCGCCGGCCTCGAAGCCGTAGAGCCGCACG
>JBBRVU010000274.1:0-4203 GCA_038246575.1 Actinomycetes bacterium | reverse complement strand
GATCTGCTCGCCCGCGTAGCGGACGCCCTTGCCCTTGTACGGGTCGGGCTTGCGGAGCTTGCGGATGTTCGCGGCGACCTCGCCGACGAGCTGCTTGTCGATGCCTTGGACGGCGAACCGGGTCTGGTTCTCCACGGCGAAGGTGATGCCGGTGGGGGGCTCGACGGTGATGGAGTGCGAGTAGCCCAGGGCGAACTCTAGGTTGGAGCCCTTGGCGAGCACGCGGTAACCGGTGCCGTGGATCTCGAGCTTCTTCTCATAGCCCTCGGTGACACCGAGCACCATGTTGTTGATCAGCGTGCGGGTCAGCCCGTGCAGCGAGCGCGAGACGCGCGCGTCATCCGGGCGCTTGACCTCGAGGCCGCTATCGCCCTTCTCGACGGTGATCGGCTCGGCCACGACGTGGCTGAGCTCACCCTTGGGACCCTTGACCTTGACGGTCTGGCCCTCGATGGCGATGTCGACCCCGGCGGGGACGGTGACGGGGAGACGTCCGATGCGTGACATGTCAGTAACCCCTTACCAGATGTAGGCGAGGACTTCCCCACCCACACCCTTGTTGGCGGCCTGACGGTCGGTCAGCAGGCCGGAGGACGTCGAGATGATCGCGACACCCAGGCCGCCGAGCACCTTCGGCAGGTTGGTGGACTTGGCGTACACGCGCAGGCCCGGCTTGGACACGCGGCGCACACCGGCGATGGAGCGCTCGCGGTTGGGGCCGTACTTGAGGTTGACGGTGAGCGTCTTGCCCACCTCGGCGTCCTCGACGGTCCAACCGGCGATGTACCCCTCAGCCTCGAGGATCTCGGCGATGTGGCTCTTGAGCTTCGAGAACGGCATGGAGACTGCGTCCTTGTGCGCCGAGTTGGCGTTGCGGACGCGGGTCAACATGTCCGCGATCGGGTCGGTCATGGTCATTGGGCTTCTCCGCCCTCTCTCAGCACGGTTTCCTCCGAGCAACACTCGGCGGACCTGCGCTGTAGATGGTCTGGGTTGTTCATGGATGCCGCGGGCTGCGGCGGGGTGGGGACGTCCGGTCCGTGGTGGGCCGGCATCCCCGGGAAAGTCACCAGCTGGACTTGGTCACACCGGGGAGCTCGCCGCGGTGGGCCATCTCCCGCAGGCAGATCCGGCAGAGGCCGAACTTGCGGTAGACCGAGTGCGGACGGCCGCAGCGCTGGCAGCGGGTGTAACCGCGGACCGCGAACTTCGGCTTCTTGTTCGCCTTGTTGACAAGGGCAGTCTTGGCCATGCTCAGTTCTCCTTGAACGGGAAGCCGAGCGCCTTGAGCAGCGCGCGTCCCTCGTCGTCGTTCGTCGCGGTCGTCACGACCGTGATGTCCATGCCGCGGACGCGGTCGATGCGGTCCTGGTCGATCTCGTGGAACATCGACTGCTCGGTCAGACCGAACGTGTAGTTGCCACGGCCGTCGAACTGCTTGGGCGACAGGCCACGGAAGTCACGGATGCGGGGCAGCGCCGTGCTGACGAGCCGGTCGAGGAACTCCCACATGCGGTCGCCCCGCAGCGTGGTGTGGGCGCCGATCGGCATCCCCTCACGCAGCTTGAACTGGGCGATGGACTTGCGGGCCTTGGTCACGACCGGCTTCTGGCCGGTGATCGCGGTGAGGTCGCGGACGGCACCCTCGATGAGCTTGCTGTCCTTCGCGGCGTCACCCACGCCCATGTTGACGACGACCTTGACGACGCCGGGGATCTGCATGACGTTCTCGAACCCGAACTGCTCGCGCAGGGAGCCCTTGATCTCGTCCTGGTAGCGCGCCTTCAGGCGCGGCTGGGTAGCGGTGTCAGCCATCTCTCTCACAGGTCCTTGCCCGAGCGCACGCCGACGCGGACACGGCTCGCCTTCTGGCGGCCGTCTCGCTCGACGGTCTCGACGCGGGTCTTGGTCCGGGTGGGCTTGTTGTCGGAGGGGTCGACGACCGCCACGTTGCTCACGTGGATCGGCGACTCCATCACGACCAGGCCACCGGTGCGGCTGCCGCGGGCGGACTGGCCGGCCTTGGTGTGCCGGGTGACCCGGTTGACGCCCTCGACGGTCACCCGACTGGTCTCCCGGTTGACCGAGATGACCTTTCCGGTGGCGCCCTTGTCCTTGCCGGTGAGCACCTGGACGGTGTCACCCTTCTTGATCTTCATGGTCGCCATGGCTCAGAGCACCTCCGGGGCGAGGCTGATGATCTTCATGAAACGCTTCTCGCGCAGCTCGCGGCCCACCGGGCCGAAGATGCGGGTGCCCCGGGGGTCACCGTCGTTCTTGAGGATCACGGCAGCGTTCTCGTCGAACTTGATGTAGGAGCCGTCGGCGCGACGGCGTTCCTTCTTGGTACGGACGATGACCGCCTTGACGACGTCACCCTTCTTGACGTTGCCGCCCGGGATCGCGTCCTTGACGGTGGCGACGATGGTGTCGCCGATGCCGGCATACCGGCGACCGGAGCCACCGAGAACACGGATGCACAGGATCTCCTTGGCACCGGTGTTGTCGGCGACACGAAGTCGCGACTCCTGCTGGATCACTATTTCTCTCCTTGTCCTCCGGTTCTCACCCGCTGGGCGGGTGAGCCTTCAGGAACTCGTAGGTCGGACTCGGCTCACGCCGAGGCTGTCTTGATGTTCCGTTGAACCAGGCTCGCCCGGTTCGACGGTTCGCCGGCTACTTGGCCTTCTCGAGGATCTCCACCACGCGCCAGCGCTTGGTGGCGCTCAGCGGGCGGGTCTCCATGATCAGGACGCGGTCGCCGACACCGGCGGCGTTGGCCTCGTCGTGCACCTTGACCTTGCTGGTGCGGCGGATGACCTTGCCGTAGAGAGCGTGCTTGACGCGGTCCTCGACCTCGACGACGACGGTCTTGTCCATCTTGTCGCTGACGACGTAGCCCTGGCGGGTCTTGCGGTCGTTGCGGTCCGCAGCCTCGGTCACGGTCTCATCCTTCGTTGTCTCACTCACTGGGCCTCACCCTTTCCGCCGATGCCGAGCTCGCGCTCGCGCATCTCGGTGTAGATGCGGGCGATGTCCTTGCGGACGGCGCGCAGCCGGCCGTGGTTGTCCAGCTGGCCGGTGGCCGACTGGAACCGGAGGTTGAACAGCTCCTCCTTGGCCTTGCGGAGCTCGTCGACGAGACGCTCGTCGTCGAGACCGCGCAGCTCCGTGGAAGCCAGGTCCTTGGAACCGATAGCCATCAGAAGTCACCACCCTCACGCCGGACGAAGCGGCACTTCATCGGCAGCTTGTGCATCGCGAGGCGCATGGCCTCACGTGCGACGTCCTCCGGCACACCGGAGAGCTCGAACATGACACGGCCCGGCTTGACGTTCGCGATCCACCACTCCGGCGAGCCCTTACCGGAACCCATGCGGGTCTCGGCGGGCTTCTTGGTGAGCGGACGGTCCGGGTAGATGTTGATCCAGACCTTTCCGCCACGCTTGATGTAGCGGGTCATCGCGATACGCGCGGACTCGATCTGGCGGTTGGTGACGTAGGCGGGCTCGAGAGCCTGGATGCCGTAGTCGCCGAACGCGATGGTCGTACCACCCTTGGCAGCGCCCGAGCGACCCGGGTGGTGCTGCTTGCGGTGCTTGACTCGACGGGGAATCAGCATGGTCAGGACTCCTGCGTGCTCGCGGCAGCCGGGGCCTGCTCAGCGGCAGGTGCCTCGGCCACGGGGGCGGGGGCGTCGGCGCGACGGGCACGGGCCGGACGGTCGGCGCCGTCACGGCGCGGTCCACGACCCTGGCGCGGCGCGGTGGCCTGCTGGGCCGCGAGCTCACGCGCGGTCATGTCGCCCTTGTAGATCCACACCTTGACGCCGATGCGGCCGAAGGTGGTCTTGGCCTCGTAGAAGCCGTAGTCGATCTGCGCGCGAAGGGTGTGCAGCGGCACGCGACCCTCGCGGTAGAACTCGGTACGGCTCATCTCGGCGCCGCCGAGGCGACCGGACACCTGGACACGGATGCCCTTGGCGCCGGCGCGGGTGGCGGACTGCATGCCCTTGCGCATGGCGCGACGGAACGACACGCGGGCGCTGAGCTGCTCGGCGACGCCCTGCGCGACGAGCTGGGCCTCGACCTCGGGGTTCTTGACCTCGAGGATGTTGAGCTGCACCTGCTTGCCGGTGAGCTTCTCGAGCTCGCCGCGGATGCGGTCGGCCTCGGCGCCGCGGCGACCGATGACGATGCCGGG
>JBBRVU010000273.1:0-4211 GCA_038246575.1 Actinomycetes bacterium | reverse complement strand
GTGCCGCCGGGGCTGGTGAACCCCTTGACGACGCCCCGGTCGAAGGCCCACTCCCACCGCGCGGTCGCGGTCACCGTGACGTCGAAGCCAAGCACGTCGAAGGTGTCGGTCTCGATCGTGGCCGGCTCGCCGGCGGCAAAAATGGTCGGAAGGTTGACCAGGCCGCCCTGCGCCGGCTGGAACGACGGGGCTGCGTCCGGCAGCAGGTTCACCACGCGTTCCCGCACGGCCCGCCCCACGTCCGCCACCGATGCCGGCCGCTGCCCCGGCCCCAGGCAGACGGAGTCGATGAGTTGCCACGGGGAGCTCGGATCGGGGCGCATGTACACCCGGTACAGCACCGCATCCTGCTCGGCGCAGCTCTGCGTCGCGTTCTTGCACAGCTCGTCGTCCGTCGGGCCGTTGGCCACGCACGACGGCGACGTCGTCCACTCGCACTCCTCGCACCCGGCCGCATCGCGGGTGGCGACCCCAAGCCGGCTCGTTGCGTCCACTCCGGGGAACTGGACGCCGCGTGTCACCACCGCACCCGCCCCCTGGTCGCCGGTGGTGTGGGGCGCTTCCTTCTGGGTGCAGTCGTACTGAGCAACGCGGCAGTCATTTCCCGCAGAATGGGCCGGCAATGCCGTGGTTAGTGAAGCAACGACCAAGACACAAGCCGCCACGATGATCCGTGGAGACATCAACCCTCCAGATCGAAGAGATTGCCGATGATCCAGCCGCTTCCGGAACGGACCAGCGAGAGGTCTACGTGACTGTCAGATCTCGGATAACTCGTGATTTCCTCGCCGGAGCGATTCATGACTCGGTAACTGTCAACGGTGTATTTGACTTCGGCGATCGCGGAACCGTCTTCGATGTCATGTACTCGGATCGAACGGACCGTCCAGGCCGCATCGGGAGTTGCTCGTCCAGCGTTCCGACTCTTGTCGATCGCTTCGATTGTTCTGTAGCAAGGGCAGCCCTTTGTGGTGAGGGTCTTGAGCTTGCTGGTGTCGTTGGTCTGGGCCGCTCGGGTTAGCTCCGCGTAGTACGCGCGGACTGCCGCCTCGACCTGCTCCTCAGGCGTCGCGGGGGTGGGTGACGGGGACGATGACGTCGGGGTCGGGCTGTCGCTGGGGACCGAGCCAGCCTTGGGCGGCGGGTGGGAACACCCCGCCAGGCACAGCGCAGCAGCAGCCACGAGCAGCACTACCCGCTGCAGCCTCCCCGTCGGCCAACGCATGCGGGGACAATACCGAGGCATCGGTCCCTCGCCCAGAGTCAATCCACAGGCGGCCGGGGACTCCTGTGACCCGTGAAACTCAGGTGACTCCTGTGCTAGTTCCGCCGACAATCAACGGACCGGAAAGGCGATTCAATAGGCCGATCGCGGGCTTCAGCGGCCCAGATCGGCAATTGCGTCGCCTTTCGGGACCGCAAAACCAGCACCGATCCGAGAGCGCCGCGAACCCGGGTGACCCGCGGCGTGGCGTGTCGCCTCAGGTCGTGACGGTGTCCGCGTCGGCTGCGATGGCGGCCCGCTCGGCGTCCTCACGCTCGTACGCCGTGATCAGCGCCCGGTAGCCCTCGCACCGACCCACCAGCTCGAGGTGGCTCCCCCGGTCCAGCACGTGGCCGTTCTCGACGTAGACCACCTCGTCGGCGAGGGCGATGGTCGCCTTCCGGTAGGCCACGACCACGACCGTGGGCGCAACCGCAGACTCCGACGAGGACCGCAGTCCGGCGAGGATCGCTGCCTCGACCCGCGGGTCGACCGCGGAGGTCGCGTCGTCCATCACCAGCAGCCGCGGCCGGCGCACGATCGCCCGTGCCAGCGCGAGCCGCTGCCGTTGCCCACCGGACAGCGTGGTCCCCCGCTCGCCGATCATCGTGTCCAGGCCGCCCGGCAACGCCGCGACGAAACGGTCGGCCTGAGCAACCCGCAACGCCTCGTGCACCTGCTCGTCCGACACGTCCAGCCCGAGCGCCACGTTGCCACGCACCGTGTCGTCGAACAGGAAGGTCTGCTGCGGCACGACCGCCGCCGACGCTGCCACCCCGCCGCGGACCACCTCGCGCAGGTCGATGTCGTCCAGCACCACCTCACCACTGGCCGGGTCCACCAGGCGCACCAGCAGCGACATCAACGACGACTTCCCGGAACCCGTCGGGCCAACGACCGCAACCGTGCGCCCGGCCGGAACCGTGAACGTCACGTCGTGCAGCACCGGCTCCTCGTCGTACGCGTAGCCGACGCCGCGGACGTCGAGCGTCGCAGGGACACTCGCGTCGAAAGCCGAGCCACCGTAGGTCAGGCCGCCGGTCGCATCCAGCACCCGCGACACCCGGTCCCACCCCACGACGCTGCGCGGCAGCTCCCCCAGCACCCAGCCGATGGCGCGGACCGGGAACGCGAGAATGGTGAAGAGGTACGCCACCTGCACCAGGTCGCCGGCAGCCATCGCCCCCGACGCGATACGCCGGCTGCCGACCAGCAGCACCGCGAGCACACCCAGGGTCGGGAGTGCCTCGAGCACCGGGTCGAACATCCCGCGCACCCGGCCGACCGCGATCTGGGCGTCACGCAGCTCGTGCGCCGCGACCCGGAATCGATCGGTCTCCTCGGTCTCGCGGCCGAGGGTCTTCACCACCAGCGCGCCGTCGAAGGACTCGTGCGCGACACCGCTCACCTCCGCGCGCAGCTGCTGGGCGCGGGTGGCAATAGGCGACAGCCGTCGCTGGTAGACGACGTTCAGCACGAAGATCGCGGGGAACACGAGCGCGCCGACCAGCGACAGCACGGGGTCGGTGAGCACCAGCGCGACACCGGCCACGGCCAGCATCACCAGGACGCCGACCGCCATCGGCAGTGGCGCGATCGGGAACCACACGGCCTCGACGTCGGCATTGGCGTTGGACAGCAGCTGTCCGGTCGGGTGACGTTGGTGCCAGGACAGCGGCAGGCGTAGGTACTGCCGCGTGACGTCACGGCGGTAGCGCGCCTGCAGCCGGTACTGCATCACGCCCGCCCCGAGGCGACGACCGACGATGCCGGCGGCCTTGAGCACAGCAACGCCGACGATCGCCAGAGCGGTCAGCGCCAGCGCCCCCGTGGTGGTCTCCCCCGAGGAGAAGGCCGGCACCACGACCCGGTCGGTGATCCGGCCGAGCACAAGGGCCGAGGCCACGGTCATCACGCCGTACACCGCGCTGCTACCCGCCGCGACGGCGAAGACATACGGCTCGTGCCGCACGGCGCGGGCCAGCAGCCCGATGCCGCGGCGGAAGGTCTCGTCGGTGGGGCGCACCGCGTCACCCTACGATCGATGGATGTCCCTTGCCCGCTCGGAGCGTCTCGCCCTGGCCAACCTGCTGCTCGAGCTGGGACCGGACGCACCCACCCTCTGCGGCGACTGGACGACCAACGCGCTGGCTGCCCACCTCGTCGTGCGCGAGCGGCGTCCTGACGCCACCCCCGGCGTCGCCATCTCCGCGCTGGCGCCGTGGACCGCGCGGGTCCAGGACGGCTACGAGGACAAGCCGTTCGAGGCGCTGGTCCGGCTCGTCCGCACCGGCCCGGGGCGCCTGTCCCCGTTCTCCCTGCCCGGTGTCGACAAGCTCCTCAACACCTCCGAGTACGCCGTGCACCACGAGGACGTACGCCGCGCGCAGCCGGGCTGGCAGCCGCGCGAGCTGCCGCCCAAGGTGGCGGACACGCTGTGGCGAGCCGCGCAAGCCCGGGCCAGGCTGGCATTGGGCTCGGTCAAGGCGGGTGTGGTGCTGGCCCGCTCCGACGCCGACGAGTCCAAGGTCGTCAACGACGGCGAGCCGGCCGTGACCCTCACCGGGCCGCCGATGGAGCTGCTGCTGTTCCTCTACGGGCGACGGGACCGCGCGCGAGTGGAGATCACCGGTGACCCGGTTGCGCGCGCCGCACTGGACGCGGCGAGCCTGGTCGTCTGAGCGAGTCAGTCAGGCATCTGGCGCGTCAACGCACCATGTGACCAGCGTCGCGCAGCGCGTCCTTCACCGCACCGATGCGCAGCTGGCCGAAATGGAACACGCTTGCGGCGAGCACGGCGTCGGCTCCGGCATCGACGGCCGGCGCAAAGTGCCCGAGCTCGCCCGCGCCACCGCTCGCGATCACCGGGATGTCCACGGCAGCGCGCACATCCCGGACCAGCTCGAGGTCGAAGCCCGCCTTCGTGCCGTCCGCATCCATCGAGTTG
>JBBRVU010000272.1:0-4239 GCA_038246575.1 Actinomycetes bacterium | reverse complement strand
TGCGCGTCGCGGGCGCCTCCGTCGGGCGCACGGATCGCGACGGGACCCTGGTCGTTGCCGGCACCCGACGCCACCTGCGGATGGTCAGGGTCGGCGGGTAGCGTGAGCGCGATGCCCGCAGACCCACCCGCCCTGGTCACCCTCGTGACGGGTCCCGAGGAGCTGCTGCGCGACCGCGCGGTGTCCCAGGTCCTGGCGCACGCGCGGCGGGCTGACCCCAGCACGGAGGTCCAGCAGATGTCGGCAGTGGGGCTGGAGCCTGGGCGGATCACCTCCCTGGCCAACCCGTCGCTGTTCGGGGAACTCACGGTCATCGTCGTGCGCGACCTCGCCGATGCGGCGGACGCCATCGTCGACGAGCTCAAGACCTACGTCGCTGCCCCGCCCGACGGCGTGGCCCTGGTCCTGGTGCACCAGGGCGGGGTGAAGGGCAAGGGCCTGCTCGACGCCGTGCGCAAGACCAAGTCGGCACCGGTGATCGAGTGCAAACCGCTGAAGTGGGAGAGCGACAAGGTCGCCTTCGTCCAGGCCGAGTTCGGCCGGGCCAAGCGTCGAATCGCGCCGGACGCGGCCTCGGCCCTGGTCGATGCCCTGGGCAACGACCTGCGCGAGCTGGCCAGTGCCTGCAGCCAGCTGATCGCCGACGTCGAGGGTGACGTCGACCGGTCGCTCGTCGAGCGCTACCACGCCGGGCGGGTCGAGGCCACCGGCTTCCGGGTTGCCGACGCCGCTGTCGAGGGGCGGTGTGCGGAGGCTCTGCGGCTGCTGCGGCACGCGCTCGCGACCGGTGTCGACCCGGTGCCGATCAACGCCGCCGTCGCGGCAGGGCTACGCAACCTGGCAAAGGTCGCCGGCATGCCGCGCACCATGCGCCCCGATGACGTGGCCCGCGACCTCGGGATGGCGCCGTTCCAGGTGAAGAAAGCCAGAGGCCAGATGGGTGGCTGGACGCCCGACGGCGTCGCCACGGCGATCGTCGCCGTCGCGCACGCCGACGAGCAGATCAAGGGCGGGGGGACCGACCCGGTCTACGCGCTGGAGAAGGCGATCACGGCCGTCACCACTGCCCGCGGCGGGGGATGACGAAGGGCGCCACCCGCAGCGGGTGACGCCCTCGGTCGTACGTGTGGATGCGCCTAGAGCGCAGAGGCCTGCTTGGCCATCGCCGACTTGCGGTTGGCGGCCTGGTTGGCATGGATGACGCCCTTGCTGGCGGCCTTGTCCAGCTCCTGCGACGCGGTCTTGAGCGCCTCGAGCGCGGTGTCGCGCTCGCCGGCGGCCGCAGCCTCGCGGAACTTGCGGATCGACGTCTTGAGCGAGGAGCGGACCGCCTTGTTGCGCTGGCGGGCCTTCTCGTTCGTCTTGATCCGCTTGAGCTGGGACTTGATGTTCGCCACGAAGAAGCCTCGAGATCTGGGTCGGTCGGGGGGAGTCGGGCCCGCAGTCGCGCGCAGGCCCCGATCACGGCGATGCTCGGCCGCGACAGGTCAGGGTAGCAAGAGCCCCCGCAGCCGGCCAAACCGTCCGCGGGGGGCTCTTGCACTCCGGTCAGCGCAGGGTCACGACCGAGGAGACCGTCTGGCCGGTCTCGGGCACCGTCACCGTGAAGGTGTAGCTGCCCCTGCCCGGCAGGACCTTGGTCTTGACCTTGGCCTCGTAGCCCTTCTTGTTCTTGAAGCCCATCGTCCCGGCCTGGTAGGGCTGGCCACCGGACTTGGTGATGGTCAGCGTCGGAGCCAGGTCGCCGGCGAGGCTGCCGTCGCAGTCGGCGAACGCGACCCGGACCTTGACGGTTGAGCCGTACTTCTGGCTCGAGCCGGACTCGGGCTCGAAGCTTCCGGGCACCACTGAGTAGTCGACGGTCAGGTCGGCCGACGCCGGCTCCGAGCTGTTGCCCGAGCTGTCCGTGACCACGACAGTCGCGGTGTAGGAGCCGGCCGCGGCGTAGGTGTGCTCGGCCGTGAACGGACTCGTGACGCCTTCCACCGTCTGGTTGGTGCCATCGCCCCAGTCGATCGTGGCGTCGTGCGTGTCGTCCGCGGGCTGGTCGGAGAACTCGACGGTCAGCGAGCTCACGGCACCGCAGTCGACCGACCCGTTGCCTGTGATGTCGGTGATCTCCGGCGCGTCGGCGGTGAGGTCGAGACCGATGAGCACCGGGTCGTGGTCGGAGGCCCGGAACGCGTTGGGCTCGTACAACGCGTCCTCGTTCGGCCCCTTGAACGACGTGTCGTAGTCGAGGATGTCCGGCTCGTCGGCGTTGATGTGCCAGTCCGCCGCGCCGGCCACCTGGGCAGCGAGCGACTCGCTGGCGAGACCGTGGTCGAGGTAGCCGACCTGTCCGTCGAACACGTAGCTGTAGGCGAACTCGCCGCCGAACGCCTTGACCATGTCGGTGTAGCCGGCGTCCTCGAGAGCCCGGATCGGGTCCTCGTGGTCATAGCTGTTGAGGTCCCCGATGATCAGGCTGTCCGGGTCGCCGCTGCCGGTCGGGTCGCTTTCGAGCCAGTCGGCCAGCGCCTGCGCCGCCATGGTGCGAGTCCTGTTGCAGTTGGCCTGGCCATCGCCGGTGTCGGGGTCGCCCAGGTCGTTGCAGTCCGAGCCCTTGGACTTGAGGTGGTTGACCGCGACGGTGAACCTTGCGCCGTCGCTCACCTGGTCGAAGGTCTGCGCCAGCGTCGGCCGGTTCTTGGTGTCGATGAACCTGGGGTCGACGGACGAGTCCAGCACCGCGTAGTCACCGACCGGACGGACCTTGGCCGGCTGGTAGAGCATGCCGACCCTGATCGCGTCGGTGCCGATCACACCGGTGTCGACAAAGGCGTACTTGTCGCTGCCGGCTCTCTCGTTGAGACCGGCGACCAGGTCCGCGGCGGGCTCGACGCCGGTCGTGTTCTCCATCTCCATCAGCCCCACGACGTCCGCGTCCAGGCGCGAGATCGCATCGACGATCTTCGCTCTCTGCCGCTCGAGCTCTCCCACATTGTCCGCACCGCGGCAGTCCTGGTTGCCCGCCGGTCCGCACGTCCCGCGGGTCGGCGACTGGTCCAGAGTGAGGAAGTAGTTGAGCACGTTGAAGCTGGCGACCTTGAGGCCGCCGGCGACGGACGGCGCGCTCTCGGGTCGAGGGTCGACCGGGGCGTAGGTCGCGTCCTGGGTCGGGTGCACCCGGTAGATCCCGAAGGTGTTCTCCACCACGCCGGTCACTCCCGTGAGGGTGTCGCCGCCACGGAACTTGTTGGCCAGCGTGAACGGGGTGTCCACGGTGCCGGGGAAGATCGGCGGTGTGGAGTTCTGCGAGCTGCGGGCGTCGTCGATCGTGATCCACCGCTTGGCGTACTCGGCTGACAGGTCCTGCGCCGCCTGGCCCGGGTCCACGACCGCAGTGGGGGTGTCGAACCGGTCCCGGCCGTTGGGCGGAACGCCGACAACGACCTCGTTGAACCGGTCAAAGTTGAAGTACTCGCTGATCACGAGCGACTGCGGCATGGTGATCCGCATGCCCTCGTAGTGCTCGAAGTCGCTCACGTCGCTCACCGGGAACTCGACGGTGGCCGCCGTGGGCAGTGCGCCGGGACCGCAGCGGGTCACGGTGACCCCGGAGGAGATCTGCGTCTGCGAGGACGGCGGGTTGCTGTTGGTGAACTCGCGCACCCCACCGCTGACCAGGACGACATCGCCCTCGGCGGTGCCGGCCGGCAGTCCCGTCCGGACGAAGACGCCCTCGGAGGTGGCCTCGTTGCCGTCGCTGTCGGCGTCCTCCTCCTGGAGGAAGAAGCCATTGAGGCCGCTGGTGCGGTCGGCGGTCACGACGGCCTTCACCGTGACGTCGGTGCCCACGAGCGGCGAGGTGTCGGTGTTGCCCTGGACCTGCGAGATCGTGTTCGGTGCCTGGGTGTCACAGGTGGGAGCCGGGACGAACGTCGTGAAAGACCACGTGTAGTCGGCCGCCATGTTGTCCGGCGGGTCGTCGGTGTCGACGTCAGTCACCTGCGCTGCGGCCACTGTCGCCGTGCAGGTGTCGCCCTGGGCGAAGTTGGACGCCGGGTCGAGGTTGTACGCCGTCGGGCCGCCAGAGACAGTCACCGGGTTCGCCCCGCCGTTGGTGCAGGCGAGGCTGAACGGGTTGCCGCTGAGGTTGACCGGCTCGCTGAACGTGACCGTCAGGTCGCTGTCCACCGGGACGTTGGTCGTGCCGTCCGCCGGAAGGGTGCTGGCCACCGTCGGCGCGGCATCGCC
>JBBRVU010000271.1:0-4269 GCA_038246575.1 Actinomycetes bacterium | reverse complement strand
TCCACCGCCGGGTCGTGGTCGCAGGACGCCGCCATCGCAGCGACGTGCAGCACGCCGTCACCGACGTGGGCGTCCAGCACCAGGGTCCGCGACAGCTCGGTGCCTCGGCCTTCGCCGTCGCGCAGAAGACCCGGCGGAGTCGCGGTGACGACGAGACGGGTGGCCGGCCCGTCGCGCTCGTCGAGCCGTTGGCCGGAAGGTGGGGTGAAAAGGACCTCCAACAGCACCTGGCCGGGAGCGATCTCGGTGACCGGCCGGTGGGTTCGCTCGGCGACGCCGTCGATGACCAGCGCCGCATCGGGCAGTAGGAGCCGGGTGAGTCGGTGGGCGGCCGACTCCACGACCAGCAGGTGCTCGCCGTCGACGATCGCGTCGCTGGGCTCGGCCAGCCCGGTCAGCAGCGTGGTCACCTGATCGGTCGCCGGGTCGTAGCGTCGGACCGCGCCGTTGTAGGTGTCGCACACCGCGACCGAGCCGTCGGGCAGGACGGTCACGCCGAGCGGATGCTGCAGCAGAGCTTGCGCTGCGGCGCCGTCGACGTGGCCGAAGTCGAAAAGTCCTGTGCCCACGACGGTTGTGAGGTTGCCGTGGTCGACCCGGCGCAAAGACGACGTCTCGGCGTCGGCGAGCCACAGCCGACCGCCGTCAGCGGCCAGCCCGGACGGCTGGGCGAACCAGGCCTCCTCGACGGACCCGTCCAGCAGTCCCTCGTTGGTCGTGCCGGCCCAGACGCTCAGGGACGGCGTGACCGGGTCGAAGCGCCAGAGCTGATGGATTCCGGCCATCGCCACGACCACCTCGTGCAGCGCCGGCGACCAGGCAACGTCCCACGGGGAGGACAGCGGCGTGCGCGGGTCGGCCTCCAGCGGGGCGAGGTCGCCCTGCATCCACTGGTGGCCGGTGCCGGCGACGGTGACGACCTCGCCGGTGTCGAGGCGTACGCCCCGGAGCGCGTGGTTGACGGTGTCGGCGACGACGACGTCGTAGCCGACCCAGGCGCGCACCTCGTCAGGCAGCCGGGCCAGCCCCTGCGGCTCGCTGAACCGCGCCGTCGCGGCGTCGCCGTCGACGAGGCCGCGCTCGCCGGTGCCGATCCGGCGCAGCAATCTCGTTCCGTCGGCGTCGAGCTCGACCAGGCTGTGGTGGCCGCTGTCGGACACCAGTAGGGTCCCCGCCGCCAATCGGATCGCCTTGGCCGGGAAGCGCAGCTCGGTGTCCGGTGCTGTCGGCGGGATGTAGGGACCGTCGCCGCGGCGCAGTGTGCCCTTCGCGTCGTGCTCGTCGACCAGCTCCGCGACGAGCCGGTCCAGCGCATGCGCGTGGCCCTCGCCGGACAGCTGGGAGACGACGTAGCCCTCGGGGTCGACGACGACCAGTGTCGGCCAGGCGCGCGCGGTGTAGGCCGACCAGGTCACGAGATCCGGGTCGTCGAGCACGGGGTGGCGCACGGCGTAGCGCTCGACGGCCGCGAGGAGCGCGTCCGGGTCGGCCTCGTGGGCGAACTTCGGCGAGTGCACTCCGACCGTGACCAGCACGTCGGCGTACCTGTCCTCGAGCGGGCGCAGCTCATCGATGACGTGCAGGCAGTTGATGCAGCAGAAGGTCCAGAAGTCCAGCAGCACGATGGAACCGCGCAGGTCCGCGAGCCGGACGACCTTGCCGCCGGTGTTGAGCCACGCGCGACCACGAAGCTCGGGCGCACGTACGCGAGGACCGCGGCTCACGTCCGCCCCGCTGTTGTCACTCCGCCAGTGTCCTTCACGCCGGTGTCGCCCGCTGCCCAGCCCGGCCGAGCCGAGCCGAGCCGAGCCGAAAGGGATACCCAATGACGACGCGCGCGGTCCGCTGAGCGTCGATCGGTGGCGCACCCGAGCGTTGCGTCGCCTTTTCGGTACGCCAGGACGGTTGAGTACGAGTACTCGGGACGGCGGAGGATTACGGGTCCACTCTGGTGCGGTGAGCGAACCACGGACGTCCCCGGCCCCGGACACGACGCCACCGCCGGCCGAGCCATGGGTTGAGGCTGCGCTGGACGACCTCGTCGCCGACGGCACGTTGAGCCGGCAGCAGGCCGACCGGGTGGCCGCGCGGCTCAGCCCGGCGACCCTGGCCCACCCGGGATCCAACCCGGCAAAGCACCAACGCGGCACACCGGCTCCGGCCGGCCGCGGCCGCCTCGCCGAGATCGCCGGCTACCTCGGCGCAGCGCTTCTCCTCGGCGCCGCCGCCCTCTTCCTCACCGGCAGCTGGGCCTCGCTCGGGGAGACGGCGCGCGTCGTGATCCTGGCCGGGCTCGCCGTCGTGCTCCTCGGCGCCGGCGCGCTCGTTGCCGCGACCTCGGGCCAGCCGGTCCGCGAGCTTCGCCACCACCAGGACTCGGCTCGACGACGGCTCGTCTCGGTCCTGTGGACCTTCGCCTCCGCGTCTGCCGCAGGTGCAGCCGGGCTCGGCGTCGACGGGTGGGAGGTGGTCGCCGCCAGCGCTGCCGGCCTCATCGTCGGTGCGGTCACGTACACCCTCGTGGCCAGTGCCGTCGGGCAGCTCGGGATGTGGGTCGCCTCCATCGCCCTGGTCAGCAGCCTGGTGGGCGAGATCGGCGACGGCCCGGCGATGCCGGCGTACGCCGTCGCCCTCGTTGCCCTCGGCGTCGCGTGGGTGGCGCTCGGCCTGACCCACGTCGTGCGCGAGCGCGAGGTGGCGCTGACCACGGGAGCCGCCATCGCGCTGTTCGGTGCGCAGCTCCCGGTCCTCAGCGGGGATCACTCCGGAGTCGGGTACACCCTGACCGCGCTGGTGGCGGTCGCCGGGTTCGCGGGCTATCTGCGCACCCGCAGCTGGGCAGTGCTCGGCGCCGGCGTCCTGGCGACGACCCTCGTCGTCCCGGAAGTGCTGCAGGACTGGACCGGCGGATCGGTGTCGGCCGCGGGCTCGCTGCTCATCACCGGACTCACCCTGCTCGGGGCCAGCGCTGCCGGACTCAGGCTCCGGCGCGAGGTGGCCGACTAGCTCGCAATCAGCCCTCGACGAGGTCAGGCGCGGTGGGTGCCTGGCTGACCAGGGCATTGAGCACGCCGATGTGGCTGGTCAGGGCCGCCCGGCCGTCCTTGCTGATCCGGAACCAGGTCCTGCGGTCCCGGCCGCGGCCGGTCTTGCGGACGCTGACGTAGCCCGCGTCCACCAGTGCGCTCATCTGCTTGGACAGGTCCGAGTCACTGACCTCGAGGATCTCGCGCAGGAAGGCGAACTCGGTGTGGTTGCTGTTGGCCAGCACGCCAAGGGCGGCCAGTCGCTTCGGTGCGGTGAGCAGTGGGTCCAGCTCGGCGAGGCTCACCGTGTCTGCGTGGCGTCGCCCAGCCCCGCCTCGGCCTCGGCCCGCCGGGTGGCCCGCGCGTACCGGGCCCCGTACACCGCCGTGCCCGCCGTGAACAGCACGAACGCCGCGAGGGCCACCATCCACCAGTAGGCGATCTGGGCCAGGGCGACCAGGGCCGCGATGATCGCGATGTACGCCACGACGAACAGGATGATCTCGCGCCGGATCAGGGCTGGCGACCGCCGCGGGTCGGGCTCCGCACCGCGCAGGCGCTGGTAGCGCCTCATCGCCATGACCACGCCGAGGACGATCAGCGTCCACAGCACCGCGCCGGCTCCGCTGGGCAGCGCGAAGCCCGCGACATAGACCGCTGCTACCAGGCCGGTCAGCGGCGGGTACCAGTGCCCGAGCCGGGGGTAGCGAGTGTGCATGAGCAGCTCGGCGCGGCGGAGCTCGGCGAGCTGGTCGGCGTGCGCGGCGTGGTCGGCAGTGTCGTTCGGCCGTTCAGATTCCATAGCGGAAAGTTAGCGGCCTACTTTCCGGGCTGTCAACTGTACGATCTCGTCAGGTGCCGGGAGACGCCCCGCAGGTGCCGGTGGCTACGGTCCCGCAGGGTCGGGGGAGAGGTGCTCGTGCACGGCGAGCCATCGGCTCGCACCGACGCCAGCACCAGCACCGTGACCGTGGCCGCGCCGGGCAAAGACGATCGTCTCCCGCTCACGCAGGTCGCTCTCACCGTCGCGGGTCGCGACCCTCGTCCGGACGGCGTGGCTGAAGACCGCGATGCTGCCGAACAGCTGAACCCGCTGACCCGACGACTCACACGACAGCACCCGGAAACCGTCCTCGCGCTCCCACGTGGCCCACTCGTCGCGGTAGTCCGCGACCGAGCCCAGCACCCGGTCGGTCGTGTGGAAGATGAACGTGGCGTGGTCGTCGAAAGCGGCGAAGTACGT
>JBBRVU010000270.1:0-4357 GCA_038246575.1 Actinomycetes bacterium | reverse complement strand
GGCACCCCCACCTGATGCTCCCGAGCCCGCTGCAACAAGCTCAACATCAGAAACCTGGCCCGGTTACGGCCCGCGTTGTCGACCACCGCATCAAGAGACTCCAGCCACTCCGCAGTCTCGCCCGGATCGACGTCGGGCAGCTGGCTGGGCAGGCCGTCGCTGATGATGGCGGGGCGCTCAGAGTGGGCCACGGGAGTCCTTCGGTCGGGTGCATCGGTCGCTCGTGCAGCGTTCTTCGGTGTCCATCGTGCTACGCCGGGTTCCCGGTCGCATCCCTACCCACCGGTAACCCCCGTCACACCGCCCGGAGCGGCTCCCGGGACACTGGGGCGATGGACAGCCGCCTGATCGAGATCCGCACCGGTGACCGGGAGACGGTCCGCGACCTGACGCCGGAATGTCAACAGTTCCTGGTCGAGGTCGGCGCCCGTGACGGGCTGCTGCACGTGTGGGTCCCGCATGCCACTGCCGGGCTTGCGGTGCTCGAGACCGGGGCGGGCAGCGACGACGACCTGCTGGCGGCCTTGCGCGAGCTGTTGCCCAGCGACGACCGGTGGCGGCACCGGCACGGGTCGCCCGGCCACGGCCGCGACCACGTGCTGCCCGCGATCTGCCCGCCGTACGCCACGCTCCCGGTGATCGACGGGCAGCTGGCGCTGGGGACCTGGCAGTCGGTGTGCCTGGTCGACCTCAACGGGGACAACCCGCAGCGTAAGGTGCGGTTGTCGTTCCTGTCCGGTGGCGAGCGGTGAGCGCGCCGGGTGCGCTCCCGGGCACTCCGGTCAGGCGCGGCGCTTGCGCGCAGGGCCGCGTACGTCTTGACTACCCGCCAACGACTCGGCCGCCCGGCCGGGTCACCGACGTCCAAGCAGGGGAGGCACGTGGTGAGCGCGACCGCGGCAAACGCGGGAGGTGAGCGCTCCCTGGCCGGACGGCTCGGGCTGAGCGCCGGTCAGGTCGTCCAGGAGCTGGGGTACGACAGCGACTGCGATGACGAGCTGCGCACGTCCGTCGCGGCCATCACGGGGACCGAGCTGGTCTCCGAGGAGCACGAGGACGTCGTGGACGCCGTGCTGCTGTGGTGGCGCGAGGGCGACGGGGACCTCGTGGACGCCATGGTCGACGCGCTGGTCTCCCTCGGCGACGGTGGCGTGGTCTGGCTGCTCACCCCGAAGGCCGGTCGCGACGGGCACGTCGAGCCCGGCGACATCGGCGACGCAGCGCCAACGGCAGGGCTGCACCAGACGAGCAGCGTTTCTGCGGCGACCGACTGGTCCGGGACCCGGCTGGTCACCCGTCGCTCTGGTCGCTGAGGCCTAGCCGGCGGAGCCCGGATCCCCGGTTGCGCCCGGCACTCCCGGGATCCGGCGCAGCAGGCGACCGACGGTCCGGACGTTGCGCACGGCAGTACGCAGGGCCGCGCCGCCGGGCAGGCCGGGCACGGCCTCGACCAGCGGTGCAAGCGCGAGCAGGCCGTTGACGTGGTGCAGTCGCAGCTCGCGCCTGGTCAACATCGCCGGGATCGCTCGTCGGCCGCAGGACGCGTCCAGCAGGTCGACGACCGTGCCGTGGACGGCCGGCCAGGTCTCCGGCAGATCGGGGAGCTCCAACGTCGTCCAGGCTGCTGGTGTGGCGGCGAAGGCCCAGCCGACGTCCGGTGCGAGGCAGGCCGCGTGCGCGGTGAGGTCGAGGCGGCTGGTCAACGCGCCCGTGGTGTCCACCAGTCCGGCCAGCCCGGCGCAGAGCAGGGCCGGTGTCGGCGGCCGTGCCCCGGCGGGTGCCAGATCGAGGGCGTGCACCGCGAGCTCGTACGCCCCGGCCGCGACCAGCGTCGTGAGCGGCAGTGGCCCGAGCATCGACCGAACCGGGCGAGAACCGATCGCGCCCAGGTCGTCGGAGGACAGGTAGTCCGCGGTCTCGTCCCGGGCCGCGGCGAGCGCCTCGAGCACTCGGGCACGAGGCGCCGCACCCCAGGCCTCCAGCAAGGCCTCGTTGTGCGAGTCCTGGTCGAAGGTGGCGCCGTGGTCGACGCGACCGGCCGGGTCTTGGTTGGCGCGTCCGGCCTCCTCGCGCATCAGTTGCAGTGAGCGGCTGCCGGGCCAGGTCCCCAGGTGCACGCAGATTGCGCGCGCAGTCCAGCCCGTGAGCCGGCTGGGTTCGTCGAGGTCGAGAGACGCAGCCAGGTCGAGGAAGTCGTCCCAGGCCGGCAGCAGGAGCTCGCTGAGGTCGCCGGCCTCCCACGACGCCAGCCCCCGCTCACCCTCCGCGGGTTGGACCTGCAGGTTTGCTGAGCCGGACACATTGGCATCCTGCCAGTGCCGTCGCCGATCGCACGACGGCTGGACCAGACGAAGGACACGAACACATGCCGGTGACCGTCGGCCAGGAGGCTCCCGACTTCGAGCTCAAGGATCAGCACGGTCAGCAGGTGCGACTGTCGGACCTGCGCGGCCGCAGGGCGGCGTTGATCGTGTTCTACCCGTGGGCCTTCTCGGGCACCTGCGGGGGAGAGCTGCGCGACATGCAGGCCCGCCTCGGCGAGCTGGTGACCGACGACGTCGAGCTCTACACCGTGTCGACCGACGCCATGTACTCGCTGCGCGCGTGGGCCGACAAGGAGGGCTTCACGTTTTCGATGCTCTCGGACTTCTGGCCGCACGGCGAGGTCGCCCAGGCGTACGGCGTGCTGCACGACGGAATCGGGATCGCCCTGCGCGGGACGTTCCTCGTCGACAGGGACGGCATCGTGCGCTGGACGGTGGTCAACGGCATCCCGGACGCCCGCGACATCGACGACTACGTGAAGGCGATCGCCGGGCTCTGAGCCGCTGATGGGGCACTACGCTTGCCGTTCCCGTGCGGGCGCATAGCTCAGCTGGTTAGAGCACCTGCCTTACAAGCAGGGGGTCGGCGGTTCGAGTCCGTCTGCGCCCACCGAAAGGCATTGCAGGCCCTACGTCGTGGGCGGTTCGTGGCTTTCTGCACCGATGGCCATCTCAGCTGGCTGCCATTTTGCGCGCGTCGACGGGTTTGATCACCTGCCGACCGGCAACATTGTCTGACGCAGCCACTGGTCGAGCCACCAGGCAGGTGGTCCGGTCCCGCTGCTTCCTGCCCCGGACCCGGCAGCCACTCTTTAGCCGCTACGGATGGGCAGGACATGGCTGCGACGGTCACGCGGGTGCACGACCCGTTGAGTCCGGGTGCCCTGGCCGATGTCCGCCGCTGGGCAGGGTCGTGGGTGACTGAGCACGCCACCGACGCAGTCGACGCAGCAAATGTGTGCCTGGTGCTCACCGAGCTGGTGACGAACTCGATCCGGCACGGCCGGGGGCCGGTCACCGTCGAGATGGCATGGCACCCCCCGATGCTCATGATCGGGGTCACCGATCTCTCCGACGACCTGCCTCGGCCGCCTGCTGCGGTCGAGGATGCCGAGAGCGGGCGCGGCATCGCCGTCCTCGAGGCTCTGGTGACACGGTGGGGCGTTCGATTGGCGGACCAGGGCAAGACGGTGTGGTGCGAGTTCGTCTCGGTGGCCCAAGGCATCGCCTGAGCCCCTGCACGGCATAGGTTGTGGCGATGTCCGGGACGCGTCTGGCCGATGTCGTCGCGGTGCTCGACGGGCTGTACGACCCGGGCTGGGCCGAGGACTGGGACCGAGTCGGCCTGGTGACCGGGGACGCCGACCAGTCGGTGCGACGGGTGCTGCTGGCCGTCGATCCCGTCCAGGCGGTGATCGACGAGGCGATCGGGTGGGGTGCCGACCTGCTGGTCACCCATCACCCGCTGCTGCTGCGGGAGGTCCACTCGGTGGCCACCACCGGGCCGAAGGGAAGAGCGGTCACGTCCCTCGTACGGGCGGGTGTCGCGTTGCACGTCGCGCACACCAACGCCGACGTTGCGGACCCCGGGGTGTCCGACGCGCTGGCGGCGGCGCTCGGACTGACCGGGCTGAGACCTCTGGTGCCCTCCGCCGGCACTGTGCTGGACAAGCTGGTGACCTTCGTGCCCGAGGCCGACGCCGACCGGGTGGTCGACGCGCTGGCTGCCGCCGGCGCTGGCCGGCTCGGCGCGTACGAACGTTGTGCCTTCACCTCCAGCGGCACGGGGACGTTCACGGCTAGGCCAGGAGCGGATCCCGCGATCGGCGAGATCGGCTCTGCGACGCGGGTCGCCGAGACCCGGGTGGAGATGGTGCTGGCCCGACACCGTCGTGCCGATGTCGTGGCCGCCCTTCGGACGGCCCATCCCTACGAGGAACCCGCGTTCGACCTGCTCGAGCTCGTGCCCGCACCGGGCTCCCGGGGACTCGGTCGGGTGGGGACCTGGGCGCGTGGAGGGTCGCTGCGCGAGT